>AZOF01000036.1 GCA_000510845.1 alpha proteobacterium SCGC AAA028-D10 | reverse complement strand
ATCCTTATTAATATGATCAATATTTATTTTTGGGATTCCTAGTCTTAAAAATTTGTTATTTACAAATAATCTTAGATTAAAGTAAATTTTTCTATCCCTAGTTATAAAATATTTTTTATAATCATAATTATTAATTTTAATCTTTTCTACAAAGTCTTCTTTTACCTCGTAATTTTTTTGCTCTATACAGGGTCCAATTGCCACAATTAAATTTGATATTTTTGATTTCATTTGTTTAAATTTTTTTATTAGATTTTCAATAATTCCAGAATTTGCACCTTTCCATCCAGAATGAATAGCTGCCATTGTTTTATTTTCTTTATCAGCAACTAATATTGGAACGCAATCTGCAGTTAAAATTCCAAAAGAAAAATTAGGATATGTAGTAATAATTCCGTCAGCTTTATATCTTTTTTTTACTAAAAAATTATCAAAATTAATTATTTTATTACTATGATATTGTTTTAACATAATTAGTTTATTTAATTTACAACCAGTTTTTTTTGAAATAATCGCAATATTTTTTTTAACAATTTTTTTTTTATCATTAGATCCTAATCCGCAGTTTAGACTTTTGTAAATTCCTTTAGAAAGCCCATTTTTTCTTGTGAAAAAAAAACTTTTCAAACCAGGTATTTTGTTAATTTTTTTTGAATGAAAAATCATTAAATAAATCCAAGATTAAATTTGCAATTTTTATTAGAAAAAGCCAATGCATGAAAAGTATCCCCCATTTCTTTTGGATTAATTAATTTATTAATACTTAGAATTAAGTTTTTACTAGTTGTGGCATTTTGTTTTTTGATTATTTGATCTGCTCTTTCCATAATTCCTAATTTTTGTAAAAAAAAGTTTTGGGAAACCGGTCCAATATTTTGGATATTATTTCGTTTAAATATAATTTTTAATATATTGAAATTAATATCAAATGTAATATCGCAATCAGTATATTCTTTTAACAAATCAACAACTCTATGTTTTTTTATTGCTCTAATAGTATTTTTTCCAAGAAC
>AZOF01000035.1 GCA_000510845.1 alpha proteobacterium SCGC AAA028-D10 | reverse complement strand
TGGTTTGATATAGTAAGTTTATAAAGTGGTGGAACCGCAAGATACAGGTGTCCATTTTTAATTAAATTTGGCATTTCGAAAAAAAAGAAAGTTAAAAGTAAGCTCGCTATGTGATCGCCATCAACATCAGCATCAGTCATAATAATTACTTTTTCATATCTCAAATCTTTATCGGTATACTTCTCTCTTCTTTGACAACCAAGCGCCTGAAGTAAATTTGATATTTCGGTGTTAGCTAATATTTTTGCAGTATTAGAGTTTTTGACATTTAATATTTTTCCTCTTAAAGGAAGAATAGCTTGAAAATTACGATCTCGAGCTTGCTTTGCAGAACCTCCAGCAGAATCTCCTTCAACTATAAACAATTCAGTACCTTCGACTTTTGAACTAGTGCAGTCTGCAAGTTTTCCAGGCAAACGTATTTTTCTTGTCGCACTTTGTCTACCAACATCAAGATTTTGATCTAGTAGATTTCTTTCTCTTATTTTTCCCTCAATAAAAGTGAGAATAGAATTTGATGCTTTAGGATGCTGATTAAACCAATCTTCAACTGATTTTGCTATAGAAGCGTCACAATATTTTTGAATATAAGCAGACGATAATCTTGATTTAGTTTGTCCTTCAAATTCTGGATTATTAATAAAAACTGAGACAATATAACTTGCATTCGATAGTATTTCATCAGCGCTTGCGCTTGCTACTAATTTGTTATTTTTAAATTTTGCAATTTTTCTTATAGATTTTGCAATACCAGATCTAAAACCTTGTTCGTGAGTTCCACCGTTAGTAGTTAGTACTGAGTTACAAAAAGAAATTTTAAATTCAGAAATTTCATTATGCCACTGAATTGCAAATTCAAATTTTCCCTTATTGTCATCAAAATTATTTTTATGATGACATGTTTTGTCATTTATTTTAGTAAAATTTTTAGTCTCACTATCTAGATACTCAACAATACCGTCAGGAAAAAAAAGTTTTGCATTATTTGGAGTATCGTCTTTTCTATTTATTAAAGTTCTGTCGCATTC
>AZOF01000034.1 GCA_000510845.1 alpha proteobacterium SCGC AAA028-D10 | reverse complement strand
ATTTTGAATTAATTCGATGATATCAAATTTTTCTAGAGGTTGCGAATATTGATTGCTTGCAAAATCAAGATATTCATTAATCATTTTTTCCATTTCAGTTATTTCCTCTTTTAGAGAATTTAATTTTTGATTTTTGTTTAGAAGTTCGATTTGTAATTTTAATCTGGTTAAAGGTGTTTTTAGATCGTGACTAATGCCAGACAACATAGCCGTTCTTTGACTAATGTGTTTTAAAATTCTTCTTTTCATTCTTTCAAATTCATAAGAAGCCTGTCTAATTTCAAGAGCGCCCGACACTTTAAAATCACTATCAAATTGACCTTTACCAAATCTTTCCGCTGCTTGAGAAAGATGAACGATAGGTCTTATTTGATTACGTAGAAAAATTATTGAAATAAAAAGAAATATTAACGAAGGTACAGTAATCCAAAGTGCAAATATTCTACCTGATGTAGATCTTATTTTTGATTTTGGTACTAAAAATTCAATAACTTCGTTCTTATTTAACAGTACTAATACTTGAACAAACGAACTGTTAAATCTGACATTGTGCCAGTAGGGATTTTTTATTTTATCTGTAAATTCTTCTAGGACAATTTTGTCATATAAACTGTACCACTTTACTGTTTCTGTTGATGGAAGTTGCTGAGTTTCTTTTTTGATTGAAATTATTAAGCCGCTTTTATCTTTATAAATATTAATTAATTCATTAGTTTTGTTCTTTTGTTTGTATTCAGGGTACAGAGCCAAGAATGTATTTACTTCGTTAGCTGCAGATCTAACCAAACCTCTGTTTGTTTTATACCAAATACTATCAAAAAAAACCCCTCCAACGACAATTTGAATAAGAATTATCGGAGCTATTACAATTAATAACGATCTAAAAAGTAAAGTTTTAGGAAATATTTTTCTTAGCATTTCAATCTAGCCACAAAACATAGCCGGTGCCGCGGACTGTTTGTAGGTACTTTGGATTTTTTGGATCTGGTTCAATTTTTTGTCTCAGTCTAGTAACTAAAACATCTATACTTCTTTCTTGTATTAAGTTTGTGATTTTTGAAATTTCTTCTCTAG
>AZOF01000033.1 GCA_000510845.1 alpha proteobacterium SCGC AAA028-D10 | reverse complement strand
ATAAATTATTAAAGAACCTAAAAAAAGGATCTAAAATCGAAATAAGTAGATTTAAAGGATTGGGTGAAATGATGGCTCAACAATTAAAAGAAACAACAATGGATATTGATACCAGGTCTTTAATTAGAGTAACTGTTCCAACAAGCGATTATAAAAAAACAAATAAATTAATTTCAAATATTATGGGTAAAAATGCGGATTTAAGACTAAAATTCATAGAAGAGAACGCACCAAAAGTTAAAAATATAGACTTATAATATCATTTATAGAAATTTATTTTTCTAAGATCTCCACAATTAATTCCATTAAATTGAACAGTAGAATTTATAATCTCATTAGGTTTTGATCTTTTTTCAACAACAAAAGCTTCGTATTTTTTATCTGCAAAAGAATAGGCTTCTATTGATAATGAATTTCGTTTTTCTTCTTTAGAAATGTTTTTAATTTCTAATGTCATCTGACAAACATCATTTTGTCTTGCTAATGTTAATAAAGAATACGTAATATCAAACTCATTCTCAATTATAACATTAATTGGTTTTGCCGGATCTTTGCTAATAAATGGAACTTTTACATCTTTAGAGCAAGATACTAATAAAAAAAGAATAAATAATATTCTCATAATTGTGGTGCCCTCGGCCGGACTTGAACCGGCACTCCCAAAAAGGGCAAGGATTTTAAGTCCTTTGTGTCTACCAATTCCACCACGAGGGCTTTAGTGTTGTAATGCTTATAATGAAATTACATGGGCTTGTTAAGTAGAAATAAATAACTTAACTGCTTAATTTTCTTTTAAACTCAAGTAAATCTTCCAATGTGGATTTTTTTTGCGCGGGTTGTCTTAATAAAAAAGCAGGATGAAAAGTAGTTAAAATATCAAAATAGGAATTAATAATTTTTATATTTTTCCATTTACCTCTTACTACGCTTAATGGACCAATATGATTTAAAACTGCTAATGCCGCTGTAGCACCAAGTAATAATATGCATTTGGGACTTATAATCTCTATGTGTTTGAAAAGAAGTTTTTTAAATTCATTTATTTCTTCAGAAATTAAAGCTATTGAACAAAAAGAATTTAAATTGAGAAAAAACTCTTTTTCTTTAATGCAATCAG
>AZOF01000032.1 GCA_000510845.1 alpha proteobacterium SCGC AAA028-D10 | reverse complement strand
TGGTGTTACAAAAATAGAAGAAATAAAAGAACACTTAAACAATGTTGACGGTGTAATGATTGGTAGATCTATTTATCATTCTCCATATTTTTTAGCAGAAATTGAAAAAGAAATATTTAATAACGATGATGTTCCAACACGTGAAGAAGTTGTTAAAAAAATTGTAGAATATTGTTTAGCTGAAGTTAAGAAGGGAACTCGTGTTAACCAGGTCATGAGACATACCGTTGGTTTGTTTCATGGAATTAATGGAGCTAATTATTGGAAAAGATATTTAAGCAATAATATGTTAGTGCGTGATGCTGACGTTAACAAAGTAAACTATATGTTGGATATGGTGAAGCACAACTCAGTTAATATAGTTGAAAATAATTAATTTTTTTAAGTTTTAATAAATTTATTATGCTTTTTTTTAAAAGACTATTTTCAAGTAGCAATTTAGAATTAAAAGTTAATGATGGCGGTAGAGCAGCCGCTGGTTATAAAGGCCAAGCAGGAGACTGCGTAGTGAGATCTATTGCGATTGCAACAGGCATGCCTTACCAAAAAGTTTATGATGATTTATTTAAAGCTAATGAAGAATTTAGAAATACATCAAGAACTAAACTAGCTCGAAGTTTAAAGCAAAGAAACGACAGTCCAAGAACTGGAACTCATAGGGCGGTATTAAATAAGTATTTAGAAAAATTAGGATGGAAATGGACACCCACTATGTTTGTAGGGCAAGGCTGTAAGGTTCATTTAAAAAAAGAAGAACTGCCGATGGGCACATTAATCGTATCTTGCTCTAAACATCTAACGGTTGTTATTGATGGTGTTCTTAACGACGTTTTTGATTGTTCTAGAAGTGGCACTCGTTGCGTTTATGGGTATTGGACTAAAGGTAACTAAATTTTTTGATCGTATTCGCCAATTTTCCCGGTCTTTTGTAGTAAACTATCTATAAAATCAAAGATCTTTTTCTTACGTTCATTTGATGTAGGGCTTTCAGTTACCACAACCAAAGAAGGTTTGTTAGACGAGGCTCTTATTAATCCCCACGATCCATCTTCTAGTGAAAAACGTACACCATTAATTGTTAAAATATCTGTAATAGCTTGATTGTCTATTTTGATATTTTTTACTTTTAATATTTCAACTT
>AZOF01000031.1 GCA_000510845.1 alpha proteobacterium SCGC AAA028-D10 | reverse complement strand
AGAAGATGTTACTGATATTGTTCTTAACGTTAAAGCTTTAGCTTTGGACTTAAAGACTTCCGGACCAAAAAAATTAATTTTAGATGCAAAAGGACCTGGTGAGATTAAAGCAAAAATGATTGCTCCAAATTCAGACATCGAAATATTAAATCCTGATTTAGTAATTTGTAACTTAGATGAAAAAACTAAATTTCATATGGAATTAACAGTAAATACTGGAAAAGGTTATGTTCCTGCAGACAGAAACAAGGCTAGCAATTCCCCATTAGGATTAATAGCAATTGACGCTGTTTTTAGTCCGGTTAAGAGAGTTTCTTATAATGTATCTAATGCAAGAGAAGGATTAACATTAGATTACGATAAATTAACCATGGAAGTTGAAACGAATGGATCTGTAACAGCAGAGGACTCTGTTGCCTTCGCAGCTAGAATTTTACAAGATCAATTAGCAATGTTTGTAAACTTTGATGAGCCCGTTGCAACAATTCAAGAGAAAAAACCTTCCGAGCCAGAATTTAATAGAAACTTACTTAGAAGAGTTGACGAATTAGAACTGTCTGTAAGATCAATGAATTGTCTAAAAAATGATAATATTATTTATATTGGAGATTTAGTTCAAAAGAGTGAAAGTGAAATGTTAAGAACTCCTAATTTTGGAAGAAAATCATTGAATGAAATTAAGGAAGTTCTTACAACAATGTCATTGTATCTTGGAATGGAAGTTCCAAATTGGCCACCAGAAAACATTGCCGAACTTTCTAAAAAATTAGAGGATAACTATTAATAATAATGAGACACAAAATTGCTCGTCGAAAATTAAACAGAACTTCAGAGCACCGTAAAGCTTTGTTTAAAAATATGCTTAATTCTTTAATTAAGCACGAGCAAATTAAAACAACTTTGCCAAAAGCAAAAGAATTAAAGCCATTAATTGATAAAGTTATTACTATCGGAAAAAAGAATGATTTATCAGCTAGAAGATCTTTAATATCAAAATTACAGGATGAAGACTCAGCAGAAAAATTAATTACAGTTTTGTCTAAAAGATACGAGAATAGAAAAGGCGGTTATTCGCGAATTATTAGAACTAGAAATCGTTTTGGCGACAATTCAACAATGGCATACATTGAATTAGTAGATAAAGATTTCAATGCAAAAGGACAAGATTCAGGTCCAGTTCAAAAAAAA
>AZOF01000002.1 GCA_000510845.1 alpha proteobacterium SCGC AAA028-D10 | reverse complement strand
TTTTTTTTGCTAACTTTCTAAAATCATCAACATTAAAACATCTAGCTAATGACATTATAAAGTTTTAGAAATTTTTTTGAAAACTGATGCTGTAATTATTTGCGCCTGGGTTTTTATCACCTAAACTAGCGTTTGAGATGTGACTGTAAGAAACACCAATATTAGATGTTGAGCTTAAATTTAAAGCCGCTCTAACTTGTGTTTTAAATTCAATACTATGGCCTAAATCTTTTCCATCACCTTTTCCGTAAACACCAGGTGTAAAACTTGGGCTAATTAAAACTGAATTATTAGCTAATTTATAATCTAATCTAACGCCCGCATAACCATACTTGGCACTATCATCTGTTACTAAAAATCCTACCACAGGTTTGAAATCGCCAATTGGGGAACCAAAAAGAGTTTTATCAAAATCATAATCTAACTGTAACATTGCAGCATTTTTTTTGTCATCACTATGATCAAATTTTCCAACTGAAAAAGTGAAGCCTTCTGATCTAGCTGTTGAAACTAGAGAGATAGACAACAAAGAAATTATTCCAAAAAATTTAGTAAGTTTTGAATTCATTTTTATGAGCCTTTATTTAATAAAATTAGCGGAAATGCAATAAAGATTCTACTTTTTTTTCTTACTATTTAATCTGAATATTAAGAAACCGCCTGTAATAAAGATGATTAAAGGTAATAACCATAAGGCTAAACTATTAATATTTAAACCTGGGTTATAGACAATCCAATCGCCATAACGACTTATTAAAAACTCATAAATTTGTTTTTCATTCTCTCCATTTTCTAATTTCTTAGAAATTAATTTTTTTAGATCAATTGCAAAATCAGAATTTGATTCATAAATCGACTGTCCTTGACAAACAATACATCTAATATTTTTATAAATTTTATTCTTTAATTCTTCACTTGCAGAAAAAACATTAGAAGACAAAATAAAAAATATAATAATAAAAAAATATTTTCTCATTTATTTTGTAATTCTAAAATTTGATTAACCGTATCTTCATTCAGTGGGCCAATATGTTTGAAAATTATTTTTCCTTTTTTTAAAACATATGTTTCCGGAACGCCATAGGCACCCAATTGAATTGCAACTTCTCCTTTTTTATCAACGCCTATTAAACTAAAAGGATTTCCATATTTTTTTAAAAAGTTTTTCGCATTCCCGCTTTCATCTTTATAATTAAGACCAATAATATCGATTTGATTTTTATTTTTTAAATCCATTAAGAAAGGATGCTCAATCCGACAAGGAATACACCAGGATGCCCATATATTTAAAACGGCAAAATCTTTTCCTGATAAAATATTACTATCTAACTTTGGATTTTTATTTAAAAGATTCTCCAAAATAAATTCTGGAATTTTTTTACCAATCATTTGATTAGGTTGATAAGTTTTATCGGAATTCAAAACTCTCAAAAAAAGAATAAAAATTATAACAATTGTTATTCCAAGAATTATAATTTTATATTTATTATTCATTTCTCAGTCTAAAGGTTTGATAAATTCCACCAAAAGCAATTAGTAATATAGAAAACCAAATCCAAAACATTAAAGGTTTATAATAAAACCTAACCATAATTTTATCTTTTTCAAATTCAGACAAATTGATTGCAAAATAATAATCAACGATAAAATTAGTCTTAATGCTTGTCTCAGAAGTAAATTGAACTGGCTGATCATATTTTCTAATGGACGGTGTCAGTTCAACTTGTTTTTTTTTATTAGTTACTAAAAAGTTTCCAAATACTTCCTCATAATTCTCTTTTTTAATTTTATTAATACTCTTAAATTTAATAACAAATTCTTGAATTGTAATTTCTTCTCCCACCTTCATAGCTGCATTAATTTCTTTTGATAAATAAGCATTAACAAATATAGCAAAAATCAATGTACCAAATCCTAAATGAGAAACTAATCTTCCAAAATTTAAGCTTAATTTTTTTTGTGAAATCCAATCAAATATAACTGAAACAATTAGGTATACCGAAAATAACAATCCTAATATCAAAATAATATCTTTATAATCAAAAAACCAAAAAATAATCACTGATGAGATCGCAATGGAAATTGGAAAAAATATTTTAAAATTTTTTATTTGTAAAAATTTATCTTCTTTGTTCCAACTAATAAGAGGTCCATGCGACATGAAAAATAAAAATGCAAATAAAAATGGAGCTAAAATAGTATGATAATAAACAGGGCCAACCGAAATACTTTTTCCACTAATGGCATCTAGAATAATAGGATAAACTGTTCCAACTAAAATCACCGAAAGAAAAAAGATTAAAAAACAATTATTAATTAAGATAAAATTGTCTTTCTGTAAAAAAGAATATTCTCCATATAAAGATTTTTTAGGACTCTTAATAATAAAAATAGCTAATGAAAAAAAAGTAATAAATAAAATTGTACTTAAAATATATACACCTCTGTAAGGATCATTTGCAAAAGCATGCACTGAATTTAATACTCCTGATCTAACTAAAAAAGTTCCAAGTAAACTCATTATAAATGTAAATATGGAAAGTAATGCCGTCCAAGAATGTAATTTATCTTTTTTAAGAGTTACAATGTTAGAATGAATTAAAGCAGTTGCTGCAAGCCAGGGCATTAATGATGCGTTTTCAACTGGATCCCAGAACCAATATCCTCCCCAACCTAATTCATAGTAAGCCCAAAAAGATCCAAGACCAATTCCAACAGTGAGCAAAGACCAAGGAAGAATAATCCAAAAATTTGCAATCTTACTCCATGATTTATCAAAATTATTAGTCACTAATCCTGCAAGCGCAAAACTAAAAACTAAAGAAAAACCAACATAACCAAAATATAAAAATGGCGGATGAATCGCAAGTAACGGATCCTGCAGAATAGGATTTAAACCAAGACCTTGAGATGGTTTTGGATCCATCTGGTCAAAAGGATTTGAAGTTAAAATTAAAAAAATTAAAAAAATTAAGATTAATATTGATTGAAAAAAAACTGTATAAAATTTTAATTTTTCACTAACTTTAGTTCTGGCGAATACAAAGGAAAATAATGATAATATTAGAATAAATAATACCATGCTGCCTTCGTGATTTCCCCACGCTCCTGATATTTTATAGATTAAAGGCTTAGTAGTGTGAGAATTTTGATAAACGGCTACATTAGAAAAATCAGAAACAATAAAACAATATATTAAAGTTAAAAATGAAATTAATAATAAAAAAAAAATACTATTATTAAAAAAATTAATTATTTTTGAATTTTTGAAGTCATTATTTCTTATGCCTTTAATTAATGAAAAAATTAAGAAACCGTTAAATATTAAAGAAAAAAATAAAGCTAAATTGCCTATATAACCAGCCATATTTATTTACCTAATTTATTTACCTAATTTATTTTTTTTCAAACTGTTAGCAACTTCTGGCGGCATATAATTCTCATCATGCTTTGCAAGTATCACGCTTGCAATAAAATATTTTTTATCTTTAAGAACACCTTCTACAACTGCGCTTTTGCCTTCAACAAACAAATTGGGTAACAAACCATTATACTCAACGAAAATTTCATTTTTTAAATCAGTAATAATAAAAACATAATTATTATTATTTTTCTTTAATGAGCCTTCTTTAACTAGACCTCCAAGTCTAATCTTATTAGAAGGGGTATTTGTTAAATTTTTTATTTCTTGAGGTGCATAGAAATACACAACATTCTTTTGTAAATTATTATAGATAAAGAAAAATATTATCGTTGCAGCTATTGCTATTAAGGAAAAAATTTTTAATCTATTTTTTGCAGATTTGCTAAAAATCATAAGCGTATTTAAAAAAAAATTTTTAAAAAGATATCGGGACTTAATTAGATATCAAACTAAAATCTATTAGATTGCGCTGAAACTGACGCTTCTTCAACTTTTTCAGACTGATAAAGATGTTCGATATTTTTAATAGAATTTAATTTTTTAACTGAAACGTAATAAAGAGAAATTAAAGATAACGCGGCAAATGCATATGATAACCATATATACAATCCGTAACCACCCATATTTAAGAATTCTAAAATCATTTTTTATTAACTCTAAAATTAATAATTTCATATTTATATCTAATCAAGAAAATAATCAGTGATAAAATGCAAAAACTAAAAAACATAATAAGTAATGGCGCTAACATTGAACTATGTATGGTGGGTGCGGCAGTTAGTGTAATGCTTGCTGGTTGGTGAAGTGTATTCCACCATGCAACTGAAAATTTAATAATAGGAATATTTATCAATCCTACTATACCAATAATATTAGTAATTTTTTCTGCTGAATTATAATTTTTTATAAACGACCACAAAGAAACATATAAAAAATAAGTTAACACCAGAACAAACATTGAAGTTAGTCTACCGTCCCAACTCCAAAAAGTTCCCCACGTTGGGTAACCCCATAATGATCCTGTGACAACAGAGATTAAAGAAAAAACTAACCCTATAGGTGCTAAACTTTTTGCATAAACTGAAAAAACTCTAAGTTTAAAAATTAAACTTATAAATGATGAAATTCCAATAATTAAAAAGATAAATAAAGAAATCCAAGAAGACGGGACATGAACATACATAATTCTTACCGTATCTTTTTGTAAATAATCAATTGGTGAAAAAAGTAATGCTAAAATTAAACCAGTAATAAGCGCAAAAACCAAAATTATTTTTAACCAAAAAAGACTGGTGTTTGCTAAATTAAAAAAAGTTCTAGGTTTAAATATTCCAAACATTTAAGTGAATTTTTTTACTACATGTTTGGTGAGATTAAAAGTGTACCTAACTGAGATAAGGGAGATTGGGGATCAAAAATAACTCAGTTAGGTATTAACTGAAATCTAATAAAATAATCTGTCGAACTTTTGTGTTAAAATTGTTTGAATTAAGGCGGTAAAAATTGCGACTAATTTGATGGTTTAAAGTAAAGATTTCCTCTTTTCCCTCTAAATATTTCATTAACCAAAGGATGTCTCACAGGCTCGTTTGGATCATCTCCTACTAAATTTTGTTCCGAAACATAAGCTTCGTAGGTGATCTCATCATTCTCGGCTAGTAAATGATAAAAAGGCTGATCTTTTCTAGGACGTGCCGCTTTTGGTATTGATTGATACCACTCCTCTGAATTATTAAATTGAAAATCTACATCGTAGATAACACCTCTGAAATCAAACAAACGATGTCGCACCACTTCTCCAATCGAGAATTTGGCTTTGTTTAATTTTTTTTCTAACATTAAAATTTAAAGTAGTGATTCTTATAAAAAATTCAATAGCTCACTGGATTGTATCTAAATACATCTTAAGTCTAATTCCTTTTTTTCCTTTAGTTGTCGCGTAAATTGGAAAATAGTTATCCCCAACAATTCCAAAATAAAGATCTACTTTAAACTGCTCGGGAGTATTTGGATCTCCTGGAGTATATCCAGATATTGGCTGATAAGTTAAAATGCACTTTTGTAATTTTCCTTTATAATTAGAAAAGATTGAATCAAAATCTATCTGAACATTTTCTTTCTTCATCACTAAGTAATAAAAAATATTACCATCAAAAACTTTAATTTTTTTATCACAATCAAGATTTTTTTTATCGATTAAAAATAATTTTTTAACCGCAAAGATTGGATCAATCACGCCAAAATAGTCTTCTTTGTTGTATGGAACTTTTTTAGTTAAATCTTCGGTTCTGCGTGGATCTGTTTCAAAATTAAGAACTTTTTCTTTGGAAAAATTGATTTTATTTAATCTATATTTATTGCTTGTTGGTTTTTCATAACGATATTCATACTTCCAAGTGTTTTTGCTTTTATCATTAAATTCAACTTTAGATTTTGCTAAAACTTTTACAAAAAATCCAACGATACCGACACTTTCAGCACTAAAGGTAATCTTGTTGTTTATTTCATCATCAATATTAAAATTAATCTCCATAACATTTAGATTATAGGCTCGGACCTCATATCTAAATTCTTTTGCTAAAGATGAATTAAAGTTTAAAATAATTGTAGAAATAATTATTAAAAATTTAATGAATAAAGGTCTCATAAAATTTTTCTTGGATATAGGTCCGTTATTAATCTTTTTTTATTTCTATAAAAAACATGGAATGAGTTATGCAATACTTCCTTTAATTATTGCAACTATTATATCGGTATTTTTTGTTTACCGAATAGAAAAAAAAATACCAACAATACCAATATTAGGAGCTGTTGTTGTTGCTCTATTTGGTGGATTAACAATTGTTTTTGATAATAAAATATTTTTTTATATGAAGCCTACAATTATAAATATAATTTTTGCACTTATTCTTTTGTACGGACAAATCTTTTTAAAACAGCCTTTGCTAAAAAAATTGTTTGATGGATCAATTAAAATTTCAGACGAAGGTTGGAATATTTTAAATAAACGCTGGATATATTTTTTTATTTTTTTAGCGATTCTCAATGAGCTTGTTTGGAGAACGCAAAGTGAGGACTTTTGGGTTCAATTTAAAGTATTTGGACTATTACCAATCACTTTAATATTCACAATTATGCAAGTATCACTTATTCAAAAACATAGAGTTGATTAATGAAATTTCATTTAATTAAAAACAACAATCTTAATAAAGAAAACTTTTTTAATAAAAAAGAACTTCAAGAAATTTTAAATCTTTATGGTTCAATGGTCTCTGTTGGGGAATGGAAAGACTATGGGATCTATATGAGCAAAACTATGATTAGTTTTGAGATCTATAGAAAAGCAACCGAAAATCCTCTTTTCCAAATACTAAAAAAACTTAATCAAAAAGATAAAAATAAATATCAATTAAAAGATGCAAGTGGCTCTGTAATCAAAAGCTCAGATAATTTGAGTTCCATATTAAAAATTATTTCAAAAAAACATTCTGCTAAATATTTAAAAGTTATTAAATAACTTGAGAAAAAAAAATCAATTACCAAAAAAGATTTGTCTTAATTGTAACAGAGAGTTTCTTTGGAGAAAAAAATGGGAAAAAAATTGGGATTTTGTTAAATATTGTTCTAAAAAATGCTCCGGAAACTAAACTTAAATAAAAAAATAATTTTAAATTTAATGAAATTATACTCTAATTAAATTATAATAATTATATGACCAAAAATTTTATTACGTATTTATTATCTGTTTTAGCTGGAATAATATGTTTTCTTTTTCTTTTAAATTGGGTGTTAGATGAATATGGTTATATAGGGGCTATTTTGCTTCCACTAATTTTAGTTTCAATTTTTTTAATCATTAAAAAAATGATTAAATGAAAAATCCATTTATCATTATAATTGGAGCAATAATTTTAATTTTTATTTTAGGAACAAAAGCATTTTGGTCAATCTTAGTTTTAACTATTGCAATTTATTTATTAATTTTTGTATCAAATTATCTTAAAAAATTTGAAACAGGTGATAAAGATCTAACTAATAAAGATTTTTGGAAATATAGTTGTGATATTAGAAAATTCAAAAAATCAATTTGGGAACCTAAAGAAACATCAGAAGTTATAAATAAAAAAATTTTTAGAGATAGATTGGTTAATTGTTACTGGACTTTAATTTTAATAATTTTCTTCTTTAGTTGTTATTTATTTACAGGAATTGGTGATTTTATTTTAAGTTAATTTTATAGCCCCAATTACTCGGGGCTATAAAATAGAATAAATTAATTAGTCTCTTCTTTGTCCAAAGAATCTTAACAACATTACAAAAAGGTTAATGAAATCTAAATAAAGAGTTAAAGCACCCATAATAGATTTTTTAGCCATTGTTTCTGAATCGCCTCCATCAAAATACATTTCTTTAATTTTTTGTGTGTCATACGCTGTAAGACCAACAAAAATTATAACTCCAAGTAATGAAACGATGAATTCTAGTTGTGTAGATTTAAGAAAAATATTTACGATTGATGCAATAATGATTCCAATTAAACCCATCATTAAAAATGATCCAAGTTTAGTTAAATCAGATTTTGTTGTGTAACCGTAAAGACTCATTGTAGCAAAAGTTGCTGCAGTAATGAAAAATACTCGAGCAATACTAGCTCCAACATAAACCATGAATATTGAAGAAAGTGATGCACCCATTAATCCTGCAAACACCCAAAATAATGTTTGAGCTTTTGATGCACTCATTTTTGCAAGTCCAAAACTCATCCACAATACGATACCCAATGGAGCAAAAGCGATTACCCACATTAATGCAGAATTGTAAATTGCATTACCTAAATTAGTTAGGCCAGTGATTGAACCGGCATCATTTGTAACTACAGAATATTTAAATAAAAATAACGCTACAAAACCTGTCACCAGAATACCTGTTGCCATGTAATTATAGATCTTCAACATGTAGGATCTAAGGCCCTGATCTATGGCACCCGATTCTGCACGTGTCGTAGTTCTTGTTTGACCATACTTTAAGTTCATTTTTTTTTTGCCTATATGTTTGTTTGACCCATTATATAATATTAAAATATGTTCGTTTCAAGAAGCTTAAAAAAAGACTATTCCATTATCTTTTTGAAGATAAAAAAGTATGAAATTTAATAAAATACCAAATACGGATTTAAACGTTAGCCAAATTTGTCTTGGCACAATGACCTGGGGTTCCATGCAAAACACCGAGCAGGATGGTTTTGATCAAATGGACTATGCTGTTTCAAAAGGAATTAATTTTTTTGATACCGCAGAATTATACTCCATACCACCTACAAAAGAGACGTGCGGTGCAACAAATAAAATTATTGGTAACTGGTTAAAGAAAACAAAAAAGAGAGATGAGATCATCATCGCCGATAAAGTAACAGGTAGATCTGGAATGGACTGGATTAGACCGGGTGAGAAAGAAACTAGACTTAGTAAAAAACAAATTAACGCTGCAATTGATAATAGTTTAAAAAATTTACAAATTGATCACGTTGATATTTATCAGCTGCACTGGCCTGATAGACCTTTGAATGTGTTCAGTGGACTTGAATATGAGCACACTGAAACTAACGATATAATACCTATTCTTGAAACTATGGAAGCAATGGCATCTTTAATTAAATCTGGAAAAATAAAATATTACGGACTTTCAAATGAAACTCCTTGGGGTACAAGCCAATATATAAAACTTGCAGATAAACATAATATTCCAAAGCCTATAACAATACAAAACCCTTATAGTCTTATTAATAGAAGTTATGAAGTTGGACTTTCAGAAATTTCGATTAGAGAAAAAATTGGATTACTTGCATACTCACCTTTGGGTGGTGGGCATTTGACTGGAAAATATTTAGGTGGAAAAAAGCCTGCTGGAACTAGAGAAGTTTTATGGGGCAATAGATTTGATAGATACAGAACTCGAAATACAGAGCCAGCTGTTAAGGCTTATTACGAAGTTGCAAAGAAACATAATATCGATCCTGCACAAATGGCAATTCAATTTTGTATTATTCAAAAATTTGTAACCTCAACGATTATTGGCGCAACATCAATGGAGCAGTTAAAGAAAAATATTGATAGTATTGATCTGTCACTAACTAATGATGTAATAAAAGACATTAATAATGTTCAATTAATATATTCAAACCCATGTCCTTAAGAATTTTATTTTTTTCTATAATCTGTCTATTGTCTTTTGAACAAAAAATATTTGCTCAAATTAAACTGGATGGACAATTTAAAAACTGGACTGCACAAAATACTAATATTAACGGCCAGCAAGTTTGTTATGCCGTGTCCAGTCCTGTGGCCTCTGATCCAAAAGGTCTTAATAGAGCAGAATCTAGATTATTTGTAAGTTTTAGACCTAACGACAAAATACAAAACGAGATAAGCGTTACTAGCGGTTATAATTACAAAGCATCTTCTAGAGTAAATGTTGCTATCGATAAAAAAGAATTCAAATTTGAAACTGAAGATAATTTTGCTTGGCTTACAAAATATGAGGAGGAAGTTGCAATGATAGAATTGATGAGAAAATCCTCTCAAGCCAAAATTAGCGCAACCTCAGCTAAAGGCTCTAAAACTATCGATACTTTTTCATTAAGTGGTTTTAGTGATGCCTATGAGGCTGCTAAAAAGAAATGTAATTTCATTTAATAATGAAAAAAAAAGTTAAAAAAATTGTTTTAGCTTATTCTGGTGGTCTTGATACTTCTGTAATTTTACGTTGGTTACAAGAAAACTATCATGCAGAAATTATTGCCTACACTGCAGATCTTGGACAAGAAATAGATAGAAAAAAAATAATTAGAAACGCAAGAAATCTTGGCGTTAAAAATATTGTTATTGAGGATTTAAAAGATGTTTTTGTAAAAGATTATATTTTTCCAATGATTAGAGGAAATGCTTTATATGAAGGCATTTATTTACTCGGTACTTCTATCGCCCGACCCCTTATTGCAAAACGTCAAATTCAAATTGCCAAAAAATTTAGAGCAGATGCCGTATCACACGGATCAACAGGAAAAGGTAATGATCAAGTAAGATTTGAACTTGCTTATTACTATTTTAATCCAAAAATTAAAATTATCGCTCCATGGCGTGATTGGGATTTTGTATCAAGAAGCGATCTAATTAAATATGCTAAAAAGAATAACATTCCTGTACCAAGTGACAAAAAGGGGGCTCCTCCATTTTCTGTGGATGACAATTTGTTTCACACCTCAACTGAAGGTAAAATTTTAGAAGATCCATCAAAACAAGCGCCAGAATTTATTTTCCAAAGAACAGTTTCTCCTGAGAAGGCTCCAAATAAGCCATCTTATGTGACTATTAGTTTTAAAAATGGTGATCCAATTAGTATTAACAATAAAAAATGTTCGCCAAGTAAATTACTTTCTCTTTTAAATAATATTGGCGGCAAGAATGGAGTGGGTAGAGTGGATCTTGTTGAAAATAGATTTATTGGAATAAAATCTCGTGGTGTTTACGAAACTCCTGGAGGAACTATACTTTTATTCGCTCATAGGGCCATAGAATCTCTTACTTTAGATAAAGAAACTGCACATAAAAAAGATGCGATTATGTCTAGATTTGCAGAGTTAATTTATAATGGATTTTGGTATTCAAAAGAAAGATTAAGATTACAAAAAATTATTGATCAAAAAAGATCTCGAGTTCAAGGAACTGTTAAGTTAAAAATTTACAAAGGGAATGTAAGTATTGTTTCAAGAATGTCCGATAAGAGTATTTACTCAATGAAAAATGTTTCTTTTGAAGAAAATAAAACTTTTAATAAAAAAAAAGTAGAAAATTTTATTAAAATGAACGCACGCTTACTTAGAAAATAATTAATTAATATTCTTAAAAGCTTTTAAAGTATTGTTTAAAAGACAAGCAATCGTCATCGGTCCTACCCCACCTGGAACTGGAGTTATGGCTCTTGCTTTTTTTACAACTGAGTCAAACTCAACGTCACCAACTATTTTATAACCTTTTTTTTCTGTTTTATCTTCTTCTCGATTAATTCCAACATCAATAACTATTGCTCCTTCTTTTACCCAATCACCTTTTACTAAATTTGCACGTCCAACAGCTGCAACAACGATATCTGCTTTCTGACATAATTCTTTTAAATTTTTAGTTTTAGAATGACCAATGGTAACGGTACAATCCTCTTTGAGTAATAATTGCGCCATAGGTTTTCCATTCAAATTTGATCTTCCAATAATTAGAGCTTCTAATCCTGTTAAATTTTTTTGAACATTTTTTATAAGAAGGTAAGACCCAAGAGGAGTGCAGGGAACTAAAGAATCTTTTCCGGAAGACAAATTACCAACATTTACAGGATGAAAACCATCCACATCTTTTTTTGGATCGATTTCCTCAATAATTTTACTTCCATTTATGTGTGGCGGCAAAGGTAACTGGACTAGTATACCATGAACTTTTTTATCTTTATTTAGTCCATGAATAACTTCAATGAGTTTTTCTTGAGTAATAGAACTTTCAAATCTTATTACCTCAGAAGTAATTCCAACTTCTTTCGCAGAAAGTTCTTTATTTCTTACATAAATTTCACTTGGAGTATGATTTCCAACTAAAATTACGGTTAAGCCCGGAGTGGTATTCCTAGTTTTTTTTATACTTTCAATTTCTTTTTTGATTTCATTTCTTAATTCTTGTGCAAACTTTTTTCCATCTATAATCACCAGAAAACCTCTTTATAATAATGATAATTCTTCATCGCCAGGTGAGAAAATCTTTATTTTTTTCCACCTTAGTCTTTTTAGAGTATTTGCAACATTAATACTAATACAATTCAAAGTACAGTTATCAAGATTGTTTTCAATTTTATGGTTTAAAATTATCTTTAATAATTGATCGGCTGCTCTCTTTGAATAAACAAAGATGACATCAATTAACTTGCTTTTTAAATCTTCAATTAATTTTAAATCAGTATTTAGATTGGGTTCAGTTGTATAATTAATTAAGCTTTTAATTAGAAAACCGCCTTCCTTAAAATCATTTTCTAAATTATTAGAAACAAATTCCCCTCTAACATAAATAAATTTTTCTTTACTTTTATCCAAAGTTTTAAAAATAAGATCTTTTAATTCAAAATAATTTCCGCTTGCAACATGAATATTTAAAAAACCTTTTTTTTTTGCAACCGCAGCCGTCTGCTCACCAACACAAAAGCATTTAAGATGACCGATATTTTCTATGTTTGCTAAATGATTAATAGCGTTGGAACTTGTAAAAATTATTGAAGTAAAATCTTTAAAATTTATATCAGGAGTTATAATTGGTTTAACATTAAGTATTGAGAAATTAGTGACGTTATGACCTTTTGAAATAAATTTATTAACTAAGACTTCAGAACTATTCTGACTTTTTGTAAATAGTATGCGCAAGTTTTGTCTCCGAAATAATAAAGTTGTCTCCAGCCTTAGATAAGATTTCTTCAGCCACATCCATTCCTATACTTTTTGCTTTTTCTAAAATTCCAGTTTTGTGTGCTCTAAAGCATTGCTTCCCGTCCAATGATAACAATTCTGCTTTTAAAAACAATTCTCCCTCATCGTTAATGATAGCATTTGCTCCAACCGGAGTATCACATGCGCCATTTAATACTTCTAATAATGAACGCTCTGCTTCTGCTAAAATTTGCGTTTCTTTATCATTTATTGTTTTTAAGATATCTTTAACAACAGAATCTTCCTCTCTACACTGAACAGTTATAATTCCTTGTCCCGCGGATGGGATGATTACATCTTTCTCAAAATATTCTTTTACTTCAGAATGAAATCCTAGTCTTTTTAATCCGGATGCTGCAAGCACTATAGAGTCATAGATTCCCTCTTTCATTTTATTAATTCTAGTATCGATATTTCCTCTTATTGGAACCATTTTTAAATCATCCCTCAGTCTTTTTAATTGTGAAAATCTTCTAACAGAAGAAGTTCCAACAGTAGAACCTGGTTTTAAATTGGCAAATGAACTTGCAACAGGAGATAAGAATGCATCTCGCTCATCTGTTCTTTTTAAAAAACAAGCAAGTGACAATTTGTTTGATGAAAAAGTTGGCACATCTTTAAGAGAATGAACCGCAACATCAATTGATTTTTCAAGCAAACACTCTTCTAGTTCTTTAACGAAAAGCCCTTTGCCTCCCATCATTCCTAAATTTTCAGTTTTAAATTTATCTCCTGATGTTTTGATAATTTTAATAATAAGTTGATCAGCTGTAACTCCTGGATAAGCAAGTAACAGCTCATCTCTAAAATGTTCTGTTTGCGCAAGTGACAATCTGCTGCCTCTAGTGCCAATAATAATTTTTCTATTTCTTAACATTTTGCTGATTTAATAACATTTTGTTATATATTATCGCTACTTTTTATAGCGACAGGTGATCACACTCAATACATCTATGAAAAAAGATTTAACATTCCTTGGAATCGAGACTAGTTGCGATGAAACTGCTGCATCAATTGTAAGAGAAGATGAGGAAGGAAATGTTAAAATATTATCAAATGTGATCTCTAGCCAAGTTGATGAGCATTTAAAATTTGGAGGAGTGGTCCCAGAAAACGCCGCAAGATCTCATGCTGAAAAAATTGATATTATAATAAAAAAAGCCATAGACGATAGTAAATGCAAATTTGAAGAATTAGATGGTGTTGCAGCAACAGCAGGTCCCGGTCTGTTAGTTTGTTTAATGGTTGGTCTGAGCGCTGGAAAAAGTATTGCAGGAATTTTAAAAAAACCATTTCTTGCAATTAATCATTTAGAAGGCCACGCGCTTACTCCAAGAATTTTTAATAAAATAGAATTTCCTTATCTTTTGCTTCTAGTATCAGGTGGTCATACACAATTTTTGATTGTTGAAGGAATTGGAAAATATAAAAGAATTGGAACAACCATTGATGATGCTCTTGGAGAAACTTTCGACAAAACAGCAAAAATGATTGGTCTTGAATTTCCAGGTGGACCAAAAATTGAAAAGCTTGCAGAAAACGGAAATGAAAAAACTTATGTTCTACCTAAGCCAATATTAAATCATCCAGGATGTAATTTATCTTTTGCAGGTTTAAAAACAGCAATCTTGCGATTACTACCAAAGATAAAAACTAAAAAAGATAAAGAAAATCTTGCAGCATCTTTTCAAAAAACAATTAATGAAATTCTATATATCAAATGTAAATCAGCCATGACTGAATTTATTTCTAAATACAAAAAAGATAAAAAAGTTTTTGTAATATCTGGTGGAGTAGCTTCAAATAAAAGCATTAGAAATAATTTAGATAAACTAAGTAAAGAAATGGATTTTGAAAATTTCTTTCCCCCCATTGAACTTTGTAGTGATAATGGAGCAATGATTGCTTGGGCTGGAATTGAAAGATTTAAAAAAGGGATTGAAGATAATCTTGATGTTCTTGCAAAGCCAAGATGGCCTTTAGATCCTGATGCACCTTTTTTAAAAGGGGCTGGAGTAAAATACTAATTTTTGAATTATTTATTTTAAAAAATCATTGATTTATATAGATAAGTTTGGCTTTGTTTTGACACGGGCACCTCTTAAAAGTAAAAAAATTTCATGAATTATTGGTTAGTAAAATCAGAACCCTCAGTATGGTCATTTAATGAGCAGAAAAAAATAGGTTCTAAAGGAACTGTTTGGGATGGAGTTAGAAATTATCAAGCTGCAAATTATTTAAAACAAATGAAATCTAATGACCTTTGTTTTTTTTATCATTCTAATGAGGATAAGAAAATTATTGGGATAGTTAAAATTATTAAACCAGCATTTATTGACCCAACAGATAAAGAAAAAAAGTTTGTGGCGGTTAAAGTTGCATATTATAAAGACTTAGTAGAGCCGGTTTCACTTGCCGATATAAAAGAAAATAAAGAAATTTCCCACTTACCTCTTATAAAACAGAGCAGATTATCAGTAATGCCTATAGATTCAAAAAGCTGGAAAATAATATGTAAGATGGGTAGAATTTAAAAAATAAGGGGGGATTAGGGATTAATGAGCGACAAACTTTTCAAAGTGCCTGCGGATTGGGCAAAAAATTCATACGTTAACCAATCATCATATGAGGCTAAATATAAAGAATCTGTTAACAATAATGAAAAATTTTGGGCGGACGAGGGAAAGCGAATTCATTGGTTTAAACCTTACACAAAAATTAAAGAAGTAATTTACAGCACAAAGAAAGTTTCCATTAAATGGTTCCATGATGGAACCACTAACGTTTCATATAATTGCATCGATAGACATTTACCAAAAAGAGCAAAACAGACTGCAATTATTTTTGAAGGAGACGATCCAAAAGAATCTAAAAAAATTACCTACCAAGAATTAAGCGATGAAGTTTGTAAACTTGCAAATGGATTAAAAAAAATTGGAATTAAAAAAGGTGATCGAGTTACAATTTATATGCCAATGGTTCCGGAAGGAGTTTATGCCATGCTTGCTTGTACTCGAATTGGAGCAATTCATTCTGTGGTATTTGGCGGTTTTTCTCCAGACTCTATTGTTAACAGAATTTTAGATTGTAAATCAGAATTTGTAATTACAGCTGATGAAGGATTACGAGGTCAAAAAGTTATTCCTTTAAAAAAAAATATTGATGAAGCATTAAAGAAATGCCCCGATGTTAAAAAATGTATTGTTCTAAAAAGAACTGGGGGCAACGTGCCTTTCGATTCAAAGCGCGATGTTTGGTATCATGAGTTAACTTCTAAAATGTCTACAACATGCAAACCTGAAGAAATGAATGCGGAAGATCCATTATTTATTCTTTACACATCAGGATCTACTGGAAAACCAAAAGGAGTTTTGCATACAACAGGTGGCTACTTAGTTTATGCTTCAATGACTCACCAATATATTTTTGATTATAAAGACGGAGATATTTATTGGTGTACTGCAGACATTGGTTGGGTGACAGGCCACAGTTATATTGTCTATGGTCCACTATCAAATGGAGCAACAACTTTAGTATTTGAAGGAGTTCCAAGTTATCCTGATGCAAGTCGTTTCTGGCAGGTAATTGATAAACACAAAGTAAATATTTTCTACACAGCCCCAACCGCTCTTAGAGCTTTAATGCGAGAGGGGGATGCGATGGTTAAAAAAACAAGCAGAAAATCACTTAAACTTTTAGGTTCAGTTGGTGAACCCATTAATCCTGAAGCTTGGATTTGGTATCATAAAGTTGTAGGCGACTCTCGTTGTCCAATCGTTGATACTTGGTGGCAAACAGAAACAGGTGGAATTTTAATATCTCCTCAGCCTGGCGCTGTTGATTTAAAACCAGGATCAGCAACGAAACCATTCTATGGAATAGTTCCTGTAATTGTTGATGAAAAAGGCAAAGAATTAGATGGTTCATGCGAAGGAAGATTATGCATGAAAGAATCTTGGCCAGGTCAAATGAGAACAGTTTATGGTGACCATCAAAGATTTATTGATACTTATTTTTCACAACATGACGGTAAATATTTTACAGGTGATGGATGTAAGAGAGATGAAGATGGATACTATTGGATTACAGGGCGAGTAGATGATGTCATTATTGTATCAGGTCACAATCTTGGAACGGCTGAAATAGAAAGTGCATTTGTTGCCCATCCAAAAGTTGCTGAAGCTGCAGTTGTTGGCTATCCACACGATATTAAAGGACAAGGCTTATACTGTTATGTGACTTTAAAGGTTGGTGAAACGGGTTCTGATGCTTTAACAAAAGAATTAAAAGATTTAGTTAGAAAAATTATTGGACCGCTTGCTACTCCTGATCTTATTCATTTTACACCTGGTTTGCCAAAAACTAGATCTGGTAAAATTATGAGAAGAATTCTTCGAAAAGTTGCTGAAAACCAATTTGAAAATCTTGGTGATACTTCAACACTTGCAGATCCAACAGTGGTACAAAGTTTAATTGATAATAGATTAAATAAATAATCTAAAAGTCGTAAGTTATTCCTTTAGTCTCCCAATCTCCATAACGAGTAGGTTCTAATCCTTTTGGTCCATTAATTTCTCTTTTTTTTATTGGACTTTTATTTTTTTTTCTTTCAGAGGCTTCTTTTAAAGATTGCTCTGCATATTTTTTAAATTTATCTGACATTGGCATCAAGAGGTTTGAGAAGTTTTACAAAATCAACCATAATATTCTGCCACTGTACATCCATAGAATTTATTACAATCTCTTTATCTAAATCTTTAAGCTGATCTGCAATGGGCGACCAAGAAAAAAGGGCTTCGCAACTTTTCTCAAATGGTCTTTGTTTGTAAGCCATGTGCCAATTTACTTTTTTAATTCTTTCATCAAATTCCTGAATAGATTTATTTTTTAATTCAATCTCAAGGCCAAAGGGCAGCTGGTCTTCTAAAATTTTTTTAAAAAAAGAGTTTGCATGTGTGATAATGCCTCTGTCTTGCTTGTTGTAAATGTAGGAAAATGTAAATAGCAACAAATCTTGAACCGAAACTAAATAAATATTCCATCTTGCAATATTCACTGATGTCCCAAAGGGCACATCATTTAATGATTTATAAAAATTAATTCCTCCCATTCTAGTTCTTAAATATCCATAAAGAGTAAACTGAGACACAAAAGCAGATTTGTTGCTTATAAAATTTCTAAGATCATCAAAATTTGTGATTTTTTTTTCCCCTAAAAATGTTTTTTTTGCAGGGTCTATTAAAAAATCTTTAAATACACCTTGTACTTGTTTGACCATATTTTTTGGATCAAATCTCAAGGAAATATTGAATTTTTGAAAAAATTTCATCTTTACTAATAAATACAACTCAATTAGTGTTTAATCAAATAAACAAAGGGGGAAACAATGGCTACACCAAAACAAGAAGCCCATTGGCAGAAAACTAAAGGTTTGATGATTCTAACTTTAGTAATCTGGTTCTTTTTCTCAACAGTAGTCTTCATGTTTGCGGCTGATTTAAACACTGCAAGCTTCTTAGGTTATAAATTAGGATATTATATGACAGCGCAAGGCTCGATGCTCGCGTTCATCATATTAATATTCTGGTCAAATAGCCGACAAGAAAAAATTGACAGAGAATTTGGTTTCTCTGATGAAGATAGGGAGGAAGACTAACAATGGCTAAAACTTCAAAACAATTTATCCAAGATTTACCTAAAATCTACGGTACGTATACCGGAGGTTTCTTGGTGTTCATCATATTGATGGGCGTCCTTGAAAAAATGGGTGTGTCTGGAAGAAACATCGGACTAGCGTTCGTGGGTTTCACAATTTTCATCTATGCGTTAATTGGTTGGATCTCAAGAACGACTGATGTTGATGAATATTACTTAGCAGGAAAAAAAGTTCCAACAGTATTTAACGGAATGGCAACTGCAGCTGACTGGATGTCGGGTGCGTCTTTCGTTGCAATGGCAGGTGGAATCTACTTTGGTGGATATACCTACATGGCATTCTTAATTGGTTGGACTGGTGGATACGTGTTGGTATCAACTCTTCTTGCTCCATATCTTAGAAAATTTGGATGTTACACAGTTCCAGATTTTATTGGAGCTAGATACGGTGGAAACCTTGCACGATTCTGCGCGGTATTAATTCTGTTAATTGCATCATTTACTTATGTGACTGCACAAATTACAGCAACTGGAAGCATTGCACAGAAAGCTTTAAGTACGCCAGCTTTCCCAGTGTCATTTGAATTTGGTTGTTGGACAGGTTTAATTACTATTCTACTTTGCTCTATGCTTGGTGGAATGAGATCTGTTACTTGGTCGCAAGTTGCACAGTATATTGTGTTAATTATAGCTTACCTGGTTCCTATCTTCTGGATATCTTGGAAATACAATTTCGGAGTATTCCCACATATAATGTTAGGAGATGAGGTGCAAAGGCTTGCCGCACTTGAACAACAATATGGACTAACGAAGCATACTAAAGATGTCATGGATGCTGCCAAAATACCAAGTGATGCACTTGGAAATGCTACATCGCTTAAATACATTGTAGGCGGTCACTCAGCAGTTCCTGCAGGTCACGAAGTTGCTTGGAGATATATTTCTCTTGCAATTTGTATGATGGTCGGCACAGCGTCTTTACCTCACATTTTAATGAGGTACTTCACAACTCCTACTGTAACTTCAGCTAGAAGATCTGTTGGTTGGTCACTATTCTTCATTGGACTGCTTTATTTATCAGCACCAATGCTTGCAACAGTGTCTAAAATCAGCTTGATGGATCCTAATTTACCTACAGCTATTATTGGAAAGAAAATTTCTGATGTAATGGCAATCGAGTGGGTGAAAAACTGGGTGGCGGTTGGTCAGGTGAGAATCGTAGACTTTAACAATGATGGCGTTCTGCAATTAAGCGAATGGTTCATGAATGAAGACGTGGTTGTTCTTGCAACTCCTGAAATAGCAGGTCTTCCATACGTGATCTCTGGACTTGTTGCTGCCGGTGGATTAGCTGCCGCGATGTCAACTGCGGATGGTCTAATTCTTGCTATGGCTAATGCAGTGTCTCACGACATCTACTACAAAATGATTGATCCAAAAGCTTCAGTGCAAAAAAGATTAATCGTTGCTCGTGTTCTTTTAGTTGTGCTTGGGTCGCTTGCTGCAATTTTTGCATCATTCAGACTTACAGGTATCTTAGGAGCCGTAGCGTGGGCGTTTGACTTTGCAATGTCTGGATTGTTCTTCCCACTTGTACTTGGTGTATGGTGGAAGAGAGCAACTCGATCTGGTGCAATCGCTGGAATGCTTTGTGGTCTTATCGCTGGATTTGCTTACCTAACTTGGGTTGGCGTTCCGAATAAGGACATAACGTGGTTCATGGGTGCAACACCTTGGAAAGACATTCACTGGATATTTGTAGACAACTTACGATTTGGTATTCCTGGAGCTTTAGTTAGCTTGATTGCCATGGTCACTGTAAGTTTGGTTACAAAACCAGAGTCAAAAGCTGTTATGGACATGATTGATGAAGTGAGAATAGCTTCAGGCAAAACTGTCATAAGGCATGCTTAATTAAAACTTTTTCTCAAGGGGCGATTTATTCGCCCCTTGAACTTTCTTAAAAAAATTTTCTAAATTATGCCAGTCTGGGTTCTTGTTCTTGATTATATAATGGGAATGATTATGTGGACGCTTATTGGTAGAACGGCGATGAATATTTTTCAAAGAGAAGACTCTAATTTCTTTTTTATGAAAATGTTCGTACAACTTACAAATCCAATTATTAAACCTTTTAATATTGTAACTCCAAGTTTTATCATTGCTCCTTTAGTGCCGCTTTATGTTGCTTGGTTTTTTTATATGTTCAGATTTTATTTTATGCCTTGGGCTCTAGGCTATTCAGTAATGGGTATGCTTTCTTTTCCATTGGAGAGTGAATTTACTCAAGTCTTCTTAAGTTTGTTTAAAAAATAATTATAAAAAAACGTTTTAAATTCCTTAAATTCATTTAATTGTGTGCTGTGGCACAAAATATAAAAATATCACCATCTATCTTATCAGCTGATTTTAGTATTCTAGGCGATGAAATTAAAAGTTTAGAACAGGCTGGAGCAGATTTAATTCACATTGATGTTATGGACGGCCACTTTGTTCCAAATATTACAATGGGCCCTCCTATTATTAAAATGGTTAGAAAATGTACAAAACTTCCATTTGATGTGCATTTAATGATCTCTCCTGTTGAAAAATATATTAAAGCGTTTGCAGATGCGGGCTCAGACATCATTACCATCCACCCTGAAGCAACGGACAATTTAAAAAGAGCAGTTAGCACTATTAAATCTTTGGGAAAAAAAGCAGGTGTTTCTTTAAATCCTAAAACACCTATTAGCGCTTTGATGGATGTTATTAATGATATTGATCTTATTTTAATTATGAGTGTGAACCCTGGTTTTGCGGGACAAAGTTTTATGAGTGAAGTTCTGCCTAAAGTAACTGAACTTAGAAAAATGATTAATGAAAAAAAACTTAAAATTGATATTGAAATTGATGGTGGAATTAACTTTGAAACTGCGCCCCTTGCAATAAAAGCGGGTGCTAATATCTTAGTATCTGGAACAACTATTTTCTCTGGTTCCTTAAAAGATAATATTCAAAAATTAAGAAATTGCGCTTAAGTGTCCAATCTCAATACATTTAATCTTTATCTTTTATCTTTAAAAAAAAGCTTTCAAGATCGATTAAGGAATAAAAAATTTAAAAGTTCAAATTATAATGTTTCATTAGGCGGTATTCAGCCTCATCGAATTTATGAATCCTCTAATATATTTTTAATTCAAGATCTTATTAATCATGATCCCATTATCCTCAATAGTGTCAGAAAATTTACAACTAATGTTTGGAAAATCACTAATTTAGAAGACGATAAAATAAAAAAACTTCATAATTTTTCCTGGCTGCCAGCGCTAAATATTAAAACTGAAAAAGAACTAGGCTGCTTAATTATTGACCAATGGATCAATAATTTTTCAAATTATAATGAAAAATATTGGACACTTGATGTTGTGACCATGCGGTTAATATATTGGATTTCAAGTTATGAGATTATTTTTAAAAATAGTGATCTTATTTTTAGAAGCAAAGTAATTAATAATATTGTCAAACAAACCAAACATTTATTTAAAAATATCAGCTTAGTTCGTGGTGGTGTTGATAAAATAAAATCTCTTGCAGTACTAATTTTAGTTGGAAATTCCTTTGAACAGTATGAAGAATACACTCAATATGGACTTAAAAATTTAGAAGATGAACTTGGAAATTTTGTTAATAAAGATGGATTTGTCAAAAGCAAAAACCCTGAAGATTTATTTTGGACTTTATATTTTTTAGTTCTCATTAGAGAATGGTTAACATTATCTAGAAAGCAAACCCCTGCTTTTATAAATATTTATATAAATTCTCTTGGTACTTGTTTTAAGTTTTTAAGATTTTCAAACGGGGATCTACCTCTTTTTAACGGCGCTAATCAAATTAATACTGAAAAATTTTATGAGTTTTTAGAATCTAGAGGTTATGAATTTGAAAATATGGAAAATATTTTTTGTGGTTATGCAAAGATTAAATCTAAAAAAATTGAATTATTTATAGATGCCAACAACCCCTCTTCCATGCTGCATTCAAGAAATTATCAGGCAGGCCCATTATCATTTGAACTTGCATCAAATGGTGTAAAATTTATCTGTAACTCTGGATCAGGCAAAAATCTTGGTGAAGAATTATCTTATTTAAGCTCGTCAACTGCAGCACATTCAACAGTTACAATCAATGATACTTCGTCTTGTATATTTCAAAAGAATGCTTTGATTAGAAAATATTTTGGAAATTCTCTCATCGAAAAACATAATATTTTTAAGCAAGAATTTAAAAATGATAAAGAATTTATTCAACACATCATTGGTCATGATGGTTATGAAAAAAGATTTAAAATATTGCATGAACGACAAATCACTTTATTTAAATTAAAAAATCACATTGAGGGAATTGATAGTCTAAAATGCAAAAACCTAGAGAATAAAAATTTAACTTTTAGTGTAAGATTCCATATTCATCCTGATATTCGTATCACCAAAACCATGGGAAATGATATCCTGCTTAGTTCAAGCGGTGGTGAGGGCTGGATATTTAGAAGCCCTCAAATACCGACTAAAATTGAAAAGAATCTTTATTTTGGTAACTCAGACAATATCAAGGAAACCTCATTTATTCTGCTTGAAGGGAATGTAGAAAATGAAAACACTAATATTATTTGGCATCTAGAAAAAGCCAAATAAAAATCGTATACCCAATGCTCCTTCATGCAACTGATTAAAATTAAAAAAGCCTTAATCTCTGTTTCTGATAAGACAAATCTAAAAGAAGTTCTCGAATGTTTAAAAGCAAACAATGTTGAAATTATCAGCACCGGTGGCAGCTATAAATTTATAAAAGATCTTGGTTTTAAATGTACTGAAATTTCAGAATATACAAAATTTCCTGAAATATTAGATGGTAGACTTAAAACATTGCACCCAAAAATTCATGGAGGTCTTCTTGCTAAAGCCGACGATAAAGAGCACCAAGATCAAATCAAAAAAGAAGGTATAGATTTTATAAATTTACTAATTGTTAATCTTTATCCATTTGAAAAAAAGCTATTAGAAAAAGCAGACTTTGACACGATGATTGAAAATATCGACATAGGTGGTCCTGCCATGGTTAGATCTTCGGCCAAGAATTTTAAATTTACAACGGTTATATCAAGCACCGATCAATATTCAGATTTAATAAATGAATTAAATAATAATAAAGGATCAACCTCTTTTGAATTTAGAAAAAAACTTGCAACCGATGCTTTTCTTGAAACCGCTTATTACGACTCTGTAATATCTAACTGGATGAATGACTTAAGGGATAATAAATTTCCAAAAAAAATTACAATAGCGGGTCAACTCAAAGATAAATTAAGATATGGAGAGAACCCACATCAGCAAGCCTCTGTTTATAAAATAAATTATAAAAATGATTTCTTATCCAAGATAAAACAAATTCAAGGAAAAGAGCTTAGCTACAATAATTATTTAGATATGCATTCAGCGGTATCCATATCAAAAGAGTTAGGAGAAAATGGTAGCTCTTGTGTTATCGTTAAACACAACAATCCTTGCGGCTGTGCTATCGCAAAAAATGCCCTTAAATCCTACGAATTAGCCCTTTCTAGCGATCCTATCAGTGCTTTTGGGGGTATTGTAAGTTTTAATGGGGAAGTCGACGAAAAGCTTGCTAGTGAGATCACGAAAACTTTCTATGAAGTGATCATCGCAAAAGGCTTTAATAAAAAAAGCTTAGAAATTTTTGAAAAGAAAAAAAACTTGAGATTAATTTCTTTAGAAAATTTTAAAGAACAAGATAAGTTTTCTTACACATTTTTAGGTGATAATTTTTTAATCCAAGACAAAGATCAAATTGAAATTAATAGAAAAGAATTAAAATTTGTAACTAAAAACAAACCAACGGATAAAGAGTTAGATGATTTAATATTTGCATTTAAAGTTTGTAAATTTGTAAAATCTAATGCAATTGTTATAGCAAAAAATAATAAGACACTTGGTATTGGCGCTGGCCAAACCAACAGATTGGCTTCTAGCAAAATCGCATGTCAAAATGCTAATGAATTTTTCAAAGATGAAATTAAAGGAAGCGTTGCAGCATCTGATGCTTTTTTCCCATTTGCGGATGGATTAAATGAACTTATCAAGATTGGTGTTAAATGTATTATCCAGCCGGGCGGATCAATTAAAGATGATGAAGTAATTGCTGCGGCGGAAAGAGCTGGAATTGCCATGGTATTTACTGGAATTAGAAACTTTCGACATTAATGGTTTTTTTTCTTAAAAAAATTTACTACTCTATTTTTAACAAAAATTATAATTTTACTAAAACACTTATAAATCAGTATTACACTGGCAAAAAAAAAACCGTATTATCTTTCTCGAGCATTGGGGCTGGCACTAAATATGTTCAAAACGAGGAATTTTTTAATCTAACTAGAAAGTATAACGTACTCTTCATTAGAGATATCACTAGATCTTGGTTTAATAATGTTGATATAAAATTAATAAAAAGAAATATTTCTAAAAAACTTTGCTACGCTATTGGACATAGCATGGGTGGGTTTAATGCGATAATATTTTCAACACTACATAATGTTCAAAAAGTGATTGCATTTTCCCCACAATTTTCAATTCACCCAAATATAACTAAAGATACGACTTTTAGAAATTATGCTCTGAGAATAAAAGACTGGAAATATCCAAAATTAAAATTTTCTAAAAATACTGATTATCTTTTAATATTTGGGGATGATGATAAGGAGAAATATCACGCAAGTTTAATACCAAAACAAAAAAATATTAGGATCGTTTATATAAAAAATTGCGACCACAATACCGCAAAAAAACTAAAAAAACAAAAAGAACTATACAAAATAATTAATAATTTTTTTAAATAAAAAATAATTAATCTAGCTGCTCTATCTTTGAAGCTAAGATAAAATCACTTAAAGAAAGTCCATTAATTGCATGAGTAAGTATATTAACTTCAGCATAACCCCAGCCAAATTTTAAATCTGGGTGATGACCTTCCTCCTCAGCAATATTTGATAACTTATTAATAAAACCTAAACTCTTTTCAAAATTAGAAAATTTATAAACTCTTGATAGATAAAATGCTTTTCTTTCATTAATTAAAACTTTCCAATCTGTTAAATATTTTAAATACTCATCAATTTGTTCTCTAGTAAATGGAGGAATATCTCCTCTGCAGGGGACACATTTTTTTTTATGAAGATCCATAATTACTTTATTATATCAGATAAAATAATTTTTTGCGTTATTTTGGAGCGGGTGAAGGGAATTGAATACCTCACTAGTATAGTAAAATCAATGCTTCTAGAAGAAGTTGTCTGCCTATTTTAGAAAGTTGTCTGCCTGAAGTTTATATATAAAATATAGGTTATGAGGATTAAATTTAAAATAAATTTAAAAGAATCAAGAATTCCAGAATGGATTAAAGTCCCAAAAACTTTAATTGAAGGAAAACTTTGGAAAAATAAGTTAAAAAATTTTATAGAAAACAAATATTTTAATAAAAATTTTATTTTTGACTACGATCAAAAAAAAAAAATATTAAAATCAATTGATAAACATCCTAAAGTTATACATGGGGTATATACACAATTAAATTTAAATCTTTTAAAAAAAACTAAAGAAGGAATCTATACTCACGGTTGGTTTACTGGATTTGAAGGAAGATTTATAGGACATGACTTTTTATTTAGACACCATGTAACATTTGATGATTATGAGAATAGATTTGTTCTTATAAATAAAGTTGGATATTTTTTTAGAAAAGATGGTGAGGATAATTTTAAACTTGGTGGTAAAACCAGTGGTTCTTATATATGGATGGAATCAATTAAATTTTAAAAGTTCTAGTATTTTATGTCTTACTTCACTTGTTGTTTTATTTAGAATTCGCGCCAATGCTATTTCTGGAACTTTTTTCTTATAAAGACTTATTAGTTTTTTTTCATCTTTAGTTGACCATTTTTCAACTTCACTTACATTTTTTTTTGAAGTGCCACTGAAACTATCTATTTCTGTTATGTATTTTTTTTCCAACTCAGTTCCTAAAAAATTAAAAACTCTTTTATCAAATACTAAATCGCCTCGATTTATTTCTCTTTTTAAATGAATACCTTCAATTGAAGTTGCTCTGCTTAATGCAACGTAAGTTTGACCATGACAGAATGATCCTCTGTCCATATCAATTACTACATCTTTAAAAGTTTGCCCTTGGCATTTGTGTATTGTTGCTGCCCATGCTAATTTTAATGGAAATTGTATATATCTTCCAACAATTTTTGGAATTACTACTGAACCAGTACAATCGTATTCGTACTGCTCCCACTGAAACTTGTTAATTAAATAAATCTTATCTCCAATACCAATCTTAATTTCTTTTTCATTTAATTCTTTTACTATTGCGATAGTTCCATTAACCCATTTTTGCTCTTTTTCATTTGCAAGACACATTACTTGCGCTCCAACTTTCAAAACTAATGTCTCAGGAGCAGGCATTTCTCTTTTAAACTTATCTTTTATCTGTGCGGTATAAGTAAATGATTTTGATTTTATTTTATTCAATTTATCCTCATTAATTTTATCAACTTTAGAATTTACAGTAGATAATTGAATTACACCTTCTGGTGTTTCAAAATCTTCTCCTACAAACCGTGTATTAATAAAGTCAAGATCTTCATCTTCTACTTTAGCAAGTCTAAACTTATTTAATAAATCAATAAAAAATTCATCAGACTGCCTAAAAATTTTAGTTAATTCTAATGTTTTAAATTTTGCAGAATTAAAAATCCTTGCATTAAAAAAAAATGCCCCATCAGGATATGTTTTCTCAATTGACTCGTTTTCTGCACCTCCAGTTATAGGTGCTAATTGTAACAAATCTCCAATTAGAATAATCTGTACCCCTCCAAAAATTTTTTCATTTTTTCTATTTTTTTTTAATGACTCATCAATTGCATCTAATAAATCTGCTCTTACAGCGGAACATTCATCAATTATTATTGTGTCTAAATTTTTTAAAACAGCAGGATTTCTATGTAATCTAATATCTGGATCATATTGTCTAATAAATCTGGGTGGAAATTTAAAAAAACTATGAATAGTACTTCCTCTTACTCTTAATGATGCCAAACCAGTAAAAGATAAAACGGCAAAGTTTTTTTTAGTTTTTTGTCGGAAATATTCTAACAATGTTGATTTTCCACAACCTGCTTTACCTGTAATAAATAAATTTTTTTTTGTATTTTCCATTTGATCGAAAATATTTTTAAATTCATCTGTAAGAACAAATTTTTCAGGTAAATCTACTCTTTTATCTAAACTATCTTTTTGATTCATAACTTAGTTAAACTTTAATAATCTAACATCCTCTACTTCAATCTTATCGTGAAAATCTGTAAAAATTATTTTTCTTTCTTCATTTAAACCTGGTCTTCTAAAGACAATTTCTATCACTTTTTTATTCTTTAAATAATCGTGAAGTGATTGAACTGTTTTAAACTCTTTACCATCTACGTAATTTATCACATCAAACTTTCTTATTTTTCCTGAACCTGGTCCACTTCTTAAATTTTGTACTACTAAATTAGTATCTGGATTATTCATTTTTTGATTAATAATTCCAGATGTAGATGAAGATTTATCACCTATAACAATGTTAGAAAAAATTAGACCAACCCGTTCTGTTACACTGCCTCTAGATTTTAATTGAAGTTTAAGTTCTTGTTGTTTGTTATCTCTTAAAATTTTAACTGTAATATTGGATTTGCCTCTTGCTTCGTTGCTTAATTGAGTTGGGTTTTCAACTTTCTTATTATCCACTTCTAAAATCTCATCACCAACTTTTAGTAAAGATTGTTTATTTAAAACTTCTGATATTCTTAAAAACTTTCCTTGTTCTTTATTGTTTGAGAAGAAAACTTGAAAATCTAAAGGTGATGGATCTTTTTTATTTTTATATAATTCTAATACCTTACAGGCAGTATAAGAAGGTAACGCAAAATTAAGTCCTTCTGCATCTGTTACACCAAAAGAGTTAATCCCTACTACTAAACCAGAACTTATATCAATTAATGCTCCACCTGAATTGCCACCGTTGATAGCGGCATCAGTTTGAATAGACTCAAAAAAATCTGTTTCATATCTTATTGCTGAAATGATGCCTCGTGTAATTGTAAAATCTTTGCCATCAGGATGACCAAAGGCAACTACGTTTTGTCCTTGTTTATAATCGTTCTTACATTGTAGTTTTGCTTCTATCGCTTCTTTAGGAATGGACTTTGGATCTACTTGTAAAAATGCAAGATCAATTTCAGGGTCAATATAAATTTGCTTAGATTGTATAGGATCAGAAAATTTAAAATTTACTCTATTGATAGATGGCGAATACGAAGAAACGTGTGCATTCGTAATTATAATGCCGTTTGTTTTATCAATTAAAATTCCCGAACCAAAAGATGCATTATAATTGTCCTCTATAAATGGAGTATTAGTAGAGTGTGAGATCTTAACTGTATATTTATTTGCATCACTTAAAATCTTCTGAAGTTCATTTGCATAAGCACTTTTGGACAATAGTACAAAAGATAGGATAGTTAATATTTTTTTCATTTTATATCTTTTCTCCAAAAATATTTTTTTTTATTGATATTATTATCATTCATAGTAGCAAATATTATTTCCTTTTTAATAAATTCCCAACCTTCTTCTTCTTTAGATAAAAGATAATACCTCTCTTCCTTATCAAGATCTTTTTCATTTGAAGATTTATTAAAACTTTTAACCTCTGTAAGAAATGAATATTCCCTATTTTCAACTATTTTGGTGGGTATTTTTTTTATTTCTTCGTCTAAAACTATGCCTCTATTAAAGTATTTAAGAGAGTATAAAATTCTTGTAATTGCTAAACGTAAACGTACAAAGAAATTTGTCAAATCTTCTTTCATTTAATTTTCTAATTTAATTTTTTTAATATAGGATAAATTTCTTTTCGTTAACGCTAATTAATATATTTTTTTTATTAATTTTTTTCACTTTAATTGAATTTTTTTCTATTAATAATTAACCTTTTTTCAAAAATAGATAACATTTTTTCTTCAATATATTTTTTTAAACTTTCGTGTACAAATCTTAATGCTCCTCTATCTTGTTTAACCGCCATTAGAGCAATAGACTCATCTTTTTTTAAACTTAAATCTGCAAACTCAAGCGCATTTCCATTTTGTTTAACTGCTTGAGTTACAACTGTTTTATCTTTTTTTAAACTTTGATCGACGTGCTCTAAGGCAGAACCCCAAAATTTAACCACTTTAATAATAAAAGATTTATTCTTTTTTAAACTTTTATCTGCATATTCTAATGCGTCGTAATCTGATTTTACTGCTTCAAGAACAATTGACTTATTTTTTTTTAGTTTTGAATGGGCATATTGTAATGCTGTTCCATAAGATTTTATTGCAAGATTAACTATTGATTTATCTTTTTTAAAACTCTCATCTACAAGTTCTAATGATCCACCATCATTGGTGACCGCTTCTTTTACAATTAAACGATCTTTTCTGAAAATTTTATCTACATAAAAAAGTGAAAAACCACCTTGCTTGACTAATTCAAGTACAAAAGACCTATCTTTTTTTAAACTTTCATCTGCAAATTCTAATGCTGAACTCCAATTCTTTGCTGCTTTAAGAACTATAGACTTGTCTTTTCTTAAACTTTTATCAGCATATTTTAATATATCTGACCAGGTGTGAACTAAGTTTAGAATAAAAGATCTATCTTTTTTTAAACTTTCATCAGCAAATTTTATTGCCGAGGAATTTACAGAAATTACTGCACTCATCACTTGTTTATCTTTTTTAAACTTATCAGGGAAATTTTCTAATTCTTTGATGTTCCTAATTGCCAATTGTATTGCTTCGTCTGTATTTAATTCATTATAAGTTTTGTCAGTTTCATCATAAATAACTTTGCCTGAAGATATATATCGAATAGGTTTTTTACTTAAATCTTTGAGTTTTATTAATGCATCTTTTTGATTTTCTGATTTGTAAGTTACGAAGTATCCATCATTTGTATTATCGTACTTATGATAAACGGTTATATAAAATGTTTTATTAATTTTAGATTTTATTAATTGATATAAATATCTGTCTTCATATATTGCACTTTTTTTTGAAATTGATTTTAATACTTTAAAATTTTCACTTACTAATTCAAAAAAGTTTCCCTCATACATTGATTTATCTAGTTTTGGTATACGTCCACCTAAAAAAAAAGATATTTTATCTTTTTCAAGAGTTTTGGTTTTGCAACAATCAATTAATTTATTGTAAATATCTCTCTCGTTTGTGTCTTGAATAGTATTATCTAATAATTTAAGAAATTTTTCTAAATCAAGATTTTTTTTTATAAATTTTAAATCTTCCTTCATTTTAATCCGTAATTTTAAACTGCTTTACTAATTTCTCAGAATCTTTTGATAATGACTCAAAATTAATCTTAACATTTGTTCCTACTTGTTTTTTTAAAAGTATTAATTGTTCAAGATAATCCTTGTCTTCTGCTGGTTCTATAAACATAGAATCTTCCCACTTAGGAATGTTGCAGTTTTTTCTAATATAATCATCATCGTCGATGAGGTCGAATGAAAAACCATTTTCAGATTCTCTAAAATACCTTCCAAAAAAATAAATCTCTTTTAAATTTTTAAATTGTTTTATTAATTTTTTTATAGTGTCTTCATAACCGATCCAGAAGTCTTCACAGATTCTAAATTTACCTTCTTTTTGACTAAAATTTAATAATTCCACAGTATATAAATGTTTTTTTGGATCTATTTTGTATTGGTTTGTATTATTCTTTTTCATTTCAAGAATATCGTTGTGGTTTGGAATAGTATATTTGATGTAGACGTTTAAACTTAGAATATCTTTGGGATCATTAATTACAATTTCTGATCTACAATTTTCTACATCTTCATCCCAGTCTACATTCTCCCTCATATACAAATCTCCATAATCAAAAATGAATTCGTAATGACCTTGGGAATGATGAAACTTCACCTCTCCGATTTTTTTTTGTTTCATTTTAATTCAATATTTTCTGTTTTCTATTATGAGTACGTCCTTGATCTAATATTCTTGCAATCGCCAAACGTAAATAAACAAAAAAATTTGTCCAATCTTCTTCTCGATCTTTTTGAGTCGCGTTTAACCACGGTAATTCGGACTGTCTGATATTAAACTCATTAATAATGAAATCATCAATGAAATTCATTAGTTCCTCTCTTTCTTTGAAACTATATCTTGCGAAGATAAAATTAATTATTTCACCTGATTTTACTGGGGTATTACTGTCATCTTTTTTAAAAGTATCTTTAAAAAATTGACCTATTTTAGAACGATCCATAGTTTTTTCCTTTCTAGTTAGTTTGCTAGAAGTTTGAAAACTTGGAATGTTATGAGACACGTATACAAAATATACGCATAGAGTATTAAGACTTACTACTTAAGACCAATTAACATTACATCACAAGGTTACGTCAAACGTCTTAAATCCATTATAATCCTATTCGAAAAATAAATACAATATATTTTTAAAGACCAAATAATTGCCATATTTAATAATCATATCAATAATACTTGAAGTTCTTAAGTTCTCACAAAATCAATAAAAAATTTAAACAACAAACCGAAAGGAGAAAAGTATGGCATATGCCAACGATGTAAAGTTTATTAGACATAATAAACTTAACCCAGAAGACACTAACGCAAGAATAAATGATTGTTATGATCTCTGGTTAGCAAAAGAAGAGGATCTTTTGCCAGTCGAAAAGAGTTGGGACTCTGATTACGTAGATCTTGTAAAACCTGAAGAGGCGATAGAGAGATACGAAAATTATATGAAATCTAATCCCACTGCGAGAGAGAAATACAACAAAGTAAGACCAGGTTTTATATCAACTTATGAGTCTTTACTTTATGATAGAAGAACTGTGATGGTTGCTTATCTTAAATCTCCTTGGGGAATTAACAGTTAATTAGATACTAAAAAAAAATTATTTATTTATTAGGTACCAAGCATCTTTATATTTTTTCATCCAACCTGATTGATGATCATTTATAAATTTAATTTCATCTTTATTTAAATATTTCTTAAAATTATCAGTTTTTGTAAAAAAATTATAATCTCTATGTAATGCACGCATAGGATTGTCATTATGTTTTTTTCCCTTAAAACCAGGTAATTTTAACCAAATTTTATGAGAAGTTGAAATGATAGATGAAACTTTTTCTGAATTTATAACAAATATTTCACTCTCATGAGAAGTCTTAGACATATAAACAAAACAAAATATTAAATTCTTAATTGCTTTTTCGTGTTTAACATTAAGAATCCAATGCATCTCTTTAAAAGTTGTTTTAACTTGTATTGGAGATGATGAGGTTCCACTTTTGTTAAGAACTATCAAATCATAATCTTTTGTATTATCTGGTGCTTTGCCTGCTACAAAATTTAATCTTAATAAGTTAGAAAGTATTAAGTATTCTCCAGATGCTCCGAGAACTGCAGATTGTGGAGAGTTATTTTCCATTAAGTGATATTATCACCAGGACTGTCTGGTTTCATCAAAAAATCTCAAAACGATAGATATTACATAAAACTAAATAAAGTCTGTCCATAGACGTTTAAATCGTTCTAACGCATAGAATAAAACCTGCGTAAGATCGTATTTTGACTGCGTATAAAATCTGAACGTTAGAACTTGTATAAATAGAAATAATAAACTTTTGTTAGTTTATTAAAAATTGAAAATAATGACGTAAGTTGAAGTGATTAAAAACTGCGTCATATCGATTTGAATTTTATTATGTGTATGTGAAAAACGTGGGTGAGACGCTGACTGTCAAATCCCATTGAACTAGGTTATCTCTAACATCATAATCTAGTCAAGCGTCGGCAGACAAAAGTAAAGGTGTCTGGCAGAGTTAGAAGTTTCTAGATTTATCTAGCGCAGTGAAACACGACCGTTTCTGCGTTTTAATCACTTCAAAGAACTTGGTGTTAGGTCTAAAGCGAAACGTTATACGCAAGACTACAAGACTCAAATCTATAACAGATGATTTTTTGGTCTGTATAGGCAGAGTCTTGTCTAGAACAAAGACGTTTACGCAAGATGAGTATCTAAATGAGTCAAGACGCTAGTCTTGTTGCGAAGCAACTAAACTAGAAAAAGGAATAAATGAATAAGATTAAAAAACTAATATCTGATTATGAAAAAACTAGAGATCCTTTTGTACAAATAGGAATTCTAGGACAAATGTTATTTGAAATTAAAAGATTAAGTAAAGAACTAGGAAAGGTTATTTAAATGAATTACACACTAAAACAGGCAATTATAAAGGTGGTAGAAAAGAAAGATAATGTACCACCTATTAATAATATTTTATCAGTACAGGAACTAGAACGGCAGTTTGAAAATATATTAAGTCATTTTGATATGCATCCATCAGTGGCAATTACTGATGCATATTCTGAATTATTAAAAGACAGATATAATCCATATTTTATGGCAATTTTAAATGGGTTCACAAATCTTATCTTGTTGGAAAGAGATCGTGTCATTGCGATGAATAAAGTTAAAAAGAAAACAATTGTTAAATTTGAGGATTAAAATGTTTAATCAAACACAAAAGATAAAAAAGAAACTTGTTACATTTTCAGTTGATAAAAATGTCTTTGAAACATTTAAACAAACCGCCAACAAAGATATGAGAAAATATAGTCAAATCGTAGAAGGTGCGATGAGGAGATATGTTTCTTCTAAAACTTAATTAATGTATTAATCTTTGCTAATTAAATGTTTAATAATTATTTTGATAAAATTATAAAAACTAGTGAGGATTATCTTAAGAAAATTCTTACAGATAAAGAATTTGATAGTTTAATTAAAGATCTCAAAAGTAAAAAATTTTCAGAAACAAAAGATTATATACATTATTTTGATAAAATTTACTGCGATTTAGTAAAGAAAAAATATCAATCTGAATATGAAGATGCAGATAAAAAATTTAATTCATTTTTAGATAGTTCAAAATCAAATCTTAAAATTGTTTGGGGTGATTGTCTTAATGCATTAAAAAAAATGGACAGTGAATCTGTTCAATTAATGGTGACCTCTCCTCCTTATTATAATGCTCGAGAGTACTCTCAATGGAGAGATGTAAATGAATATCTGGATGATATGACCGAAATATTAAAAGAAACTTATAGAGTTTTAGACAATAATAGAGTTTGGGTTTTTAACGTTGGCGATATATTCGATAATCCAAACACAAAAACAAAATCAGTTTGGGGAAAACAAAGAATTCCTCTTGGCGCTTATTTTACAAAAATTTTCGAAGATATAGGTTTTACTTTTGTAGATGATTTTATTTGGGATAAAGGTGAAGTTCAGAGTGAGAGAAATAAAAATTCAGGAACTCCATATCCTCTCTATCAATATCCTTTAAATTGTTATGAACACATCTTAGTTTTTCATAAACATAGATTAGACTTAACTAGATATCCCTGTCCTCGTTGTGGAAGTTTAGATGTCAATGGAAATACACAATCAATGCCCGGTTTACAAAGTTGGGAATGCAAAAATGAAAAATGTTTTGAAAGAAGCGAATCTAATAGAGGAAAAAGATTTTCAAAAAAAACTAACATTACACAATCACCATTTAATCAAACTAAAGAAAATGCAATAGAGTTGGATTTCATTAAAAGATGGAGAAGAGATATTATTAAATTAGGACCTGTAATTAAGATTAATTCGAAAGGTGACAACACGGTTGGTCATACCGCTCCTTTTCCACCAGATATTCCCGAAATGGCGATAAAAATGTTTTCATATGTAGGTGAAAAAGTTTTAGATCCATTTGCAGGAAGTTTTACAAGTCCTAAAGTTGCCGCTCAACTTAATAGAGTTGGTGTAGGAATAGAATTAAATAAAAAAGAATTTGGAAAAGCAATCATTAGAAATATTGATTTGGATAATGATGATTTCTTTAAAAATAAAATAAAATACGATGAATTTGATCTAACTAAAGAAGAGAAACTTAATAAACAAATTTAAGGTTCTTAATTTCAAGGTCATCTTTATATTTATTAAGATCTTGCAATTCATTTAAAACAAAATCATTGCTTGTGATAGTTAAAAATTTTTCATTATTAAGAAGATAAAATATATAGTTATTAATAATTTTATTTTTTTTAAATTTTTCTAGATCGTTAATATTATTAACTACTTCTACTTTTAAAGTAGCAGAATTATAATAACTTTGATTGTTTCCGCATTTTAGACACCAGTGTTGTGATATTTTAAATGATGATTTATTAAAAAATAATCCTTCCTCATTTGTTAAATTTATAATTTCTTCTCTAATAAAAGTATTTTTATTTGAAATACAATCATCATTAAAACAATCTTTATATAAAATTGAATTACAAATATCACATGTCGGGGTAGATTTTTTTTTATCATTGCCCTTTTTTTTATCCATGGTTATTGAAAATGTTTTTAAACAATCTCTATTTGAGCAAGTATAAGAATAAAAAAAAGTTGAAGAACAAAAAATACATTGATTAAGTTCATTAAACCACGAAGCGTCACAATTTTTGCAAATAAGTTTGGATATATTAAAAATATTATTTGAATAATCATAAAAAACATCGAAACCTAAGGTTTCTAATTTATATCCAACCGATTTTTCAACTATATTCATATTATTAATTGCCAGGTTTAATACTTTCAGGGTCCACAAAATAATTGATAATACTATCAAAAATACTTTTCTCTTTTCCTTTGCCCATTTTGATTTGTTTAAGTTTTATTAATTTTTCGTAATTGCTTTTTTTTAAGTCTAAAAAATATTTTTTTTCTTTAGTTATTAATTTTAATATTTCTTTATTCATTTCGTCAAACTCGTTATCATTAATTTTAAAAGTTTTGGTTTTTTTAAAAGTTAAGAAATATTTATTTTTAAAATTAACTATCTCATCGCTCAATTTTTGGAAATTATTGATATCAGTGTATTTATGAATTTTTTTTAATCCTTCCAAATTTAGATATTCATTTATAGATAATTTTGTATGCTTAGATGAAAAATACCACATGTTTTCATCATAGTTATAACTTATAGAATGATCTCTATCGTTACCTTTTCTAAAAGAATACTCTTGAAAATAGTTTGGTTTTTTTGTTTTCAAATATAAATTTAGGTAATCATTGATTGATATAATTAAAAAAACATCCGGATTATTTGAAAACATAACAAACAATTTTCTTGGGTCTGTTTCAAAATCTTTAGTACCTAGTGTCCATCCAAAAGTAGTCTTTGTTACTTCGCCGTTTTTATTTTTGGTCTCTTTAGTTTCTCTTGTTTTGACTTGTATGAAATATAAAATTTTGACTGAATCTATTTTACAAATATCACATTTTTCTCCATTTAAATTTTTATTTAAATCGGTATGACCTTTTGGACAAATATATTTAGAGATTATTAAATCTATGCCTTTATCTCTAAAAGGTTGATAGACATTCCATCCAACGCTTTTAAAATTTTCACCAACATAATCTTCAGAAAATTTTGTTTTTTCATATTTATAATAATCTTGCGGTCCTACAATCTTGAAAGGATTTGTCGGAAATTTTATTGACACATAAAAAGTGTAGCATAGTGAAATTTAATTATCCAATTTATATTTTAATAATTTGCAGAAATTATTCAGAAGAACCAACTGTTCTTTTGTAGTTGGATAAACATCTAATAGTCTAGGATTAAAAATAACAATAGATATTAATTGAGACCTGGACAATGCAACATTCAATCTATTTCTATCTAATGCAAAATCTAAATTTCTAGGCAAACACTCAACATCCGATGATGTCATTGAAATTATTGTGATTGAACCTTCTTGTCCTTGAAATTTGTCAATTGTGCCCACTCTTGCACCTTGATCTAGTTTGGATGCTAAATAATTTGTTTGTGCGTTGTAAGGACTGATAACTAATATATCTTCTATATTTAGTTGGCGTTTTTTTCCTTCCTTATCAAACAAATCCCTTCCTAAAAAACTTTTTACTATGTTTGCAACTATATCTGCCTCTTCATTGCTTCTTTGACTATTACCTTCATGATCTGCTTGAATGTAAAATATTCCTTCACTATGAATAGAAGAATGTCCATCAAGGTTTAGTGATCGAAGTTTATTGTCTTTATGACAAACTAATTTGTCATCATAAAAATTATGTGAAATAAATTCATTTAATTTTGGATGTAGTCGATATGTTGTATTTAAAAATATTCCTTTATCTTCTGGTATTGTTTCAAGATCTCCTAATAAAAAATTAAGAATTGATTTACTAGATTCTCCCGGATGAACTCCTTCTACTGGACTACCTAACTGATTTTGGTCACCTACCAAGATTATATTTTTTGTTGACCTACCTATTGCAACAATATCTGCCAACGTAAATTGACCTGCCTCATCTACAAATAAATAATCTAATTTATCATCGTTAACTTTATTTGCAAAATAGTGTTGCGTTCCAGTAACTAAGTAAGCACCCTCTGCGTCTAAAAACTCTTGAAAATATTCTGCTTTATTAAACGAAGTAAAAAACTCATTTTCCTTAACATCCTTTTCTTTGTAAATATGTTCTTCGTTTCGAGAATATTTATGTGAACCCTTAAACTTAAATTTTTTATCTCTCGCAAACGATATAACTCTATCAATTAAGTTGTGAATAACTTTGTGGGAATTGCCGGTGATGCCTACTTTTTTTCCGCTTTTTAAAAGTTCGACAATACTATTTGCTGCGACTCTAGTTTTGCCTGTCCCTGGAGGTCCTTGAATATACAAATAACTTTCATCAAGTTCAGAAATAATTTTCGGAATTTCTTTATCATAATCATGAGTTTTTAAAATTTTATCTCCTTGTTTTATTCCTTTAATTTTTGGGGTTTGTTTTGTTAAAACACTTTTAAGAGCATTATATTTTTTCTCCTTACTAACTAAACTATCTACAAATTTAAAAATGCTTTGCTCTAAAGTGTCAATTGCTACAGGTCCTGTTGGTCCAATTGAAATTAAATCTGGTAAATATTCTTTTTTAGTTGTTCTTTTTATTTCAACAATTTTTTTATAGTAATCGATTGAATGAATAGTTCCCGCACCCTGTTCTTCCAAAACTAACAAATCATTTGCAATATTAATTTGGTCACCTTTTTTTAATTTAAAATCCTGGTCGTCATATGTGTAAGTAAAAATATAAGACGTTTCTTTATCATTGGGTCTGGGTTCTGCATATTTTCTCATGTTTCCTATACATTCCGTATCCTCTACCAATTCCTCATGATCTTTTAATTTTCGACTAAAGTACCTTCTATATTCTGGTTTATTTTCACGATAATAAAAACCTAAAATATCGTAAACTATTTTTTGTAAATCTTTATTTTCTAAATCTGATTCTTTTAATTTTTTTTCATATGCCTGCATCTTTTCTTCCCTTGGTCTAAGATTGATTTCTTTAACTTCAGGTTCAAACCAAGGTAAATTTTTATCTCTTATTTCAAGCAACCAGTTTCTAAATTGAGCAGTCGAATAACAATCTTCTTTATTATACTCTCCAATTTCATCTAAATATTTTTGATCTTTTGTATTTAACCACTTGATATAATAATCTTCTGAAACAGTTCCTTTTCGAATGTCTGATTTTCTTTTAAAATTGTAATATTTTTCTAGATCTTTAATTGAATAACCGCTAGTTGCAAATATTGTTTGTGTTGCAATAGAAAACAGATCTACAAATTTATTCTTATTTAAAAGATGAACTAACTGTATTTCTTTTTCATTATAATGCTGAGTTAATCTTTCTAATGCTTCTACTTCGTAATTTGCGTAGTGATAAATAAATGAATCTGGATATTTCTTGAAATTATCATCAATAAAATCAAAAAATTTTATTAAGTTATTTTTTTCTTCTTCTTTGTTATGTGACCAAAATAACTTATATTTTGGTTGTTTATTTTCTTCATAATAAATACCAAATAAATATTCTAATTTTCCATCGACTATATGATCTTGAACAGATTCCATATCGAAAAATAAATCCCCTTCTGAAGGTCGAGGTAATCTTCTTAAACCTCTCATTAAATCCGGATCGTCAGGAACTGGTAGATATTCGGGTTTTCCAGACTGTTCTTCTTTCTTTATTAATTTTGCGAAAGTTATAAATTTTCTTGAAGTTTCTATAGCAATATCTTCAAAAACTTTATCTGGATCTTGTTGTGATAGTTTTAAAACTGTATCGATTCCTAATTTCTGAAATTTTTTTCGAGTATTTTTTCTCATGTTCCATATAAGATCTAAACTATCTTTTTCTTTCCAAATAGTTTCGCACGTTTCTTGCCATGGACATGTTTTGCAATAACTACATTTTTCAGGTTTTGCTGTATCGATTTCATTTTCAACAAAGTATTCATATTTTTTTTTTTGCATTAATACGAACTCTGAAACATTTTCTAATTCAACTGTTTCTTTTTTCATTTCTTTTAGAATAATATGAAAATCCTTAGACTTAACTCCCTGTATCTTTTCTAAAAGATTATCATAAATAACGACTTGAAATATATGGTCAGATTTAACTTTGCTTGTATTTTTAGTATCTGAAACTTCATAACTATAATTTCCTAATTTAGATTTTATTTTTTTATTTATTTCTAAAAAATCAAATTCACCTCTCCACTTTTCGTCAATTAAATAACCGCCTCTAATAACCTCATATCCTTCCTTCATGCACTCAATTGTCTTTTTTGCTATATCTTCTTGAGAGGTTTTCTTATCATTTCTTTTAAGATCAATTACTTTTGAGTACTTTTTCTTTAATTCTTCAAAATAATCGTTTTCAAATTGAATGCCTTTTGCAAAACGTAATTTATCGCTTTCACTATCTTCTCTTCTTTTAAGGTCTAACTTTTCTTGATAAAATTCATTATAAATTTTGTATTTGCAGTTCAAATAATTTTTGAACATTGAAGGTGAGTATAGATTTTTTGTCATTCTATTTTTTTAAACTAATGAATTGTTTGATAAGTTTATCAATTTCAGAATTCTCACTATAGTCTCCGTCTGCTAAATAATGAACTCTTCCTTCAGAGAATAATTTCTTTGCAATATTGAATGATTTTTCATTGTCTTTCTCATAGATGCAGATTGATTTACCAAGATTTTTATTATTTACACTAAAACAAGGAACGTCAGTCTCTCCATCACCAAAGAATATTATATTTTCAAAAGGAATATGAACTTTACCATTAGCATCTTTTTTTGCATTAACGCCCACTTGATCGAACACATCAAACGTTCCTTTGTTTATTCTGTATAGGAACTGAACTTTGTTTGAATAGTTAACTGATAATTTTGCCCATACACCTCTGTCTTCGCTATAAACATATGAAGATGCGTAAACTAAATTGATATCTTTAATAAAAGAACATCCTTGAATCATGTCTGATAGACCTGATGAGATTATATAATGTTGAACTTCAATATTATGAGATTTTCCAAATTCTTTTATTCTTGCAAACCATTCGTTAACACCTTTGAATAGTTTTAATTCTTTTCCGTATTTTTTAAATGTCTCTGCGTTTACTTTAAGTCCAGCAGATCTCATTTGCTGTTCCAGTAACATTAAATAAGTAAGCGTTGGATCGCACTCATTTTGTTTTGCGTAGTTTATAACTTTAATCCAGAAATCTTTAGGTTCTATTTTACAATCATGAAGTAACTTTTGATCTTGCATGTAACCTGAACATAATGTGCCATCAAAATCATAACAAAGTGCAATTTTTTTCATCAATCTACTTCGCGAATAAATCTCCCCGTCTCTACCATTCTGTAAAATTGTCTTCCTATCTTATCTAGTTGTGATGTTTTAGCAAATGAACTGAATTCTATTAAAGAAGTTTTATAAAAAACCTTATAAGAAACATGCACAAGAACAAACACTGAGGTTATTGAAAATAACCATAAAGATAAAATAATTATATTTTTTTGTTTTTTTGCATATTTAATTATATCTTTGTTTTTAGAATTAATTCTTTTATTATAATATTCAACTTGTTCTTTTGTGTCAGAACTAGAAATTATGTAAATAATTAATGAAACAATTAATATTCTTGTTATAAAGATTTCTCCAATCACAAATAATTCGACTTATATCTTGCCAACTGAGGATTAATTTCTGATTCACCAAGAATTATTTTTTGTTCATTAACTGTATAATAAATTCTCCAGAAAACTCTTGTTTCTTCTGAGTCATGTACTTCTTCAATACGAATTTCTGAGATCTTGTCTCTGTCTTTTCTTCCTTCTAACTTAACCTTACCAGGATTGAACGGTCTATTGATTGCATCATAAATTAGTTTAAGACACTCAAAATTTAATTCTTGTTTCTTCATAATTAATGTTTTGTGTGTCTAAAATGTTGCTGGTCAAAATTTCTAAAAAACTTTGCAACTACTAATCTCATTACACCGATAAAAGTTTTCCAGTCTTTATGTTTGCAATGAGGATTTAACCAAGGCAGTTGTTCTCTTTTAATGCCAAATTCTTGCATCATAAAAAAATCAAGAAAGTTAATAAATTCTTGATATTTTTTGGGACTTAAATCATTACACATGCTTCTAAGTATATGTGGCGCTTCAAGAACAACTTTTTTTTTTAAATTACTTTTCTTCACGAAAGAAACATAAGAGTTCTAAATGAAAATTACCTCTTTAGAAATTAGTGCTAATTTTTAGACTTAATTTTCTAAGAATCTTGTGTCCTTATTATTCAGTTTTGCTAAATTAACGATATAAATGCCTGCTAAAAAAATCAAAAAAGCATTACCCTCATTAAAAAAAGTAAATATGAATTTAAAAAGAACATCGTATCTTTTTAACGAATTTTTCGTAACTTCAACAAAATATAAAACTCTTGCAAATCTTCGACGAGACGGAAAAGGTTGGTTATTAATGAATAAATTAATGGAATATCATTACGCACAAAAAGAGTTGCACGTTGAAGATCTTGTAACAATGATACCTAGTAAAGTTTGTTCACGAGCAACATTACTTTCTTATATAACTGGTTGTGAAGTAAGAAAAGTTTTAACCAAAACTTCAAGTCCACACGATAAAAGAATTAAAATTGTTAAACCCACTCCTCAATTCGTTGATGAATTTGAAAGATGGTCGGAAGAATTCTACAGCGATGATAATTGGGAAATGAAAACAGACTATAAAAAACTTTAGGTAAATTTAAAATGAACAAGTTTAAGAATACATTCAAAGTGCATTTAAATACTTTGCTCAATTCTTCTAAAAATTATTGTTTTAGAAATAGTAATAAACAAAATGAACTAACCAAACAAGTTGGGGACAGGATCGAATTTGCTTATTCAAAAGGTTATCTTATGTCTTATTGCATGGGTGTAGCGGAGAACTGTAAGGCGATTATATTCAACCAAGAAAAAATTGAAGAACTTAAAAAATTAGGTGATAAAAAAATGCACATTGAGTATAACAAAATACAAACAGAATTAAGTTCCGATAGTATCAAAATTATAAAAGATTCAGTCGTTGGATATAAAAATAATAGTGAATATTTTGATGCTCAATTAGAAAGGCACAACTCAACTATGAGATTCTTTTTCTATATAACTTCTGAGACTAAAGATTTTTTAGTATTATCAGACAAATTTAAAGATATGGAGATTAAGAAAATTTCTACATTCTATCTAGAACATTTTAATAATTTTATCGCTGACTGCAAAGAAAGAGAGAATAGTAAAAGTCCATATGCCAAATTCTTATCACCACATGAACAAGAATATTGGGGAGTATACTTTTCCAAAGAATTAAGAGAAAATAATGTTGATATCACCCCTCATACAATTCAAGGTTATGCACATGGAATTGCAGATACATTGAACCTTGGCGATACAATTAATTTACCTTCTATAGAAAATAAATTTTATTTATTATCATTACTTCAAAACAAAAATATCTCGTTTAAAGAAAAATCAATAGTTTCTGAATTAATAGAATCTAAAGAGGAATTAACTAAGTATAAAATCTAAAATTTAAGCAACTTTTAATAATTGTTCATCTTCTCTATTTAAAATCTTAAACACCCAAGATACTGGAAACTTCTTACGTGTGGAATTTGTCATTACATCTGAAATCTCTCTAAAAGTTTTACCTTGTTTTCTCATAACCCTCATTAAACGTATTAATGACTGTTCTTTTTCGCAAGGTATATAAAATCCATTATCATCAATATCCCATCCAAATTTTTTCTTTCCCCCTGTATAGCGATTTTCTTTGATCATTCTTTGTTTGGTCGCTTTTGATTTTTCAGATATTTGTTTTGCGTAGAACTCTGCAAAAACTGATAATAGTTTGAGAAATACACCACCAATTGCATCTGAACCTGTTACTTCTCCACCAATATCCACAAAGTGAAGCGATACTTTTTGTCGTTTAAATTTCTCAACTAAAGTTAAAAGATTTAATGTATTTCTAGAGAATCTATCGAGATGAGAGCAGATAATATGATCTCCTTTTTTAAGTTTTTGTAATAGTTCAAAACCTTTTTCTCTTTTCTCAAACGGAACTGTTCCAGATATTTGTTCTGTTACATGCTCATCTATTTTTAAATCTTTAATGTTTGCATATGAAATCGCCTTTGATAATTGGGTATCTATTGAACTACCTCTATCAAAACTTTCAATGTCACTATTTCTACCGTAAAAATAAGTTGTCATTTTTATCCTTTCTTTTGTTTAATGTGAGAACTCACAGATAAAATGGTACGATTCCATTAAGGTAAATCAAGCATTTTGGCAGGTAATTTTTTACTTATAGATAATTTGATAAATTGTTACTCTTAAAGAATGAGTAAAACCGAGAAAAAAAACTACTATAAAAAAGGTGGCAAAGATTATTACAGCAGAAGAATAGGAACTGATGGTTCGAGAATTTCAACTGATATTCACGTTTATCGTTGGTTTTGGTGTTTCTTAAAAGTAGCAAAAGAATTAGAAGATCAAAATCAAAAATTAAAGATACAAAATAAAGTATATCAAATTAAGATTAATCGTTCACACAAATGGTTTAAATTAATTAATATAGATAAATTTTCGAAATCTATAAAAATTAATAATGCTGATATCAAGAATTTTTATGGGAAAGTAAAACGTTTATTTAATAACGATTTTTACCCTAAATATAGAAAATTATTTTTAGAACCAACAACAACAGTAATAAAAGATAAAGAACAGTTAAAAAAAATTGATATTGAAAATTACAATATTATAATTTTTCCAAAAGAAAACTCTCACAGAAGAAATCTTATTGACTTAAATATTATTAATAAAAATTCTAGAGAAAAGAAGTCACGAGGGTTCAAACCAAAAACACAGGCACAAATTGCAATTAAAGGTAGAGATATAATCTTAAAAAGATTATTTCATACTTTTAGAATTTTACATAATCAAGAACAACTTAATAGATTAAAAAAAAAACCTCTCAACAATTTAGAACTTTTTAATGAATTACAGAATCAACTTAAAACAAATTCTAAATTAGAAGTTAAAGATGAATACATAAAAAAATATGCAGACGACTCTATAGCAAGAGATAGAATTAAAGAAACGTGGTACTACGATGAATATGCTGACAATTACAAAGGAAAAGAAATACAACCAAAAAAACTTATAATGAGAAAATATCCTTATAAATATTTTTCAAAACAATTAAAAAGTTTTTCAAGAGACTACAAACAAGCAAAAATATTAATAATTAATCTTTGTAACGGCAAATTTCCTTACTTTGATCGCGTTACCAAATAAACCGCTAAAAACCCCACTATTTTAATAAGAACTTTTAAGTGTTTACACTTATGTGCTGAAAAATCAGACGTTTGAATGCCTTATACTTAAAGTATGACAACAAATAACACAAATAAAAAAAATACGAGTGCATATAAAGTAAAATTTAATGCAAGTGAGATTGTCGTTAACGATAACTCACAATCAATGTTCAAATCAAAACATCACATTAAAAAAAATTATTTCAAAATAAAAAAAGATAATTTTTTTGAAATTATACTAATTGCTAGTGACTTCTCAAATTGCTTTGAAAAAGCAAAAAACTTTTACAGAAGTCAGTACAATAAAGAAGCAAGTTCAATTGAAGTTACTCAAATAAAAAGAGCAACTAATACTTCTACGAACTTGTCAAATAAACAAAAATTAGTTGCTTAAGGAGCAAACAATATGACTTCAACAAGTCAAACACAAACAAAAGAAATGAAACAAATAATATCAGATGAAATCAAAGATATATTTGTTTTAGATTATAACTTCGATGTAGCATACAATATTATTGATGATACATCTGGTAATAGTTACGGTGGTGGCGACACAGTAAATATTTCTGATGTAAAATATTTTACAACAGAAAAACAAATGAAAGAATTTCTTTCAAGCGTGAAAGAATGTCCTGACGAAGCGTTAGACTCTTGTTATAATAGAGTAGACACAACAGCAGAATATTCTCACATAGAAGAAGATAATTCGACATCTAAGAAGATAAGTTTGATCGACTATTTTAATTCAGATAGTAACTCTTGTCTTAGATACTTGAATGAATTCTTAAGAAATAATCCTGAATACGAACTAGTTGGTGATTTTAAGTTAGTTAAAAAAACTAATTTAACGAAATAGATAAATCTACGATTTCTCGAGTAAAAAGTTGATTTTTAATAAACATAGTTACAGTGAATTATCCTGCGAAGGTTTTATCTGTAACGATGAGATAAGTGAGTTCAACTTTTATCCCAACAATGATTCATTAAATCATAAAAGATTGGGTTTCGATTTACTCACTGTCTAATTGGTGAACACGACAACAGTTCATACATACACGTGATGTGGTGATGAACTGTTGTTGAAAAACTTAAAAAAATAAAAACAATCAATGAAATAAAAAAATGATTAATATTGAAACAGAAGATGAAACTTTAAAATTTTTTCAAAAAATGAATGATGAGAATTGGGTTAGTGATACTGAACTTTTTGAAAAAAGTTACGAATTGAATAAAAATAAAGAGAACTGTGAAAAAATGACAATAGTAAGAGCAAATAAAAAAGTGCCTATGAGCGGGATGAAAAAACCAAAAGGTATCGAGGAGTGGTGTGATTAAAGAAATAATAAAAATATAACAAAAATTGACTTTTAAAAAAGACCACTTACCAAATTGAAATGACTAAAATCACCAAATTAATTCACTTGGAGAACTGTAATACTTTAACTTTAATTAAAAGAACTACAGTTAAAAATAGTAAAAAATACGAGTGTAAAAACTACTACGCAAAGTTTTATGTAGGTAGAGAACTCTCAAAAGATGGTTTTAAAATCATATCTCTTAAAACATCAGACGAAAGACTCGCAACTAAAAAAGCAAAAGAAGTCTGGTTAGATTTTCTAGCAAATAAAAACGGCACCCCAATTCTAAAGAAAAAGCACACTGTTATTCCCAATATGATCTGTAGATACTTTTACAATAAGTATCATTTAGAATTACTAGAAAGAGCAAATCTAAAAGAAATAGACGACAATCTAGTTCACTCTACAAACACTCGTTACTTTACAGAAATAGATAATGTTATTGGCGATTTAAACATTAAAGACATTCACACAGAACATTTTGAAAAGATTAAAATGAATTTAATTACTAATAAAAAAGAACCTAAAACAATTAATAATTATTTTACAATCATCAAAGGCATATTCAAAAAAGCAATTGAGTTAAACGCAGTTCAGTTAGTGCCAACCTTTCCTAAGATTAAATATAAAAAACCTTCTAGTTTTCAACCTTATACAAAAGATGAAATTCACCAGATTACAAATGAGTTAAGAAGAATATCTAAAACTGATTTGAGATATCCTCACTATGATGAAGTCGCAGACATCGTAAACTTTCTTTATTTTGTACCATTAAGACCAGGTAAAGAGTTTTTATCACTTACGCATAATGACGTTAAAATAATTACATCTATTCAACGACAAGAAATTCTAGTCATTGATCCACCACATAGAAAAGTCCAACAGAATAACAATCCATTACCAAGTCATCCAATTGCTAAAGACATTTATTTGAGAAGAATATGTAGAAGATATCCTCGTGTAACTGGAAGTGAATATCTATTCTTCAATCACGAGAAGAATAGAGAAACACTACAAAGAAAAATTGGAAAAATATTTGTTAAGATCAGTCGTAAACTAGGTCTATACGTTCTGAATAAGAGTTCTAAACGCCACCGACCACTTTATAGTCTAAGAGCATCAAACTTCATTGAGACCTACGCAAAATCAGGCAATTTAGACTTAATCGCAAAAGTTGGTAACACCAGTACGAATATGTTGAACAGTCGTTATCTACAGAAATTTTCTGAACAGAAGATCGTTGAGATTTATAATAAACTTTATTGTAACTAAGTTTTCAAACTTGAGTATCTTCTTTTGGAGCGCGTTCTGTTAACTCTTTTTCTTCTTGAATTAAATGATTTAACTCTTCTTCTTCTTTAATGCTTTTTATTCGTAAAAAATCTTTTATTTGTTCATTGATATTTTCAACTAACTTTTTCTTTAAAATTCCAATACCTCTTTTTTTCTCCAGAATAGCATTTCTTAATTCTTCTAGTCGTTTACCATTTACAAGATATTGTGATTTTTCAATATCGTAATAAATAAACAGAGACTCAGAGCATTTATTACAATTAAATTTTTTTATTGTTTCTTGTTTCTTACTATAAGTTCCAAGAATAAAGATTTTTTCTTTTTTAAAATTATTTAGAAATTTTTTTAAATTATATGAAATATGAAATATTTTCTGATTAGAATCGCAATATGTACAGTTTACTAAAGTAGTTCTCATAAAAATCTATTAGCGCTCAACGAATCAAAAGGGACCTATGTCGTAGGTCGAAAGTTTAGCGCTAAAGATTTCGTAAACTATGCGTTTAAAACATATCTTTAATAAAAGGTAAATATTAATTATATCTATATTTTATATAGTACTTTTTTATTAAAATATGACGCTAGACCCGCTCAGAACCAAAACATTTATGATTAAAACAATCTTAAATAAAAATATTTAACTTTTTAAATTAACGCACAAAAGTTGTCTGCCTGAGATTTGTAATAAATTTTATTTATTAGTTAAGAATTTAATTACTTGTTCTACATTCTTATCTGGGGGAAAAATTGGATAAAAATATTTTACAATCATATTATCATTTAATATTAAAGTTATTCTTTTAATTAACTTCATATTTTCCACTTCAAAAACTGGCAAATTTAATTGTGTAGCAAATTCAAGTTTTTCATCAGACAATATTGGAAAAGGCAGACGCAACCTTTCCGCCATCTCTTTTTGATATTCGGTTGTTTGAGTAGACAAACCAAAAATACTTACATTCAATTTTTCTAAATGTTGAAAATTATCTCTAAAAGAACAGGACTGCGGTGTACATCCTCTTGCTCCAGGAATATTGTCCCAGTCATCAGGGAGTGGTTTGTTAGGTTGTCCTGTCATTGGGTAAATATAAATAACGGACAAACCTTTTGTTTCAGATAAATTTATTAAATGATCATTCGTAGATTTTAATTTAACTGATTTAATTTTATATTTTAATAAATGACTTAAATCTTCATCGCCTATAGGCGCTGGAATTTTAGACCAATCAGGAGCATCAAGATGTTTTAGATTCATAATTTATGCTTATGTATATTTTTTATTAAAGTGATCTTAAATAAAAACATTTAATTTTTTAACTTAGCACACAAAAAGTTGTCTGCCAGTTGTCTGCCATCAAAAAATAAAGGAATTTGAAAAAAGATTAATGATTACTTATGTTTTTGGAGCGGGTGAAGGGAATTGAACCCACGACCTAATCGTTGGCAACGATTCGCTCTACCACTGAGCTACACCCGCTTAATAATCCAGTGAAATTAAACAAAAATAAATTATAATCAATTGAAAAGTGAAATTGAATTAAACAAATTAAACACTATATTAATTCATAATGACAACTTTTGATAAAAAAGAAATTCCCCAAGAAATATCTATTTTCCCACTTGCAAATGCAGTCTTCTTTCCAAATACAATTTTGCCTCTGAATATATTTGAGCCTAGATATAAAAAGATGATCGAAGATGCTTTGGCATCAAATAAAATGATTGGAATGATCCAAACAAGAGAAGGTAATAATCTAAAAAAACCTGGAGTGTTTAGCGTTGGTTGTCTTGGGAAAATAGACACTCATACTAAAACGGCTGATGGGAGATATTTAATAAACCTTAAAGGCTTAGTGAGGTTTAGAGTTTTAGATGAAGCGGAGACTAATCTGCCTTATAGAAAATTTAGAGTGACCTGTGATGAGTTTTTAGATGATCTAGAAAAAATAAAATTTGATGACAAGATTGATGTGCTGCAGCTCATAGACAAAGCTAGAAAACTATTTAAAATTCACCATTTATCTACTGATTGGAAGATTGTTGAAAAAGTTGAGCCAGACCAATTAATAAATTCACTATCAATGATATGTCCTTTTTCTGTGAGCGAAAAACAGGGTTTGCTAGAAGCAAAAACTTTGATTGAGAGAAATTTACTTATTAATCAAATAATAAATTTTTATATTATTGGAAACAATCCTGGGTCTGAACGACAAATCCACTAACAAATAATTAAGCAGACTTATTCATTGAGTCAAAAAATTCAGCGTTATTTTTTGTCTCTCTTAATTTACCAATTAAAAATTCTATTGCTTCCATATTCCCCATTGGCGCAATCAGTCGTCTTAAAACATTCATTTTCTGAAGGTCTTCTTTTTTAAATAACAAATCTTCTTTTCTAGTTCCGGATTTTGTAATGTCGATTGCTGGGAAAATTCTCTTATCTGCAATTTTTCTATCTAAAATAACTTCGGCATTACCTGTTCCTTTAAATTCTTCAAAAATAACTTCATCCATTCTTGAACCGGTTTCAATTAATGCTGTTGAAATAATTGTTAAAGATCCACCCTCTTCAATGTTTCTTGCTGCTCCAAAAAATCTTTTTGGTCTTTGCAATGCGTTGGCATCAACACCACCTGTTAGTACTTTTCCTGAACTTGGAACAACTGCGTTATAAGCCCTTCCTAATCGAGTGATTGAGTCTAATAAAATCACCACGTCTTTTTTGTGCTCTGCTAATCTTTTTGCTTTCTCAATTACCATCTCGGCTACTTGGACGTGTCTCATTGCGGGTTCATCAAATGTTGAGCTTACAACTTCACCTTTTACAGATCTTTGCATGTCCGTAACTTCCTCTGGTCTTTCATCAATAAGCAGAACTATTAAATAAATCTCAGGATGATTTGCTGTAATTGAATGTGCAATATTTTGAAGTATTACAGTTTTTCCAGCCCTTGGTGGCGATACTATTAAAGCTCTCTGGCCTTTTCCAATAGGAGTTACAAGGTCAATTAGTCTTGCTGTCAAATCTGGTTTTTTATCTGCTTTGTTGGATTCAACCTCTAAATTTATACGCTCATCTGGATACAGAGGCGTTAAATTATCAAAGTTAATTTTATTTCTAGATTTCTCAGGATCTTCAAAATTTATTTTGCTAACTTGTAAAAGCGCAAAATATCTCTCAGAATCTTTTGGGGCCCTAATTTCTCCTTCAACTGTATCTCCTTTTCGAAGACCAAATCTTCTAATTTGGCTTGGGCTTACATAAATATCATCGGGTCCTGGTAAGTAATTTGACTCTGTAGCTCTTAAAAAACCAAAGCCATCTTGTAGTGTTTCAAGAACACCGCTTCCAGTAATTTTTTCATTTTTTTCGGCAAGTTTTTTAAGAATTCCAAACAAGATTTCTTGTTTACGCATTGTGCTTGGATTTTCGATTCCTAGCTTTTCAGCTTCTAAAATTAAATCTGCTGGTGTTTTATTTTTTAGGTCTTGTAAGTTCATTTATGTTTGGGATTGTCTTGTGAAACTTTTAGGTGTGAGACGAATATAACAATAATTAATTATATTTCAAGCGGGTTTAAAAATAACCAAAAAGACAATGATTATCAGTATTATAGTTGGTATTTCATTAATAATTCTAAAAAATTTTGAACTTTTATTATTTCTATCTAACTCAAAATCTTTCAAACATTTAGATAAAAAACCGTGATAACCAGAGAGAATAATCACGAATAAAAACTTAATAGACATCCACAAAGAAAAAATACTGCCTAATCCTGAAATCCATAAAATAGACAAACCGGTCAACCAAGTAATAATCATGGCTGGGTTCATAATTATTTTCATTAATCTTTTTTCCATTACTTTAAAAGTTTTTGACACATCAGCACTATTGTTTTCAACGTGATAAACAAATAATCTTGGTAAATACAAAAGGCCAACCATCCAGGAAATGACGGCAATAATGTGAATTGCTTTAAGTGTTAAATATAAATTCATTAATTAATTAAATATTTTTTAACAATATGCTCCATCATTTTAATATGATCTTCATTATCATTTAGGCAAGGAACAACATCGTAGTTTTCTCCGCCGTTTTCTATAAAACTTTCTTTTCCTTGAATTGCTATTTCTTCTAAAGTCTCAACGCAATCTGATGAAAATCCTGGACATATCATAAGCACATTTTTTTTACCTTTATTAGGAAGCTCTTCTAAAGTTTTATCCGTGTAGGGCGTTAACCATTCTTCAGGTCCAAATCTTGACTGGAAAGTTGTCTCAATTGGGATGTCTTTAAATTTTTCTTTGATAAGCCGCGTCGTTTTTTGACAATAACAATGATATGGATCGCCCTTTGTGAAATATTTTTTAGGTATCCCGTGATAAGATGCTAAAATTAAATCTGGTTTCCATTTAATTTCTGACACTTTCTTTTTTATACTTTTTACAAGCGCATCAATAAATAAAGGTTCGCTTTCATAGTGTGGAATAGTTTGTAAACTAGGTTGCCATCTCATTTTTATTAAATTTCTATAAACCTCGTCGCACACTGTTGCTGTGGTCGCGGCTGCATATTGCGGATACAAAGGAAAAATAATAATTTTTTCGCACCCCTCTTTTTGCAAAAATTCTAATTTACTTTTTATACTTGGGTTTCCGTACCTCATTGCAAAATCAATAATAACGGTTTCATTACCCATATTTTCTTTTAATTTTTGGGTTTGGCTTTTTGTGTAATATCTAAGTGGGGATTGGTTAGTATCGTTCATCCAAATCTTTTTATAAGCGTGGGCCGTTTTTGACGGCCTAAAGGTTAATATAAATAAATTTAAAATTATTTGCCAAAGAACAGGGTTGACCTCTATTACTCTTGTGTCTGACAAAAACTCTCTTAAATATTTTCTAATATCCCACCAACTTGTCGAATCTGGCGTTCCAAGGTTAACCAACAAAACCCCGGTTTTCCCAAATTTGACTTTTGGATGATTTATTTTATCTAAGTCAAAACTCATAAATTATAGTCCCTTACAAACTCAATTAGTTTCTTAACATTCTCTGGTTTTGTTTTGGGTAATATCCCGTGACCCAAATTAAAGATGTATGGTTTGTTTTTAAAAAAATCTAAATATTTTTTTGCCTCTCTAAACATTTTCTGGTTGTTTCCTAATAAAAATTTTGGGTTCATTCCGCCTTGAAAAACCACATTATTATTTAAATCTAATTTCTTTAAATTAATATCATAATCGATACTAATTCCATGGGGGTTTACTGTTTTTATAAAAGTATTAATATTTTCGTTAATTCCCTTGGGGAAACAAATAATAGGGATGTTGGGAAAATTTTTTTTTAGTTTATTAACAATGCTTTTATTTGGGTTAATACAAAGTTCCTTCAAGCTTCCTTTGTTAATTAAACCAGCCCAACTATCAAATAATTGTATAACGTCGGCACCTGCTAATATTTGTTCTTTGCAATGAATATAGACTAAGCGTTCTAGTCTTTTAATTATTTTTATTACTTCTTTCTTTTTTAAATTTTTTAATAAATTTTTTTTCTTTTTCGGTGATCCTTTGTTGATCATATAAACCAAAAGCGTCCACGGAGAACCTGCAAAACCTATTAGTGCTTTTTCTTTGGGTAGTTCTTTTTTTATGTTTTTTAAAATTTTATAAACGTTTTTTAAGTTTTTTATAAAGTTTTTGTCTGGTGTTTTATAAAATTTATTTAAATCGTAATTCTCTAAAATAGGTCCTGTTTTTTCTTTAAATTCTACCTTTTGACCAACTGCATTTAAAATTAATAAAATATCTGAAAAAACTATAACTGCGTCTAAATTAAACCTATTTATAGGTTGTAATGAAACTTCTGTAGCATCTTTTATATTTAGGCAAAAATTAATAAAATTTTTATTTTTCTTTCTTATTTTTTGATATTCTGGAAGATATCTCCCTGCTTGCCTCATAAACCAAATAGGAGAAATTTTTTTTTTATTTAAAAGAGAACTTTGAAGAGAACTATTCATTAATAAATATTAGTTAAAATAGTAGTGTTATATGGTTCTGTTAGTAATGTGTTTATATTTTTATTAACAGTTTATTAACAAGTTTTGTTGATTAAATTTTCTTAATAACTTTATATTTATGTCGTTTATTTAAAATTACACACGTTTCTAAGTATTTAAAAAAACGTACTTATTAATGTTATTAGTTAAATAATAATAATTTATTAACTGTTAACCTTTGCCTTTTTTAAAGTTAAAAATGTATAAATGATAATTATAAAGGGTTGCCAACAGGATTATGAACACAAAATATAACGTTTTTTTAGTCTCCGATTCAACCGGAGAAACTCTAGATAGAATATTTCTTGCTCTAAAAGCTCAGTTTGAAAATTTTAATAATAATTTACACCATTTCTCTTTTGTTAGAACGGAGGCTCAAATTGCAACACTATTAGAAAAATGTGACAAATTAGGAAATTCGATAGTGCTTTATACTCTTGTGGAGCCTGCTGTTACCTCTTTTTTAGTCCAAGAAACAGAGAAGCATAAAATTCCCTGTTTTGGTGTTTTAGATTATTTAATTCCAAAATTTGAAATAGCCCTTAATAGAAAAGCCAACAGAAAACCGAGCGGTCAACACATTTTAAATAAAGAATATTATAAAAAGATTGCCGCAATGCAATTTAGTATTGAGCATGATGATGGCCAAAAATTAGAAACAATTTTAGAGGCCGATATAATTATTTTAGGCATTAGCAGAACAAGCAAAACGCCAACAACCATTTATCTTGCAAACAGAGGTTATAAATCAGCTAATATTCCAATGGTTCCAAATCAAAAAATACCAGAAGATATTTTGAAGAATAAAAAAAAGACAATTGTAGGATTGATTGCCGACCCCGAAAGATTGGTGGATATAAGAAAAAACAGACTCAACACATTGAGCGAAGAAAAACATACATCCTATGTTGATTTGGAGAGGATCCGAGAAGAGCTGGAAGAAAGCAGGAAAGTTTTTAAGTTAAACAATATCCCAACAATTGATGTAACAAGAAAATCAGTAGAAGAAACCGCAGCTTCAATTATAAAGATTCACGAAATTAAAAACAGTTAATGAGAAATATAATTTTAGCATCCGCAAGCGGGATAAGGCTAAAAATATTAAATGATTTTGGTTTTAATGTTAAAGTAGAAGTGGCCAATGTAGATGAGGACGAAATAAAAAATTCTTTATTAGCAGAAAAATTTAGTTCATTTGATATTTCAAGAGCTCTTGCGGAGACAAAAGCAAAAAAAATAAGCAGCAAAATTTATAACCAGGATGTTCTCGGGGCAGATCAAGTTTTGGATTTAGAGGGCAATATATTCAATAAGCCAGAAAATATGGAATTAGCATCTAGCTTGATGAAAAGACTAAATGGCAAAGAACATTCTTTGTTTAGCTCTATTTGTTTGAGTAAAAATGGCTCGACTATTTGGATGCACACCGAACAGGTTGTTTTAAAGATGAAACGGTTAACAGACAGTTTTATTAAAGACTATTTAGCAAAAGTGGGACTTGAGACAATTAAGAAATATGGCGTTTATCAAATAGAAGGAACGGGTAAAGATTTATTTGAAGAAATAAAAGGAGACGAATATTCTGTGATGGGAATGCCAATTAAACAATTAATTAACTATTATAAATTAAATGAAAAATAAAAAAAACTTTTTAGTTATTGGAAATCCCATTAAACATTCATTATCTCCTTTGTTGCATAATTATTGGTTTCATAAAAATAAAATTAATTGTGAATACAAAAAATTAAAAACAACTCAAGGAGAAATAAAAAAAATTTTAACTAAAGTTAGAAAAAAGGAGATAGAGGGTATTAATGTGACTATTCCTTTTAAAAATAGCATCATTAGGCATTTAGATGTTTTAAAGGGTGACGCATTAAAAACCTCATCAGTGAATACCGTTTACTTAAACAAAAAAAAATTAGTTGGAGACAATACGGATGTTTATGGTTTTTCTTATGGCGTAATAAAAAAAGTTACGAATAAAATTAAAGTAGCAGGCATTATTGGAGCTGGAGGCGTAACTTCTTCCATTATTCTTGCTTTAATCCAAAAGGGAGTAAAAAAAATATATATAACTAATAGGACATTTTCGAAGCTAAAAACTTTTAAAAAGAAATTTAAAAAAATTATTTATCCAATTAAATGGGATGATCGCTACAAATTTTTTAGAAATGCCCAAATTTTAATTAATGTTACAAGCCTTGGTATGCTTGGCCAGAAGGATTTAAAATTTGATTTTAGTATTTTTGACAAAAAAATTAATGTGGTTGATATTGTTTATAACCCAGAGAATACAGGGTTTTTAAAGGATGCAAGAAAGAATGGCCACAAAACTTTCACAGGACTGGATATGTTTATTTATCAAGCGCAGAAAGCATTTTATATTTGGAATAAGAAAAACCCAAAGATAACAAAAGATATTTATAAAAAACTTAGAAAAAAAATTAATGGTTAGAGTGGGTATTTTAGGATCAGTTGGAAGCGGCAAATCTTATGTTGCAAATATTTTTAGAGAAATAGGTTTTAATATTTTTTCAGCAGATAATGAAGTTGCTAATATTTATAAGAATAATAAGATTATTAATAAAAAAATTTCAAAATTTTTTAAGTTAAAACTTTATAAGAGCAAAATAAACAAAGAGGAACTTAGGGCTTCTCTTAAAAAAAACCCAAATAAATTTAGATTTTTGAACAAGATTCTTCACCCAACAGTTAGAAAGAAATTAGCTCTTTTTCTAACTAAATTTAAAAAAAATAAATTAGTCGTTTTAGATGTTCCGCTTTTAGTAGAAAATAAAATGTTCGATTTTGTTGATATTTTTATTCTTGTTAAAACTGGATCTAGTTCTTTTTTAAGTAGAATTAAAAAAAGAAAAAATTTAGATAAACAATTTTTAAATATATTAAAAAAACAACAGACAAGCGAAAAGATCAAAGAAAACTATGCAGATTTTATAATTTATAACAGTTCCAAAAATAAAGTTAAATTGCAGGTAAAAAAAATTATTGATAAGATTCTTTTAAATTAATGATTGAAGTTATTTTAGATACAGAGACAACGGGGCTGTCAGCAGAGAAAGATAGAATCGTAGAAATTGCTTGCGTGGAATTAAGCAATCACATCCCAACAAAAAATATTTTTCATACTTTTTTAAATCCCGAGACTAAGGTCTCAGCAGACGCTTTTAGTGTCCATGGCTACTCTGATGAATTTTTATCAAACAAACCCAAGTTTAAAGATGTTGCTAAAGATTTCCTTAATTTTATTAAAGATAAAAAACTTATTATTCACAATGCAGATTTTGATCTTGGATTCTTAAATAATGAATTAAGAAGACTAAATATAAAACCAATTCTAAAATCTGATATTTTAGACACATTGCAGATAGCTAGATTTAAGTTTCCAGGTGTTGGGAATAGCTTAGACGCCCTGTGTAAGAGATTTAAAATTAGTATTGAGGCTAGAGAAAAGCATTCTGCACTTTTGGACTGTCATTTACTCTCAAAAGTTTACATCGAATTAATTGATAAAAAGGAATTAACGCTTGATCTAATGTCTAATGATAAAACTTTTAATGAAAAGATGAAGATGAGCAATGAGAATAGAGAAGGTATTATTGTTAAAATTTTACCAGAACAAGTGGAAGAATATAAGAAATTTTTAAAAAAAAATGTTTCTAATGCTTTTGCGTTAGATTAGCAGACTGTTGTTTGTATAGTTCGTCAAAGTTAATTTCTTTCTTAAATTTAAATTCTTTAAAGCCTGATTTTTGAAATAATTCTGTAATAAGATCTGTTAGTTTTTTTGCATATAAATCAGGTATTTCTGCAAGAATAATTCTTTTAATTTCCTCTGCTTTTAATTCTGTGTCGGTAACTTTAAATACTACAGCAAGACATGCTTCGGCGTGAATTTTATTTAGCACTTCTTTTGGTGCCTCAAAAATAAGTTTTAAATTTAGTTCTAGCATCCCATTTTTTAGAGGTTTGTTAGAAATATCAACCTTTGTCTCATATTTACCAAGATTTTGAGCTGCATCTACAAAGCAGTCTGGAGATGGAATTTCAAAAGACAAATCTTTTACGTAGTTTGCTATGATTTGATATCTAGAACTTTCTTTATTTTTTTCTTTCATTTTAAAAATATGAATTTTTGTAATATTTAAATATATTTTTTTATATTAAATATCATTTAATTCGATCTAAATTTAGATGTATTAATTTTTAACTATTTAATCTAAAATACCCTTAAATGAATGACAATTTTGGCTATATAGATATTGTATTGCTTGCCATAGTGGCGGGTATAATTATTTTAAGACTTAGGAATGTTCTTGGTAAAGGAGCTGAAGATGGTCCTGTTAGAGCAAAGAAATCAGTTGTAGTTGATGCCCAGTTTGAGGATGTTAACCCATCTAGAAGCCAAGAAAATATTAATTTAAAAGAATTTAAAGAAGAGACTTTTTTAAAAGGCGCTCAAGCAGCCTATGAAATGATTGTGAACGCATTTGCAGCTGCAGACAAAAAAACTTTAAAAGATTTAACATCACCAGAAGTTTATAAAAGCTTTGTCGGTGTTCTTGATGAAAGAAAAAATAAAAAATATGTTAATCAATTTACTTTTATAGGAATTAAAAAAGCAAAAATAGAGAATGTAGATAAGAAAGATAGTTTTTATACTGTCAAAACTAGATTTGTGAGCGAGATTATATCCTGCACTAAAGATGCTAATAACAATATTATTGAGGGCAGTCCCGAGGAGATTCAAACGGTTAATGATGTTTGGAGCTTTTCAAGAGATCTAAATTCTGATGACCCTACTTGGAGTTTAACTGAAATTGCACAGGATGTGCATGTCAAAGAATAATAAAAATCCTACAAACGTAGAAGATATAAAAGCTTGGGAAGATTTTAAAAATCAGAAATTTTTAGATGGTGATAAAGGCGAAATATCTAAAAAATCTGTAAAAGGAAATAAAAAGCAAGATCATATTGATTTTAAAATAGATTTACACGGTTACTCATTGCAAGAATCTTTTGAGAAGATAAGAGGCATTATAGAAAATTGTTACCAGAAAGATTTAAGAAATATTTTAATCATTACAGGCAAAGGCTTAAGATCTAAGGTTAAGGAGAATCCTTATTTGTCAGAAGATTTAAGCTTACTAAAATATGCAATTCCAAATTTTATCAAAGATAATTTTTCAGATATTATTAATTCTATGGAAGAGCCAGATCAAAATTTAGGTGGATCAGGAGCTTTTTTATTAAGATTAAAAAAAAGATTATAGAATAGTATTTATTTAACTATTAAAGCTAATTTATTGATAACGTTAGTTTTTCTATATATAGATTATTAATTCATATGAGGATCGCAAAAGTTAATAGAAAAACCAAAGAAACATCTATAGAGGCAGAAGTAAATTTAGATGGCAAAGGCGTTTATAATATAGATACAGGAATTGGTTTTTTAAATCACATGCTTGAACAGCTATCAAAACACTCTTTGGTAGATATAAATTTGAAAGCAAAAGGTGATTTACACATTGATCTCCACCACACAACGGAAGACTCAGGAATTGTTATAGGCGAAGCTATTGCTAAAGCTTTGGGAGATAAAAAGGGCATTAAAAGATATGCGCATGCTTATATTCCAATGGATGAAACATTAAGCAGAGTTTCGCTTGATATATCAAACAGACCTTACCTAGTTTGGAATGTAAAATTAAAAGTAGAAAAGCTTGGAGAAATGGATACTGAACTATTTAAAGAATGGTTCCAGGCCTTTTCACAAAGCGCTGGTATTACTTTGCACATAGAAAATATTTATGGTGATAATAGTCACCACATTATTGAATCTTGTTTTAAAGGATTGGCGAGAGCTTTACGTCTTGCATTAGAAAAAGATGCAAGAGCAGGAGATTCTTTGCCTTCCACTAAAGGAATACTTTAAAGATTTTTTAAATGTATGTATCAATAGTTGATTATGGAACGGGGAATCTCAATTCCGTTTCAAAAGCCTTAGAAGTCGCAGCTACAAAAGTTAATAAAAAAATAAATATAAGAATATCCAACAAGCCTAAAGATATTTTAGATTCAGACAAGATTATATTGCCCGGTCAAGGCTCTTATAGACAGTGTGCTTTAGGATTAAAAAATATATCTGGATTATGGGATTCTATTAATGAATTTGTCTTAATTAAAAAAAAACCGATTTTTGGAATTTGTGTTGGTATGCAGCTTTTTTCAGATCAAGGATTTGAAGAAGAGGTTACTAAAGGATTTGGCTGGATTAAAGGCGCTGTAAAAAAAATAAAACTTAATAATAAAGATTTAAAATTACCTCATATGGGATGGAATGAAGTTAGCGTTGTTAAAAAAAATGATTTATTTTTAGATATTAAGAACTTATCCCATTTTTATTTTGTTCACAGTTATGCATTTGAAGCAGAAAATATTAATGATGTTATTTGTAAAACGGATTATGAAGAACCAGTAGTAGTCGCTCTTTTAAAAGAAAATATTTTTGGCACCCAATTTCACCCTGAAAAGAGTCAGGAAAATGGGATTAAGTTATTGTCTAACTTTTTGAATTGGAATTTATAATGATAATATTCCCAGCAATAGATTTAAAAGATGGAAAATGTGTAAGACTTTATAAAGGAGATTTTAATAAAACGACTATATTTAATTCCTCTCCATATAATCAGGCGCTTCAATTTAAAAAAAAAGGTTTTACAGATCTGCACCTCGTAGATCTTGATGGTGCTTTAAAAGGAAGATCTAAGAATAAAAAAGTTATAATAAAAATCATTAAAAACACTGATTTAAAAGTGCAATTAGGAGGAGGAATCAGAACTCTAAAACAAATATCTTTTTGGATTAAAAATGGAGTTTCAACGGTAGTTGTTGGAACTATGGCTATACAAAACCCAAAGATTCTAAAGAAAGCATGTGATTTATTTCCAGGAAGAATAGCTGTTGCTTTAGATGTTAGAAATAATTTTTTAGCTATTAAAGGTTGGGTCAAGCAAACAAAAATAAAACTTATGCATTTTTCAAAAAAGTTAGAAGACTTTGGGGTTTCTAGAATTATTTATACAGACATAAATAGAGACGGAACAAAGACTGGGGTTAATTTTTCTCAGCTAAAAAAAATAGTCACAAAAGTTAATATTCCATTAGTCGTTTCTGGCGGAGTTTCAGACATAAAAGATATAAGAAAATTACATAAAGCCGAGTTATTTTATGGAGTTATTATTGGTAAGGCTATTTATGATAAATCTATTTCTCTAAATGAACTTAAAAAATTTGTTTAAAAAAAATGCTTAAAAAAAGAATTATACCTTGTCTTGATGTTAAAGATGGCAGAGTTGTAAAAGGTATCAATTTTGTAAATCTAAAAGATGCTGGCGATCCAGTAGAGCAGGCAAAAATATATGATAAAGGCGGTGCTGATGAAATATGTTTTTTAGATATCACCGCATCAAGCGAAAATAGAAAAATTTTATTAGACAAGGTAAGCGAAACAGCAAAAAGTTGTTTTGTTCCTCTAACTGTTGGCGGTGGCATTAGTAGCATCGAAGATATTAAAAGTCTTTTACTCGCAGGCGCAGATAAAGTTTCAATTAATACTGCGGCAGTAAAAAATCATAATTTTATTAAAGAGAGCGCAATTAGATTTGGATCTCAATGTATAGTAATTGCAATAGATGCAAAAAAAATAGGAAATAATAAATGGGAAATATTTACTCATGGAGGAAGAAATTCTACAGGCATTGATGCTATTGAATATGCTAAAATTGCCGAAAAAAATGGTGCTGGAGAAATTCTTCTTACATCTATGGATAAAGACGGGACAAAAACGGGTTATGATATTGAGTTAACAAAGGCTATTTCAAGCTTAGTGTCTATACCAGTGATAGCATCAGGAGGAGTCGGTAATCTCGATCATTTATATGAAGGTTTTAATATAGGTTTAGCTAGTGCGGTTTTAGCAGCTTCAATCTTTCATTATGGCGAATATTCAATAATGGATGCAAAAAACTATTTAATTAAAAAGGGAATACCAATAAGAATTTAACTATGTTTAAAAATTTAGAACAGCTTACAAAAAAGATAAAGAAACAAAAGAATAAAAATCCAAACATTTCATATACGGCAAGTCTTTTTAAAAAAGGAAAGAATTTTTGTATAAAAAAATTTATGGAAGAAGCAAGAGAACTTGCGACTTCATCTAAATATTCTAATAAAAAAAATATAATTCACGAAGCTTCAGATCTATTATATCATTTCTTAGTTCTTCTAGAGTTTAAAAAAATTTCAATAGCTTTAATTATGAAAGAGTTAAAGAGAAGACAAAAAATTTCAGGAATTCAAGAGAAGAGAAGTAGAAAAAAAAATGTACGATAAAAATAATATATTTGCCAAAATTTTAAGAGGGGAAATTCCTTGTGATAAAATTTACGAAGACAAGTTTACTTTGGCATTTAAAGATATTAATCCTCAAGCAAAGGTTCATGTTTTGGTAATCCCAAAGGGCGCTTATGTAGATATGAACGATTTTGCAGCTAATGCTAAAAGTGAAGAAATTGAGGGCCTAATTAGAGCTTTGGGCAAAGTTGCCAGCATTCTAGGCGTGTCTTCTTCTGGATATAGGTACTTAGGAAATAATGGAATAGATGGCGGTCAAGAGGTTCCCCACTTGCACTTTCATATCTTTGGCGGAGAAAAATTAGGAAGAATGATCCATAAGTAATATGGAAAGATCCATAGATAGATTTTATCTACATCTTCTTTCAAGGAGCGATTTAACAGAATCAAATTGTAAAGAAAAAAATCTAGAAGTTGTTTTAGAAAAAAAACCAACAATAGATTTTTGTAAATTTCTTTACAAAGAGGTAGGAAGAGATTTTTTTTGGAGAGACAGACTAAAGTGGAGTGATCAAGATTGGTTGGATTATATCAGTAATGACTTTTTTAAATTATATATTTTAAAACAAAATAATAATTTAGCAGGATATTATGAGTTACTTTATGACCCAAAAGTCCCCTCAATGGAGATACCTTATTTTGGAATATTTAAAGAATTTTATGGAAAAGGAATTGGCGGGCATTTGTTAACTGATGCAATATTAACTTCTTTTAACCAGAAGATTAATAAAGTTTGGGTTCATACATGCACGCTTGATCATCCTAATGCCTTAAAAAATTATCTTGCAAGAGGTATGAAAGTTTTTAAAACAGAAAAAATATTTTTCAATCCAGAAAACTTATAATTTTTTATTTAGGAGTTTCAAATTTTTCGTTCGTATTAATGTTTGTTGAGATATTTTTCATTAAGAATTCTAGACTAGATTTGTCATAATTTTTTATTTTCCATCCTACAATATTCATTTCTTTAGAGTTAAAATAGATCTCAATACTTTCTTGAGAGTTTAGATCAATAATTGCAATTATATTTTTATCTATTTTGTTAAATTTTTCTACTTTTGATAATTTTTCTATAATATTTTCTTTGTCTAACATAACTCCTAAAGGAGTGTCTTTGATATTATAGTTATAATTCTTGTTTTCTCTCCTATTTATTAGGAATAAATAATCATCATTCACAACAATCTCTTTATCTTCCTCTTCGTATAAACATCGCATTTTTTTTGGGTAAACAATAATACAATTTCCATTTTCTGTTATGTCATTTGTGGTCTGCGTGAAATTGAATTTAATAGAATTTATTTTTTTTAAATTTTCAATTATTTTTTCTTTTTCAGATCCTTTTGTATTAGCACTGAGAAAAATTAACATTGTTAAAACAATGTATAAAAATTTCTTCATTTATTTTAATAGATTTCTCTTTTACCTACGTGATTTGCTGGGCTAATTATTTTTTCTTCTTCCATTTGATCAATAATTCTAGCCGCCCTATTATAACCAATTCCAAGTTTTCTTTGTAAAAAACTAGTAGATGCTTTGCCTTCAGTTTTAATTATTTCAACTGCTTTATTATATAATTCATCTTTTCCTTCTGAGTTTAAAACCACTTCATCATTTTCTTGTTCTTCAATCCTAGTTACTTCTTCAATGTAAGTCGGTGAGCCTTGAAGTCTTAAGAATGTTGAAACCCTTTCTATTTCTTTTTCAGAAACATAAGGACCGTGAATTCTTATTATTCTGCTTGCTGAAGACATAAAGAGCATGTCGCCATTACCAAGTAATAATTCAGCGCCCTGCTCTCCCAATATAGTTCTGCTGTCTATTTTTGATGTTACTTGAAATGATATTCTAGTTGGAAAATTAGCTTTAATTGTACCTGTAATAACATCAACGCTTGGTCTTTGTGTTGCCATAACAATATGAATTCCAGCAGCCCTAGCCATCTGCGCAAGTCTTTGTATGTAGTTCTCAATTTCCTTGCCTGCAATCATCATTAAGTCCGCCATTTCATCAACTATAACAACAATGTAAGGCATTTTTTTCTTACTCTCAGAAGATGCTTTATCGTTAAATCCTGAAATATTTCTCACTCCAATCTCAGTCATTTCCCGATATCTTTTTTCCATTTCTTTAACGACCCATTTCAGAGCCGTTGTTGCTTTTTTAGGCTCAGTAATAACAGGAGTTAAAAGGTGTGGAATTCCTTGATAGATAGAAAGCTCCAACATTTTTGGATCAATCATAATAAGTTTACAGTCATCAGGTTTGTGTCTGTAAAGAATTGATAAAATTAAAGTATTAATACAGACTGATTTTCCAGATCCTGTAGTTCCTGCAATTAAAAGATGTGGCATCGAAACTAAATCCCCAACAATCGGAAATCCTGAAATACTTTTTCCAAGTGTTATTGGAATTTTAATGTCTTTATTATTAAATTCTTTACTAGAAATTATTTCTTTTAACGCAACATTTTCTCTTACTTTGTTTGGTATTTCTATTCCTATGGTGCTTTTTCCAGGAACAGTCGCCACCCTAGTTGATATAGAGCTTGTGTTGCGGGCAATGTCTTCAGAAAGATTAATAATTTTCGATGTTTTAATTCCTGCCGTTGGCTCAAATTCATATAAAGTTACAACAGGTCCGGCGCTTACTCGTTTTATTTCGCCTGAAATACTAAAGTCTAAAAGAACATTCTCGAGAAATTTTGATTGAGTTTTATAACTTTCCTCATCTAATTGATTTTCTATTTTTACTGGATCATCAAGTAATTTTATAGGAGGGATTTTAAAGCTTGCAGATTTTTCAGTTTTTGTACTTTCTAAAGGAAGTTGTTGCTGAGGAGAAACCTCTTGTACTGAGATTTCTTCTTGAATTTTTTGAGTAATATTTTCTTGTACAGGCACATTAATAGCAATTTCTTCAGTATTTTTTCTTTTAACGTATATTTTAAAGATTAATTTTGGAAAAAAACTTAATAAATTTCCTGTGGTTATAAAAATAATTTTCCATTCTTGAATATTTAATCCTGCACTGAAATAAAAACACATTAGAGATATTGATAAAAAAATAACCGAAAGATAAGCTCCAAATGAATTATTTTTTATATTTAATTTTTCAGAAATAAAATTAGCAACGAAACCACCGAAGCCATTATCAGGAAGCCAAAAACTTTGATCTATATTGATTGAGAAGAATAAAGCTCCAAAAATAATAGATAGAATTAAGAATAATAGTTTTACAGAGAAATTCTCAATTTTTTTTTTAACTATTAAATATCCACCCCAGATAATTAGATTGAGAAATATTAAAAAAGCTAAAATACCAAAAGCTTGTAGGAAAAAATCAGAAAGATAATAAAAAAAAGAAAAGAATTTGTTATGAATATTTTTTTCTGAAGGAAATACGTAGCTTATGCTATTTGCTGAGTATGTTGTTAACGAGATAAAATACGCAAGACCAGAAAAAATAGTTATTATGCCAGCAAGCTCAATTAATTTTACTTTAATAAATATTATTATTTTTTCCATATTTTACTCAGCGAATCACAATTAAAACCTTTGTATCATTAATATTCAGTTGATAGAATTCCAAAGCAAAAGACAATCATGCTTAACTCTCAAAAAATTTGTATTATTGGTTCGGGTCTCACAGCCTTAACAATTGCCTATTTGTTATCAAAATTTAAATTGCAAATAGATATAGTTGAACAAGATCTTAACAAAAAAAAAATTAGGCCAACTAAGTTAGCGCTAAGCAAAAATTCTTTAGATCAATTATGTCTTTACGGACTAAAAGATATTAAAAAAAAATCAAATGTTGTTAAGAATATTTACCTACATGACTCTTATTCATACATTAGTTTAAAACAAGATCTTCATTTTTCAGCATCTAATAAAAAAGAGGCATTAGCCTACATTATTGATGGCAATACTTTATCTTCGGAAATTAATAAAAAATTAAAAAGTTTAAAAAATATTAAATTTATCAACAAAGAAATATCGTCAATTAGAGATAATAAATTTTTCAAAGAAATTACTTTTAAAGATTTAAATATAGAAAATTATAACCTTATTATTTTGGCTTCTGCTAATAATCTTTTTTTATTATCAAAATTCAAATTAAGAAAAGTTATAGATAAGTCATATAACGAAGATGCATATGTTTTTAATCTACATCATAAAAAAATTATAAATAATTCTGCAAGGCAATTTTTTTTAAAAGATGGACCTTTAGCATTTCTGCCGGTTTCAAGAACAGAGACTTCCGTAATTTGGTCTATTAAAAATAATTCAATTAATAAAAAATACGTATCAAGCAAGAAGGATTTATCTAAATTTTTTAATACTCATTTTAGAGAATTATTTAATGAAATAATCTCTATCTCTGAGATTAATAAGTTTAATTTAAGTTATATTTTTAATAAGTTAAAAGATTCCAAGAGAACCTTATTGTTTGGCGACATAGCCAATAAAATTCATCCCATAGCTGGTCAGGGTTGGAATATGACTTTAAGAAACATATTTTCCCTAATTAAAGTTATTAAATATTCTGAAAATTTAGGTCTAGAGATTGGCAATGATATTTTTATTAAAAAATATTTAGATGAGACAAGTTTAAACAATCTTACGTTTGCAACATTGATTGATGGGATTAGAAAAATATTTGATGTTAAGATTGATAGCTATGCTGCCATAAGAAAGAATACACTTTCTAATATTGATAAGAATTCTTTTCTTAAAAAGAATTTTGTGAATATAGCTAATAAAGGTTTATTTATTTAATTTCTCAAATTTAAGTATTTTATTTTTCAAGTTAATACCACCCTTTGCTGAAAAACCACCCATTAAACCACTGGATCTAATCACTCTATGGCAAGGAATAAAAAGTAATAATCTGTTTTGACCACAAATTCTTCCAACATGTCTTGGATGTAATTTTGTCTTTTTAGAAATAAAATTATAAGAGACAGTTTTCGCATAATTTATTTTTTTAATTTCATTCCAAACTTTTAACTGTGTTTTCGATCCGATAGTTTTTGTTTTGAATTTAAATTTTTTTATCTTTCTATTTAAAAATTGTTTAATTTGATTTTTAACTTTCAGTAATTGGGGGCTACTTTTTTGTTTTGATATTTTCTTAAAAGCAATATCAGTAATATAACCATCCACTTCCATAACCGAGACAAAGCCTAGTTTTGTTTTGAATGATAATTGGAAAGTTGACATTTATATTAAAACTAAATCATATCGTTTTTTTATGTCAATATTCGCGTTAGCAACAGCACCCGGAACATCCGGTTTAGCAGTTATAAGAGTCTCGGGAAAAGATGCTTTTAAAGTAGCTAAAGGAGTAACTAAATTTAAAAAAATTAAGCCAAGAGTAGCTAATTTTTCTTCATTTTATGACAATAAAAATCAGATTATTGATAAAGGAATTTTTATATTTTTTCCAAAACCTAATAGTTACACGGGTGATGACGTGGTTGAATTTCATGTTCACGGAAGCAATGCAGTTATTAAATATTTTTTAAAAACCTTATCTAGATTTAAAAACTGTAGATTAGCCAAACCAGGAGAGTTTACTAAGACTGCCCTTCTTAATAAAAAAATTAACTTGTTACAGGCGGAGAGTTTAATTGATTTAATAAATTCAGAGACAGAACTTCAAAGAACTCAGGCTCTAAAAGTAATGAATGAGGATACTACAAAAGTTTACAATAATTTAAGAGATGAAGTGATCAAAATACTTTCTGATTATGAGGCGGTCATTGATTTTTCCGACGATGAAGTAGGTGATAATGTCTTTTTAAATAATAGAGATAAGTTATTGAAAATAAATGATAAAATTAAAGAAATTATACGAAAAGGTGAGAATTCGGAAAAAATTAGAGAAGGATTTAAGGTTTCAATCGTTGGACCAACTAATTCTGGCAAATCATCATTAATTAATTGTTTAGCTAATAGGCAAGTGTCCATTGTTTCTAATATTCCTGGCACAACGAGAGATCTTATAGAGACAAGTATTTTGTTAAATGGAAAATTAGTAAGATTTTTTGATACTGCTGGTTTTAGAAGTTCAAAAAATATTATTGAGAAAAAAGGGATTTCATTAACAAACAAAAATCTTAAAGATTCTGATTTAAAATTAATTATTTTTGATCACACTAAAAAAATAGATAAACAAATCTTAAAACTTTATGATCAAAAATCAATCTTAGTTTTGAATAAAATAGATATTAAAAAACCAAATAAATTTTTAGAAGATAAAATTTATAAACCAATTAGAATTTCGGCAAAAAAAAAATTAGGCATTTCTAATCTCGTTAAAACAATATCAAAGAAAATTGACGATCACTTTGAAGTTAATGAAGATAATATAATCTCAAGACAAAGACATAAAAAAAGCCTTGAAAACACAGTGTTTTTTATCAAAAAATGTCTTAATAAGAAATCTATCAATCAGATCGATTTAGCAGCAGAAGATTTAAGATTAGCAGTTAGGAATCTCGGAGAAATAGTTGGATATGTTAATGTCGAAGAATTATTAGATAGAATCTTTAAAGATTTTTGTATCGGTAAGTAGCATAAAAATACCTTATCTTTTAAGTTAATGGGATATATAACCCCCATATGAATTTAGAGAAAAATTTTGATGTAATTGTAATCGGAGCTGGTCATGCAGGTTGTGAAGCCGCTGCAGCTGCAGCAAGATCAGGTGTTAATACTGCTCTTATTACAAATTCACTTGCCACAATTGGTGAAATGTCATGCAACCCCGCAATAGGTGGATTAGGCAAGGGTCACCTAGTCAGAGAAATTGATGCATTAGACGGGATCATGGGAATTGTTGCCGATCAATCGGGAATACAATTTAGATTATTAAATAGTAGCAGAGGTCATGCTGTGAGAGGACCAAGAACGCAATCTGACAGAGAACTTTATAAAAAATACATGCAAAAATTACTATTAAGCTATTGTAATTTAAGCTTTTTTTATGATCCTGTAACAAAGTTTGAATTTAGCAAAAAAAAAATTATTTCAATTGAAACTAAGTCTGGAAATTCATTTTCAGCAAAAAAATTTATTTTAACAACAGGCACTTTTCTAAATGGCCTTATTCATATTGGTGATGAAAAGATTTCAGCAGGAAGAATAGATGAAAAACCAACCTTAGGATTAAGCGAGCAGTTAAAAAAATTAAATTTTAAAATTGGTAGATTAAAAACTGGCACACCACCAAGGCTTGATGGAACAACAATTAATTATGATCAGCTAGAGATGCAAGCTGCTGATGAAAAACCTTTTTTCTTTTCTTATTTAACAAAAAAAATTAATGCGAAACAAATTTCTTGTGGGATGACTTATACTAATGACAAGGTTCATAAAATTATTGAAAAAAATTTAAAGCTTAGCGCAATGTATTCTGGATCGATTAAAAGTATCGGCCCTAGATATTGTCCTTCTATAGAAGATAAGATCGTAAAATTTAAAGATAAGCAACGTCATCAAATTTTTTTAGAACCTGAGAGTCTTACAACGAACATAGTGTATCCAAATGGCATATCAACCTCTCTTCCAAAAGAAATTCAACAAGAAATATTATTTAAAATCAATGGTTTAGAGAACGTTCGCATGATAAGACCTGGATACGCAATTGAGTATGATTATGTGTTTCCAACTGAGTTAGATTTTACACTTAAAACAAAAAAAATAGAAAATTTGTATCTTGCAGGTCAAATAAATGGAACAACAGGATATGAGGAGGCCGCCGCACAAGGAATCGTGGCAGGTCTCAATGCTGCTCAGTCAGTTAAAAATTTAGAACCAATAAAATTCGAGAGATCTCAGTCTTACATTGGAGTTATGATTGATGATTTGATTACTAAAGGAGTGAGTGAGCCATATAGAATGTTTACCTCTAGAGCAGAATATAGATTAACACTAAGAGCTGACAATGCTGATTTAAGATTAACTCCTTTAGCCATTAAATATAATTTTATATCTGAAATTAGAAAGTCTAAATTTATCAACAAAATCAACGACTTAAGTGATTTTAAAACTATTTTATCCAATAAGGTAGTGTCACCTACTGTTTTAAAAAAAAATGGAATTAAAATCTCCCAAGATGGAAGGAAAAAATCACTATTGCAGATTTTAAAATTTAAAGATGTGACTTTAGAAAAAATTAGATCTATGTTTTCAGATATACCAAAGTATGAAGATGAAATTGAGGACTTAATAAAAACAGAGTCTCACTATAGTGGGTATATAGAACAGCAAAAAAGAGACATAAGTATATTTGAAAAAGATGAAAACCTCATAATACCAAAAAATGTTAATTATGAATTAATTTCTGGCCTTTCAAATGAGGTAAAAAGAAAATTGAATGACATAAAGCCATTAACTTTTGGTCAGGCCCTTAGAATAGACGGAGTAACTCCTGCTGCAATTAATATATTGATGATTTATTGTAAAAATACTCTTAAAAAAGCATCTTAAAATATGGATCAAGATGTTGAGTTTTTTATTAAAAAATTCAATGTTTCACGTGAAACAATAGAAAAATTAAATAAATATAAAGATTTTCTAGTAAGCAGTAATAAATTACTAAATTTAATAGGAAAAACAACAGAAAATCATATATTTTCTAGACATTTTATAGATTCTGCACAAATATATGATTTAATTGAAGATAAGTTAGAAATTATTGATTTGGGCTCAGGTGCTGGATTTCCAGGAGTTATATTAAAAATATTAATGGATTATAATAAAAAAGATGTAAATATTACATTAATTGAAAAAAGTCCCAAAAAATGTCAATTTTTGAATGATTTGACATATAAATTAGATTTAAACATAAAAATAGTTAATTTAAAAATAGAAAAATTTAAGCTCAATAAAATTTCAACAATAGTATCTAGAGCATTCAAGAACACAGTTGATACAATCGACATCCTTTTTAAAAATAATGATAAAATAGAAAGTATTATACTACTTAAGGGAAAAACTTATCAACAAGAGCTGGAGGATGCCAAAAAAAAATATACTTTTGATGTAGAAAAATTTAGAAGCATTACATCGGATGAATCTTTTATTCTTAAAATTAGTAATATTAAACGTACTACAACTTAAGGTTGTAAATGCCTAGGATAATTTCTGTCATAAACCAGAAGGGTGGAGTCGGCAAGACTACAACAGCAATTAATTTGGCCTCAGGTCTTGCTCTTAAAAATTACAAAGTTTTGCTTATTGATCTTGATCCTCAGGGCAACGCTTCAACAGGTGTTGGGATTAATCAGAGTGAAAGAGAAAAATCTATTTATGATTTACTTATAAAAAAAGATTCTTTTTTTGAGTGTATAAAAAAAACTAAAGTAGATAATTTAAGTATTATACCAGCAAATGCAGATCTATCAGGACTTGAAACTGAAGTTGCAAATAATTCTCAAAAAGCTTTTTTATTAAAAAATATTATTGATGATCCTGTAAATAATTTAGAAAAAGAGAAATTTTCTTATATCATAATTGATTGTCCTCCGTCCCTTAGTCTTCTTACAATCATGTCTTTAGTTATTTCGGATTCATTAGTCGTTCCATTACAAACAGAGTTTTTTGCTTTAGAGGGTTTAAGTCAATTAGTTAAGACAATCGACCGTATAAAAATTAATTTAAACCCAAATTTAGAAATACAAGGCATAGTCCTTACAATGTACGATAAGCGAAATAAGCTTTGTGCTGATGTCGAAAAAGAGGGAAGAAATTTTTTTGGGAATAAGGTCTACAACACAAATATACCAAGAAATGTAAGGATTTCCGAGGCCCCTTCCTTTGGAATGCCGGTGATTTTATATGATAAATATTGCGCAGGAACACTTGCATATAATCAGTTTGTTGATGAATTTTTAAGCAGAGAAAATTTAGAAGAAAAAAAAGTTGCTTAAATGATTGGAAATAAATTTAAAGGTTTAGGAAAAGGTTTGTCAGCATTAATGGGGGATATTCCTCAAGACAATGTGCAAACTAAAAGTTCTTCAGAAAAAATTCCTATACATTTTGTATATGCCAATCCATCTCAACCAAGAAAAAATTTTAATCAGGATTTGCTTAATGAACTTTCAGAGTCAATTAAGGAACAAGGAATTATTCAGCCAATACTCGTTAGAAAAAAATCAGAAGACAAATATGAGATCGTTGCTGGAGAAAGAAGATGGAGAGCGGCACAGCTTGCAAAAATTCATGAAGTTCCAGTTATTATTTTAAATATTGATGATAAGAAATCTTTAGAATTTGCAATATTAGAAAATATTCAAAGATCAGATTTAAACGGAATAGAAGAGGCTTTGGGTTATGATAATTTGGTAAGAAAGTTTGGATATTCTCAAGAAACATTATCAAAAATCTTAGGAAAAAGCAGAAGTCACATTGCTAATACGCTTAGACTTGCGGGCTTGCCAGAAGAAATAAAAAAGATGATTTCAGATGGATTATTAACAGCAGGACACGCAAGATGTTTAGTCAATGTTCCTGACAATATTAAACTTGCCAAAATAATAGTGAACAAGAATCTTTCTGTAAGGCAGGCTGAATTTTTAGTTAAAAAAGAGCAGGTTTTTTCAAGCCTAAAAAAAATTCCAAGAAATAATAAAGATACAAATATAAAATCTTTAGAAAGTGATCTGGGACTTTTGATGGGAATAAAAGTTGATATTAAAAATAAAAAGAATAATTCTGGTGAAATTAAATTTTCTTATAAGAATCTTGACCAGTTAAATAAAATTATTAGTGTTCTTAAGGCTTATTTTAGATAGGTTTTGAGTTAAAAAATAATAAAATTGAGTATCTTGGTTTAGATCATTTCTCTTAAACTCAGTTTCAATAATATTTAAATTACTAAGAAATTTTTCAAGATTATTGGCACTCCAAATTTTTAAGATATTTTTTATTCTATCTTTGTCTTTCCAAAAAATAGGCGGTTTATATCTTTCAATTCTTTCATCTATTGAAAGATTTTTATTATTTTTTTGTATATCAAGAATTTTAATTATAAATGATCTTAGAATAATAATTATTTCTATAAAATTTTTTTCATAATTAGACATATTGGATATGAATTCATTAATATTCTTTTCATTCTTAGATAGTAAAATATCAATAATTTCATCGTTCTTTTTTAGATCTGCGTCAGTGCAAATTTCTTCAATTATCTGATCTGTAATTTTTCCTGAATTTTTATATAAATTTAATTTTTCCATTACCTCTTTAATCTTTGATCTTTTTAAAGAAGAAGAATTAATAATCACTTCACTTTGAGTATCTGATAATTGAATATTATTTATCTGGATTTGTTGTGTAAGAAATTTTTTTATATCAAATTTAGTTTCTTGATAACAAGGAATACAAATAGCTAATTTATCGTATTCTCCAAATTGTCTTAGTTTTGAATTTTTTAAAAGTATTTCAGAGTTCAAAATAATAACATTATTATTAATATTATCTTTAATTTTATTAATAATTTCTAATATTTTGTCAGAACAGTGTTTAACTATTGAGATATTTTTATTGTCTTCAAACAACGAACCATTGAGATAATAGTTTATAATATTTTCTGGATTTTTAATTATATCTTCTTCAAAAAAGGATTTTGAGATTTTTTTTTCTTCTATAAATTTAGATACAATTTGTTGATTTAAATCATTAATCAAATCTTGATTTTCACCATATAAAAGAATTACTCTTTCTTTAAAAAAATCTTTATTTTTTAGAACTATCTCTTGTGATTTTAAGAGCATTTAAACTAATTTAATGAGACTCTAGATTTAAATAAGATATTTTGAATTATAGAATCTAATAAAAGTTTTTTTTCATTATTTTTTACTAGAACATTATTTGATAAATTGTCAGTGACTGAGACTCTTTTGTCCTTCGTTATGGCGTCTTGGTATATAATAACACCATTTTTATCTTGAAATTGATAGCTTACTGTTAATTTAATAACTTCTTCTGTAGATATTCCTCTTGAATCTACAAGAGAGCTTTCTGCTGTATCATAAATCTGAGCTTTAAAGATATAAGCATTCAAATTTTTTTCATCCTTTGTAAAATTTAATTTTTGTTCCAAGTTAAATGCTAGGTCTTTATCACCCACTATTTCTGATTTAGAAATAATTACTTGTTTAGAATTTCCCGTATATATAGGTGAGAACCCACAATGAGTTAAAGTAACTGAGATTATAATAGCTAGGAAAAATTTATTAATCATTAGTGACAATATTAAGTAGTTTATTTTTTATAAATATTTTTTTAATTACAGTTTTTTCTTCTAATATAACTTTAATATTTTTAATTGCTAAGGATTTGCTAAAAACATTTTCCTCATTTTCATTGTTAATAGCGTTGATAATTGCTCTTTTTTTGCCGTTTATCTGAATTACAACATCAAAGTGATCTTTTTTTATAAGAGTATCTTCAATTTTAGGCCACACTTGTGAACTTAAATTATTTTCTTTTGTAATTTTTTCCCAGCATTCGTTTGCAATGTAAGGAATGAAGGCAGATATAATAATTAAATATTTTTTATAAGCATTGATAATTTCTTCCTCATTTAAGGTTTTTTTGTCAATTTCTTCATTGAGATTATTTAAAAAAACATAAAGTTTAGCAACAGCGACATTGATATGAAATTTTTCTATACATTCTGTGATTTCTTTTATTAGGATATTTGTTTTAATTAAAAAACTATTACTAGTTTCTTCTTTTTCTTTTTTATAAATTTTTATTTTTTCGCAAATACGCCATATTTTTTGTATGTATTTAAATGCACCCTGAATGCCGCTATCACTCCATTGGATATCTCGATCCGGAGGACTATCTGATAATATGAACCATCTTACAGCATCTGCTCCATAAATTTTAATAATATCATCAGGATCAACAATATTTTTCTTAGACTTAGACATAGCCTGACTGTCACCTTTTAAAACTTTTTCTTTATTATCTAAAAAATATAGTCCATCTTTTTCAATAACTTCCTTTGGAAAAACCCATTTACCTTTTCCTGTTTTAAAAGTTGGATGACACACCATTCCTTGAGTAAAAAGATTTTCAAAAGGCTCAGAAACTTTTAATTTAAATTCGTCTTGCAGGGCTAGAGTAAAAAATCTTGAATATAAAAGATGTAATATTGCATGCTCAACACCACCAATATATTGGTCTACTGGCATCCAATAATTAGCTTCATCTATATTAAAAGGCCTGCTTTTTTCTTTTGGTGAACAGAAGCGAAGAAAATACCAAGAAGAATCTACAAACGTATCAAGAGTATCAGTTTCACGAATAGCTTTCATTCCAGTTTCTGGACATTTTGTATATTTCCATGTGGGATGATTTTCTAATGGATTCCCTGGTTTGCTAAAATCTATATCTTTAGGCAATTCTATAGGCAGATCCTTTTCTGGAACTAAAATAACCTCCCCATCCTCTCTGTACATAATTGGAATTGGACATCCCCAATATCTTTGTCTGGAGATTCCCCAATCTTTAAGACGATAAATTATTTTAGAACTTCCTATTTTTCCTTCTTCTATTCTTCTAATAATATTTTTTTTTGCATCTTCAACACTCAAGTCATTAAGAAAATCTGAATTAATAATATAGCCATCATTGACATACGCTTCATTTTTAATCGCGATAGATTCAGATTTATTAGGGCTTACAACGGGAATTATTTCTAGATCGTATTTTTTAGCAAATTCTAAATCTCTTTGATCATGCGCAGGGCAACCAAATATAGCTCCAGTTCCATAATCCATAAGTATAAAATTAGCTACATAAATTGGGATTTTTTTATTTAAAAAAGGATGCGAAACAAAAAATGGAGTTCTAAAACCTAATTTTTCATTTTTAGATAAAGATGTTTCAGTCCCGATATTTTTTAAGGCGAGTTCTTTAAAATTCTGAAAATTTTTTTCATTTTTAAAAGATTCGGTAAAAGGATGATCAGGAGCAATAGCTACAAAAGAGGCTCCAAACAATGTATCTGGTCGTGTTGTAAAAATTTTAATTTTGGTATTTTTAAAATCGGAAATAAAATCAATCTCGCAGCCTACAGATTTTCCAATCCAGTTTTTTTGCATCAGCCTTACTTTTTCAGGCCAACCTTTTAAATCATCAAGGGATTTTAATAATTGATCTGAATATTTTGTAATATTTAAAAACCATTGATGTAATTCCTTTTTCTCAACGATCGCTCCAGACCTCCAACCCTTACCATCAATTACCTGTTCATTTGCAAGAACTGTATTGTCTACCGGATCCCAATTTACATAACTTTTTTTTTTATAAGCAAGTTTTTTTTTATAGAAGAAAGAAAATAAATTTTGTTGATGTTTGTAGTAAGTCTCATCACAGGTCGAAACTTCACGGTCCCAATCTATGGATAGCCCTAAACGTTGCAGTTGTTTTTTCATTACTGAAATATTTTTTTCAGTCCATTCCTTGGGATGAAGTTTATTTTGAATTGCAGCATTTTCAGCAGGAAGTCCAAAAGCATCCCAACCCATAGGATGTAAAACATTATAACCATTTAGACGTTTGAAATTAGCAATAACATCACCCAAGGTATAATTCCTAACATGACCCATGTGGATGTTTCCTGATGGATAGGGAAACATTTCAAGACAATAAAATTTTTTGCCTAAACTCTTTTTTGTTTTAAATATTTGATTTTTTTCAAAAAAAGACTGCCATTTATTTTCAACACTTAAAGGATTATAATTTTCCATCCTTCAAAATTATTTTTTTTCTTTTTTTGCCTCTTGTATTTTTAAAGACCGAGCAGAGGCAATAATATTTTCTTTAATAGTATTTGAAAATTTTTCATCAAGCGTTGAATTTGAACATTTATCAGCGCTATCACAAATTTTTTTATGAGCTGTAATTTTAATAGACTCAGATCTTAATTCATTGCTCAGAAACCTCACTGAAACTTTAATTTGCTCGCGTGGGTTATTTGCTTCTGAATACCAATCATAGATAAGCACTCCGCCTGAATAATCAGAACTCATTAACGGTAAAAAATCTAAACTTTTAATAGTGGCTTGCCAAAGTACATTTGATGTTGCAAAATTTACAGTTTGATTAGAGGATTTTTGTTTGTTGATATCTCCAAAAATACCACCTCCTTGCGCAGCAGCATCCCTAGCTTTTTTAACTGGGTCCGGTTCTATATTTATATTTTCATTGGTAATTGGATCAATTTTCGAGCAACCAATTGAAAACAACAACGAAAAAAAAATAGTTATATATATGGATATTTTTGACATTTATTACTAATAAATCAAAAAAGTAGCGAAATCTATCAATATTAATGTTGCATAATTACAACAAAATGAAAATAAAAATAAATTTATTCAAAAAATAACACTAAAATTGAGGTGATTTGATAAAAGTACAGGAGTTAATGAATTTTATTTATTAACTTAAACTAACAATAGGAAAAAAATGAAAAAACTACTTGTAACTTCTGCTTTAGCAGGAGTGATGATAGGTGGAAGTGCTTTAGCACAAACATCTGTTACAGGTGAACTTAGAATTGGTTATAAAGCAATCAGCAATGATAGCGCCATTCAAAGTAACCGAGGATTTGGTACTGAGCAACAAATCAATATCCAGACTAAAGGAAAAACTAATATCGGCTGGGATTACGCAGCTGGTTTTTCACTTGAAAACGATGGTAATGAGACTACTCAAACTGGAACGCTATTTAATGAAAACGTTTATATGGATTTCATTAAGGGTAACACAACTCTTACAATCGGCAGAGATCATATTCAAAGATCAGACACTGCAAGAAGTAATGGTGTACTTTTTGGTTATGACCCAAGAGACGTTGTAGACGGAATGGGAACAGTAACAACTGACTCATCTATTTTGTTTCAACAAAACATCGGTGCAGCACCTGGCCAAAACTTTGGAATTGGTATAGTTCAAAATGCTCCTGGAATTGGAAGTTTTTCAATAAACTACGTTCCTGAAAACAGCGCAGGAGTTGCAGCTTCAGAAGCTTCAATGAACGCTGGTGGAAAAAGAGCATATGAGGTTGGCTTTGTTGGTGATCTTGGTGTTAAAGGTTTAAACGTTTATGCATTTAAGCATGAAGAACAAAAACTAGATACTAACACTAAAAAAAGAGAAGGTGAAAACTATGGTATTAAATATACTATGGGACAAATCACTGCAGGTTACACAAGAAAAGAACATAATGGTGCTGGTTTAATCGGTACTTCAGCTGCTACTTCAGCTAATATCGATGTAAAAGAGAACCATTACGGTTTAGCATACGCTGTTAATAACAACCTTACAGTTGGTGTTAATTTATATAAAGCTGATACTAGCGGAGCTAACACTGGTTTTAATCAGGATGCAGAAGTCAAAGTTGTACAACTTGGATATAATTTAGGTCCAGTCGCTTTAACTGCTGGTTATGCAAAAGCTGAAAATGTTAATGGAACAACCGATCTTAATGCCGATTCAGATGGAATTGGATTTGTAAGATTAATCGGAGCGTTTTAATTAACCCTAGTTAATTTTATCTAATAAACCTGCCCATTTTTTATGTGGGCAGGTTTATCTCACTTTTCTTCTTCTTCTTCTTCTTCTTCTTCAATTAACCTTTGGAAGGCTATAGACTTTGCTTTTGTTAGGTTAACTAGTTTGATATTTTTATAATTAATTCCACCCATAGCACATAAGTTTGTGCTCCATTGTAAAGACATAAGATTAAACTTAGTCGGGCCCAATATTTTATTTTTTGAGTATTTTGGATTAAAAAATATTGGAGATAATATAATAATTTGACACTTCTGCTTATTTTTAAAATAGTACTCTATTTGGTTGTGAGCAGAGCCTATAATATGAAATTTATTATAAACGAATTCGTTAAAATTTAATTTTTTATTATGAGCAGATAAAAAAATTCCATCAGCCTTCACTCTTAAAGCTATTTTATAATTATTAATGATATAAAATTGAATTTTGTTTATTTTACAGAAATGTTTAATTTTTTTACACTCTGTTAATGATATATCGTTAAATACTTCATTATTATAAATTATTTTAATATTAGTAAGTTTTTTTATATTTTTTATATTATTTTCGTTTAGGTTTTGAATTAAGATATACTTTGTTAATTTATTTTTTATCATTTTTTCGATGAAGCCTAATTTTATATACAATTTTAAGAAAATAAAAAATTACTTAAATATTAATAGTAAAGTTAATTTAATTGTCGTAACTAAAAATCAAGGTGTTGAAAAAATTAATGATTTAATAAACGAGGGTCATAGGGATTTTGGAGAAAATAAAGTTCAAGAAGCAAAGTCAAAATGGACAAATATTTTAAAAACTAATCCCAATGTAAGATTACATTTTATAGGTAAGCTTCAATCTAATAAAATTAGGAAAATTGGCGAGTTATTTGAGTTTATACATTCTTTGGACAGTATAAAAAATGCAGAACTCTTGGCTAAAGAAGAACTTAGAACTTCAAAGAAATTAAAATATTTTATTCAAGTTAATCTTGCTAGGGAAATTCAAAAGTCAGGAATTGAGGAAGAAAATTTAAGTGAACTTGTTATTTTCTGCAAAAAAATTAACTTAAATGTTATTGGATTGATGTTCATACAACCCATTACTGCAGGGTCATCCCTTTTTTTTAAAAGACTTAAAATTCTATCTAATTATTATTCTTTAAATGAACTAAGTATGGGCATGAGTAATGACTATGAGGATGCAATTAGTTGTGGTTCCACTTGGATCAGAATTGGTTCTTCAATATTTAATAAAGATTAAACCACCGATATTTTTATTTTAGTATTTTTTTTTATTATTTGTAAGAGTTTTATTAAATCCTTTTGTTTTAATGCCACACATCCTGCAGTAGGTTTGTAGTTTTTTTTGGCAATATGAATAAATATTGCACTTCCTTTATTTTTTACAACTGGATTTGTATTATAATTTAAGACTGCTAATAAATCATAAATGTGATCCTTCCTATATAGTTTCTCGTAACTAAATTTACTAGGTAGATTTATTTGCTTATTATAAAAAATACTCCTTGGGTCGTCACACCAGATCATATTTTTTTTAATCGTAATTTTTTTAATAGAGGTTTTAATTTTTTTAATTCTATCTTGTCTGTAATAAACTTTGGTTATTTTGAAAATCCCTTTAGGAGTTATATTATCGCCTTCTCGTATCTTTTTTTTAATACCACTTTTTCCTAAAGCACAACGAAAAATAAAATTTTTATACTTTAAATATCCAGTTTTTTTTACAATAATCATATTAAATGTATTATATATTTATTTATGAATAATATTCATCTTCATATTATCGGATCAGAAACTTTCGTATTTTTATTAGATGAGTTGAATCTTGGTTATCATATCAGTTCTAATAAAATTTCTAAATATAACAAACAGGATTTTTTGGTTAGAATTGTAGTTGTTGAAAAATTACAAGCAATAGAGACAAAAAAATTTTTTTTAGAAAATATACCAACTATTTTTTTACTTAATAATAAGGATTATTTAACAAAGAATAAGCTAAGTTTGAAGGAGTTTCATGTTATTTTATATACACCAATAGAGATTCTGTCCTTTAGAGAAATATTAAATATTTTAATTTCAAAGTATAATTTTTTTAAAAAATCAAAAATTATTATTAATGGTTATGAGATAGATTCAAATCAAAGAGTTATTATGAAGAAAGGTATTAAAGTTAAGCTTACAGAAAAAGAATTAAACTTAATTCTAATTCTAGAAAGAAATAATGGTTTAAAAAAATCTTCTTTACTAAAAAGTATATGGAACCATAATTCAGATTTAGAGTCACATGCGTTTGAAACTCATCTACATCGTTTAAGAAAAAAAATGAATAAGTTTTTTAAGGATACGAAATTTATTTTAGAAAAAAATTCTCTATATTATTTAGATAAATAATATTATTTATCTATTCTAATCTAGCCCCAATTTTTTGAATTATTCTTGAAGCGAGCGCTGATCCAGTCATTAAACATTTTTTAATCTCAGATTTCTCTAAATATTCTTTTAAAAATCCTGCGGCAAATAGATCGCCAGCACCAGTTAAATCTAATATTTTATTAACTTTTTTACTGCCGCAATTTATAATTTCGTTATTTTTGATGGCCAAACTTCCATTTTCACTTCTTGTAACAACTATTAATTTATTCAATTTTTTTAATTGATTAATAGAATCAGATAAATTTTTTTCATTTGTTAACTCATTTATTTCTTTTTCATTACCTATTAATATATCTAGGTCATTTTTTAAAAGATTATAAAAATCTTTCTTATGTCTGGTTACACAAAAAATATCAGACAAGCTCATTGCTATCTCTATTTCTCTTTTCTTTGCTATGTTAATTACATGTTTAAACATTTTTTCACTTGTACCTTTGTCCCAGAGATATCCTTCTAAGAAAATTAATTTATTATTAATGATATCATTTTCATTTATATCGCTATCCGAAAGATGTGAAGATATTCCAAGATAAGTACACATAGTTCTTTCTGAGTCGGGAGTGATTAAAATGATTGAGGCGCCTGTAGATAAATTTTCATTTTTCTGAAGATAAGGAAACTTTACATTTATATCCTCAAGACTTTTTTTATATATTTCTCCAAAACTATCCGAATTAATTTTTCCAATAAAAGATGGACTTCCTTTTAGATAAGCGATACCTGACATGGTATTAGCAACAGAGCCACCCGCCATAATTTTCTCAATTTTAATATTTTTTTCAAGATCTACAAATTCAGATTTATTAATAAGTTTCATAGAACCCTTAATAAGGTTTCTTTTTATTAAAAATTTATCATCTACTTTTGCAAGCACATCAACAATTGCATTACCAATTCCTAATATTTTTTTATTCATTCTTTCCTTTGTATAGGCAAACTTTATTGATTACACATTTTTTGCATAATGGATTTCTTGCTCTGCAGGTATATCTTCCATGCAAAAGTATTAAATGATGGGCTTTTTTGATGTACTTTTTAGGTAAAATTTTTAAAAGTTGATTTTCCACTTGTTCAGGGTTTTTGCCATTAGAAAGGCCCGTTCGGTTGGCAACTCTGAAAACATGTGTATCTACAGCGATAGTCGGTTTATTAAATACTTCATTTAAAACCACGTTTGCTGTTTTTCTGCCAACTCCAGGAAGAAGTATTAGATCTTCAAGGTTATTTGGAACTCTGCTTTGATGTTTTTCTAATAAAATTTTAGATAAATAATATAAGTTTTTAGCTTTGTTATTAAACAGTCCTATACTTTTAATAAGATTTCTTATTTTATTTATTCCAAGTTCTGTAAAATGTTTAGGAGTATAATATTTTTTATATATGTTTTTAGTTACATTATTTACATTAACATCCGTACATTGTGCTGAAAGAACAACAGAAACTAATAAAGTGAATTGATTTCTGTATTTTAAAGATGTTTTTGGATTCTTTATTGATTTATTTAAAAGCTCAATAAGCTTAAAAGCTTTATCTTCATTTAGGAGCATTAAAAAAATTTAAATATTTTTATAAAATTTATTTCAAGTCGAACATATCTTGCATATTAAATAAGCCCTTATTCTTTTTACTTATCCATCTTGCAGCGTTTAAAGCACCATCAGCAAAAAGCTCTCTAGAAAAAGCTGTATGTTTTAATTCTATATTTTCTATATTATTATTAAAAAGCACAGAATGTTTACCAATAGTATTTCCTTTTCTTGTAATAAAGAAATTAATTTTATTTCTTTGTAAATTTCCTTTTTTATTTAAAAAAGTTTTTCCTTTTATTGTCTCTAAATTTTTATTTTTACCTTTACATACCGCATTTGCTAACATCAATGCTGTTCCTGATGGATAATCTGTTTTCTTTCTATGATGATCATCGTTAATTCCAATATGATAATCATTAGGAATTTTTTTTGAAAGAATATTAACAATGTATTCTAGAAGATTAATTACCAAGCTCATATTTCCAGATTTAAATATAGCAATTTTTTTTGAGCAGTTTTTAATAAAATTATTTTGCCGTTTAGTAAAACCTGTGGTTCCGATTACAACTTTTTTTTTTAACTTTTTCGCGTAATTTAAAATTTCAAGAGAGGCGTTAGGTCTTGAAAAATCAATAATAACATCTGTTTTTTTAAATGCTTTTAGGGTATTTTTTTCTATAACTATTCCATTTATTTTTTTTCCATGTTTCAAATCCGTCAAACTTATTAAGTTAAAATTTTTGTTTTTTTTAATTCTACTTATTAGAATTTTACCCATTCTACCCAATGCTCCAGTAATCGAGATATTTATTTTTTTCATATTCTACAATAAAGATTTTATATTATTATAAACTTGTGTAAAAGGCTGATCCCAAAATCCTGCTTTATCCTGTCTAAAAATTTTTATACTTTTATACCAAATGCTATAATCTTTGTTTACTCCCCACCTCCAATCATTATTGTAATCCAATAAAAGATAAGTTTTTTTTCCTAAAGTCCCTGCAAGATGAGCAATTGAAGTATCGCAAGTAATAATTAGGTTACAATTCATTATAATAGCGGCACTATCTAGAAAAGGTTTGTCCGTATCCATTTCTTCAAATATTTTAATTTTTTCATAATAAATATTTTTTTGATCTTCATTATGCTCTTTTTGTAAGTTTATTAACTTAACATTATTGAGATTAATAATTTTAGAAAACTCATTTAATGAAAAGCTACGTCTATCAGCATGCTCAGCGTATAATAAGTCCTTTTTTTTTCCGGCTCTCCAACAAATTCCAATATTATAATTATTTTTATTAATTTTATTTGACCATTTATTTATAAGCTCATCATCTATATTGAAATAATTAATTTCCTCAGGAATTTGTTTAAAAAATAAAGTTAAACCCATTAACGATAAATGAAAATCACAGTCATCAATTTTTTTAAAATCTGTTACAAGCTCTATCCTGCCATTTGATATATTATTAATGTTTGAGAATAAAAATGTTAATGATTTTGGAATTTTTAAGATTATTTTTTTAAAATAGTTTTTTAAAATAAATAAATATCTACTAAATTGAATAATATCACCAAGGCCCTGCTCTGAGTAAATAAAAATACTTTTGTTTTGTAAATTTAATTGACCAGTCCAAAGATTTTTTTTTGTATTAACTTTTTGAACCTCCTTCCCTTTGTCAAAATTTTTCCACCCCTCAATAAAATTTTCATTAAGTAGATTTACCATTCCTATGTTTAAATAACCCTCTTTAAAACCTGGATTAATACTTATCGATTTATTCATATAATAAAGAGCATTTTCAAAATCTTTTTTTAAATAGAATAAATATCCAATTTCATTATACGATTTTTCATGATTTGGATTGAGCTCAATTGACTTGAGGAAGCTATTTTTAGAAAGTTGAAATTCTTTCAACCTTTTGAAATTAATACCTTGAGTATAATGAGTTTCATAATTGGAAGGATCAAGATCTAATATTTTATTCAAAATAATTTTAGCCCTGTCATATTTTTGCAATATAAGTAGTAACTTTACGATATTTAACTGATAGGTTGAATTTTTTTTATCTAACTTAGCTGCCTTTTTGTAATTGGTCATAGATAGAAGGTACTTTTTCTGTTCTAAATAAACAGTTGCGAGACCATTATAACTTTCAGAATAATTTGGATTAAGTAAAATTGAATTGTGGTAGTTTATTTTTGCCTTATCTAATTGATTTTCTTTAAAATAGATAAGACCTAAATTAGAGTAAGCTAAATAATTATTTTTATTTATATTTAGAGATTTTTCAATTAGTTTTATTGCTTCATTATAGTTTTGTCTTTGCGCTTTTATTGTCCCTAATAAGTATAAAGCGTTAAAATTTTTTTCATCACTTTTGATTATTTGTTCGTAAATTTTTTCAGCAATATCAATTTTATTAATACTATGAAATTTAACGGCCTCTTCTAATTGGGTTAAATTATTTTCAGTCATTAAATTTAAATTACATATTTTAATTTATCTAATTTTTTTTAACAACTTCTAATAAAGACCGCTTCTTTTATATTTTATATTAAATTAAATTAATTTATACCTGACCAGAATTTTTTTGTTTTTTTTACAAAATTTTTTATCTCTGAATTACTATCTAAGTCTTCTATAGCTTTGAATTGTTCGAGCAAGTCTTTTTGCTCTTTTGACAAGGATTCAGGAATTATTACATTTGTTTCTAGATATAAATCTCCGTAATCATCAGTTCTTATAATAGGCATACCTTTGCCTTTAAGCCTAAACTGTTTTCCAGATTGTGTTCCTGCGGGAATCTTAACTTTAGATTTTCCACTATCGATAGTTGGAACTTCTATTTCCGCACCAAGCGCAGCATCAATCATAGATATAGGTAATTTATAGTATAAATTTTCTTCAGATCTTTGAAAAATTTTATGTTTTTCGATTGTTATAAATATATAAAGATCACCATTAGACCCGCCTCTATAACCCGCATCGCCTTTACCAGACAATCTCATTTGAGTTCCATCATCTACACCTTTTGGAATTTGAATAGACAGATTTTTTTTTGTTTTAGTAGCACCAGATCCTTTACAATCTTTACAGGGATTAGAAAGCATTTCACCATCTCCACCGCAATCAGGGCACGTTTGTTGTAGAGTAAAAAAACCTTGTTGCGTTCTTACTTTTCCATATCCATCACAAGTAGAGCATTTTTTTGGTTTTGAACCAGGTTCTGCTCCACCACCAGAACATTTTTCGCATTTTTCATTTGAAGATAAATTGATAGTTTGTTTTTTTCCAAGGTAAGCTTCTTCTAAAGTTATTTCTAAATTAATTTTTAAATCGGATCCGCGATTAGATCTTGATTTTTTAGAGCTCCTCCCACCTCGACCCGAGCCCATAAAGTCGCCAAAAAAATCATCGAAGATGTCAGAAAATGCTCCAGATTCAAAACCACCAAAATCAAAACCCCCAGCTCCACCTGTGCCACCTTCAAATGCAGAATGTCCAAATTGATCGTAGGAAGATTTTTTCTTTGGATCAGATAAAACTTGATAAGCCTCAGAGGCCTCCTTAAATTTTCCCTCAGCAGTTTTGTCTCCCTGATTTCTGTCAGGGTGATATTTCATTGCAAGAGATCTGTAGGCTTTTTTTACTTCTTCAGGAGTTGATTTTTTGGTTACACCAAGAATATCATAATAGTCTTTTTTGGACATAATGACTTAGGGGCGAAACCAGTTATAAATGGATTAGCCGTTCTTTTTGTTATCGTCTTTTACTTCTTCAAACTCGGCATCAACTACATCTTTTTTATCATCAGACTTAGCATCTGTTTTTGAAGCCCCAGCAGTATCTTGCTGAGCTTTATATATTGCCTCACCTAACTTCATAGAAGAAGTCATTAACTGTTGAGTTTTAGTTTTAATATCTTCAGTTTTGTCAGATTTAATAGCCTCTTTTAGATCTTCCATATCTTTTTCAATTGCTTTTTTATCAGCTTCTGAAATTTTGCTTTCATGTTCTTTTAAGCTTTGTTCAGTTGAAGCTATCAAAGAGTCAGCATGGTTTTTTGCATCAACTTCTTCTCTTTTCTTCTTATCAGCTTCTTTATTAGCTTCAGCTTCTTTAACCATTTTTTGAATTTCTTCATCGGTTAAACCACCTGAAGCTTGAATTTGAATTTTCTGTTCTTTTCCAGTTCCCTTATCTTTTGCAGAAACATTGACGATACCATTTGCATCAATATCAAATGTAACTTCAATTTGAGGAACACCTCTTGGAGCTGGCGCAATTCCTGTTAGCTCAAAGTTGCCAAGTAATTTATTGTCATTTGCCATTTCTCTTTCACCTTGGAAAACTCTAATTGTCACAGCTGGCTGGTTATTTTCAGCTGTTGAGAACGTTTGGCTTTTTTTAGTAGGAATTGTTGTATTTTTTTCAATTAATCTTGTGAATACCCCTCCTAAAGTTTCAATACCAAGTGACAATGGAGTGACATCAAGAAGAAGAACGTCTTTAACATCACCTTGCAATACACCCGCCTGAACAGCAGCACCTAAAGCAACAACTTCATCAGGGTTAACGCTTTGGTTTGGTTCTTTTCCAAAGAAACTTTTAACTGCTTCAACAACTTTTGGCATTCTTGTCATTCCACCAACAAGAATAACTTCATTAATTTCAGATGCAGTATAACCAGAATCTTTTAGAGCAACTTTGCAAGGCTCTATAGTTTTTTCAATTAGTGCCGCAGTAAGAGCTTCAAGCTTTGCTCTTGTGATTTTCATGTTAACGTGTTTTGGACCACTTTTATCTGCTGTTATGAAAGGTAAATTCACTTCAGTTTGAGCTGAGGAAGATAACTCTATTTTTGCTTTTTCAGCGGCTTCTCTTATTCTTTGTAGTGCCAATTTGTCAGTTTTTAAATTGATTCCGCTTTCTTTTTTAAATTCTTCAATAATATAATCTGTTACTACAGCATCAAAATCATCTCCTCCTAAAGAAGTATTTCCGTTTGTAGATTTAACTTCAAATACACCATCTCCTAATTCAAGAACTGAAATATCGAAGGTACCACCACCTAAATCATATACAGCAATTGTTTTAGCTTTTTTCTTATCAAGACCATAAGCAAGAGCTGCAGCGGTTGGTTCATTTATAATTCTTAAAACCTCAAGACCTGCAATTTTTCCAGCATCTTTAGTTGCTTGTCTTTGAGCGTCATTAAAGTATGCAGGAACAGTTATAACTGCCTGTTTTACTTCGCTACCAAGATATTTTTCTGCAGTTTCTTTCATCTTCATTAAAATAAAAGCAGAAATTTGACTTGGAGAATATTTTTTATCACGAGATTGAACCCATGCATCCGTACCACCGTCAGATTTGATTACTTTGTAAGGAAGTCCCTGTATGTCTTTTTTTAAATTTGATTCATCAAAACTTTTTCCAATCAATCTTTTAACTGAAAAAAAGGTATTTTCAGGATTAGTTACAGCCTGTCTTTTTGCAGGCAGTCCAACTAATTTTTCACCAGACTCTGTAAATGCTACAATAGAAGGAGTTGTTCGAGCGCCCTCCACATTCTCTAATACTTTTGGCTGCGCACCGTCCATAATGGCAACGCATGAGTTTGTAGTTCCTAAATCTATTCCAATAATTTTTGACATAAAATTTTGTTTTTTAATTAATTTGTTAACCCTATGTGGTGCTTAATTTTAAGATTACAACCTTTGAGGCTAAATTTTTTTTATTAAAAAACCCTTAATTTGTTTGGCTTTATTGACTTATTAATTAGTATTAGTCTTTTTTTTAGAAATAGACACTAGCGCAGGTCTTAAAAGTCTATCATTTAACATATAGCCTTTTTGAATCTCATTTATAACTATTCCATCTTCTTGTTCGCTTTCTACTTCATTCAATGCTTGATGAAAATTTGGATCAAATTTTTTACCCATAGCCTCAAATGATTTTATTCCATTCTTGTCAAAGCTATTTATTAATTCTTTTTCGATAAGTTCTATTCCAAGCATTGTGTCTTTAAATTCATCTGACTTAAATTTAGGATTATCTTTAAATAAACTAAAGGCTCTTTCTAAATTATCAGCAAGGTTAAGTATTTCTCTAGCAAAAGAAGAGGAGCTATATTTAATTAAATCTTCTCTTTCTTTTTCATGAATTTTTCTAAGATTTTGATTTTCGGCTAGTGAGCGAAGTAACTTATCATTTAATTCTTCGATTTTTTTCTCAAGATCAATTTCTATATTAGGTTCTACTTCATTATTTTCTGGAGTATCTATTTTTTGTTCTTGGTCTTTATTAGAATTAGTTTCTTCGTTATTATTCATAAGCCTATATATTTAGAGCAATACTTTACAATTTTTTTCACATATATAAGTACTATATTTCAGATTTCTAGCTTTATTATGAGAAAAGATAACAGAGACAATCTTAGTTTAAGAAAAATTGAGATAATTCCAAATTTTATCAAAAATTCAGATGGTTCTTGTCTCGTTAAGTTTGGAGAAACTCAGGTTGTTTGTACTGCTTCAGTTGACTCAAAAGTTCCAAGATGGCTTGTTGGTTCAGGAAAGGGTTGGGTTACAGCAGAGTATGGAATGTTGCCAAGGTCTACCCATGAAAGAATGAGACGAGAGGCCGCGGTTGGTAAAATAGGTGGAAGAACATCAGAGATTCAAAGATTAATTGGAAGATCATTAAGAGCTATTGTCGATCTTGGATTGTTAAATGAAAAATTAATTACTATTGATTGCGATGTCTTAACTGCTGATGGTGGAACAAGAACAGCGGCTATTACCGGTGGTTTTGTTGCATTAAAATTGTGCATTGAACAATTACTACGAAATAAAGAAATTAAAATAAATCCAATGCAGCAATATGTGGCTGCGGTTAGCTGTGGAATTGTAGATGGTAAAATTTTATTAGATTTAAATTATGAAGAAGATAGCAAAGCAGAAATTGATGCTAATTTTGTCATAACTGAGAATATGCAATTAGTTGAAATCCAAGCAACTGGAGAAAGAAAGACATTTTCAGATCAAGATCTAAGTGAAATGCTAAAAATATCAAAGAGTGCAATAAAAGAAATAATACAACATCAAAAGTCTTGTTTTGAAAAATAAGTTACGAAATTTAAAAAATATAAAATCTTTATTGATAGCAACGAACAATAAAGGAAAACTTTCAGAGATTAAAGAATTATTACCAAAACACATTACCTTTTACAGTCCAAAAGATTTTAATCTGATCGAACCTATTGAAAATGAAAAAACATTTGAAGGCAACGCTGCAATTAAAGCTAGGTACTGTGCAGAAAAATCTAAATTAATATCTTTATCCGATGATTCTGGACTAGAAATATCAACTTTAAATAAGGCACCTGGAATTTATTCAGCAAGATGGGCAGGAAAGAAAAAAGATTTTAAACTAGCAATTAAAAAAGTTTATTCAAAACTAAAAAAGAAAAAAAAATTAAACAAAAAAAATAAAGCTAGATTTTATTGTTCATTAGCAATTGCTTTTCCAAATGGAACATACAAAACATTTAGTGGAACAGTTAATGGTAAAATTTCAAAAGCATCTAAAGGAAATAATGGATTTGGCTATGACCCTATATTTATTCCAAATGGGTATACAAAAACCTTTGGTGAAATGAAGGCTAATTTAAAGGATAAAATTAGTCATCGTTATAAAGCGTTTAATAAAATAAAAAGATATTTCAAATATTAGATTTATGGAAAATATTAAATTTGTAGATCAGAATTTAGAAAAAGGACTTTATTTAGTCTCAACACCCATTGGAAATTTAGCTGATATTACAATACGAGCTTTAAATATTTTAAAAAAATCAGATATTATTTTATGCGAAGATAAAAGAGTTTCAAAAAAATTATTAGATTATTATGACATTAAAGCTCAATTATTTTCATATCATAAGTTTAATGAAAAACAGTCGGTTGAAAAAATATTAGAAATTTTCAAAAAAAATAAAATTGTATCTCTAATAAGCGATGCTGGAACGCCCTTGATATCCGATCCTGGAAAAATCCTAATTAATGAAATTGAAAAAAATAATATAAAAATTATTCCAATACCTGGAGCATCAGCAGTAACAGCGGCTTTTAGTTTAGCAGGTTATAGTGATGATTATTATTTTTATGGATTTTTACCTAAAAAATTAGGAGAGAGAAAAAAAATTTATGAAAAATTTTCTAATTTAGATAGTTCAATTATTATATTTTTACCAGCGAGAGACTTAGTTTCTATAATAAAAGAAATGATAGAGTTTCTTGGAGAAAGACAGATACTAATTGCTAAAGAAATTACAAAAATACATGAGAATATAATTAAAGGAACGCTCGATAATATTCTTGATAAAGTTAAATCAATTATTCTTAAAGGGGAGTTTACAATAGTGTTGTCTTCTGAGGCGAATAAAAATAATGACCAAAATGTTGATTTAAATAAAGAAATTTTAAATTTAGCAAAAAAAATGAAAACAGCAGATCTTGCAAAATATTTATCTAAAAAATTTAAATTTTCTAAACAAGAAATTTATAAAAAAATTTTAATGTTAAATAAAAAGAAATGAAATTTTTAAAAGTAATTTTTATATTTTTATTTTTAACGTCATGTATTGGAAATTTTACGTCAACCATTTTTGGTATTGGTGTTAATATTAATTTAGATCCAAGATCTCCAGGATTATATTTAGATGATAAATTAGCAGAAACACTTATCATGAAGAAAATTATTCAGAACAATTACAAACAAATATTTTTAAATGTTAAAGTTATAGATGGAACTGCTATTCTAAGTGGACGCGTTGAAAATGCAGAAGATAAATTAAAAATGACAAAATTTGCATGGGAAACAGCAGGGATTAAAGCTGTAAGAAATGACATTGTTATTGCTGATGAAACTTCTTTCAGACAGAGAGCAAAAGATATTTTAATATCTGCACAATTGGAAACAAGTTTGTTAATAAATAAAAAAATTAATTCTCGAAATTACAATTTAGAAACTATTAATGGTAAAATTTATATTTATGGAATGGCAAAAACTACAGCTGAGCTTGAAGAGGTTATTAAAGAGGCAAAATTAATACCTGATGTAGTTGAAGTTGTTCCAAGTATTATTCTTGCTGATAATTTATCCAGAAAAAATTATCTTTAATTCTTTTTATATTTAATTATGTCTGAAGAAAAAGCGGCAATAGCTGCCATATTAAAGATATCAGAAACTTTTGATCGTAAAGTTGCAATTTCAATAGGTTTATTTAATCCAATTAACAAAGGACCAATTAATGTGCTGCCACCCAGTTCTTTAAGTAATTTTGTAGAAATTGCAGCGCTGTGAATTGCTGGCATAATTAAAATATTTGCAGGTGCTGATAATTTTGAAAATGGATAAATAGTTTTAAATTTTGGATTTAAAGCTACATCTGGTTGCATCTCTCCTTCAAATTCGAAATCAACTTTTCTTTTTTCAAGTAAATCTCTAGCTTCTCTTAAATGAATACTTCTCTCAGACATAGGCTTTCCAAATGTTGAATGAGCAAGAAAAGCAACTCTTGGAGTAAAGCCAAGAGTTTTTGCAACTCTAGCTGAAGAAATGGCTATATCTGCTAAATTTTCTGCAGTTGGATATTCATGAACGTTTGTATCTGCAATAAATACCGTTCCTTTTTTGGTAACAACAATTGTAAGTCCAAAAATAATTTCACCTGGTCTTTCATCTACAACGTATTTAATATTTTCCAAAGTATCGCTGAAAGTTCTAGTTACACCTGTTACCATTGCATCTGCATCGCCAAGATCAACCATGCAAGATCCAAAAACAATTCTATTTGTTCTAATTAATCTATCGCAGTCTCTTTTTAAGAAACCTTTTCTTTGTAATCTTTTGTAAATATGATCTGAATATCTTTGTCTTTGCTTTTCATCTTTAGAATTGTGAATTTCAATAGATTTATCCAATGTTAGACCAAGATCTTTAAGCTGTTGAGCTATTTTTTCGCTGCTTCCAATCAAAACAGGAGTTCCAAGACCATTATTTTTAAAATCGATCGCAGCTCTAAGCATAGACTCTTCTTCGCCCTCTGCAAAAATAACTCTTTTTTGTTTTTTTCTAACTTGTGCATAAATGTTTTGTAAGAAACCAACAGAAGGATCTAATCTTGCAGCAAGACTATCCTTATATGCGGCGATATCTTCGATTTTCTTCTGAGCAACGCCACTTTTCATAGCAGCTTCTGCTACCGCAGCAGATACATTTCTAATTAATCTTGGATCAAAAGGAGACGGAATAATATAATTTTTTCCAAACTTTGGTCTTTCGCCGCCGTAAGCTGCAACCACTTCATCAGGCACATCTTCTTTTGCAAGATCAGCTATGGCTTTTGCAGCAGCGATCTTCATTTCTTCATTAATAGTTTTAGCTCTACAATCTAAAGCCCCTCTAAAAATATATGGAAAACCTAAAACGTTATTTACTTGGTTTGGATAATCAGACCTTCCAGTTGCAATAATTGCATCACTTCTTGTTTGTTCTATTAATTCAGGAAGAATTTCAGGATCTGGATTTGCGCAAGCAAAAATAATTGGATCTTTTGCCATGGATTTCACCATCGCCGGTGTTACGACATTTTTTGCAGATAAACCTAAAAAAATATCTGCTCCTTTCATCGACTCTTCTAAAGTTCTAAGTTTTGTATTAACAGCATGCGCTGATTTAAATTGATCTACTTTTGGACGGCCTTTATAAATTACTCCTTCTCGATCTAACATCACTACATTATCATCGGGTAAGCCCATGGCCTTTAATAATGACACGCAGGAAAGTCCGGCAGCTCCTGCGCCATTAACAACCATTCTAACTTTTTTTATTGATTTTTTTACAATTTCCAAAGCATTTAAAATTCCAGCCACAGTAATAATAGCCGTTCCATGTTGATCATCATGAAATACAGGAATTTTAAGTTTATTTTTTAATTCTTGTTCAATAATAAAACAATCTGGAGATGCGATATCTTCTAAGTTGATGCCTCCAAAACTGTTTCCAATTTTAGCAACACAATTAATAATTTCTTCAGCGTTCTGTGAATCAACTTCAATATCAATTGAGTCAATGTCGGCAAATCTTTTAAAAAGAACAGCCTTACCTTCCATGACTGGTTTTGAAGCAAGTGCGCCTAAATTTCCAAGTCCTAAAATTGCAGACCCATTTGATATAACAGCTACAGTATTTCCTTTGCTCGTGTAGTCATAAACTTTTGATGGATCTTTTGCTATCGCCTCAACAGGAACAGCAACGCCAGGCGAATAGGCAAGCGCCAAATCTCTTTGGGTTGCCATAGGTTTACTTGCAATTATTTCAATTTTTCCAGGCTTACCCTGACTATGATAGTCTAAAGCTTCTTTATCTGTAAACTTTTCCATAATATTGTTTTTAATATAAATAAAACTGTAAGAAGAAGTTATTTTTCTTATACTAAGTTCTTAGATTTTAAATTATTAAAACAAAGTTGAAACTAAATATCAAATGAATATTTTAAAAAATATCTCTTATTTTGGATTTTCGACTTTTTTGAGTAGAATTCTTGGATATTTAAGAGATACTTTAATTGCGGTGTTTCTGGGAACCTCAGCTGTTGCGGACGCTCTCTTTGTTGCATTTAGAATACCGAATACTTTTAGATCTTTATTTGCGGAAGGTTCTTTTAATTCAGCTTTTATTCCAGCTTACACAAAACAAAAAGGTAGTAAAAAAAATCAGTTTGCAAACCAAATATTAAATTTATTAATTATTTTTATTCTTTTTATAGTTTTTGTTATTGAAATATTTACACCCGAGTTTTTATTTCTTATTTCACCTGGCTTTAAAGATATAGATGGAAAATTTGATCTTGCCGTAGATCTTAGTAGAATTACCATTCCTTTTTTATTTTTTGTATCCATTTCATCATTTCTTTCAGCTATTTTAAATTCAAAAGGAAATTTTTTTATCACTGCCGCAGCACCCATCATATTAAATATTTTATTAATTTTATCTTTAGTTTTTTTTAACAGCACGCATACAGAAATAGTTTATGCATCTTCTTATGCGTTAACGATTGCAGGAATTATTCAGGTTATTTTTTTATTTTTCTTTGCAAAAAAATATTTCAAAATTAATTTAAGCTTTATTATTAATATTAATGACCAAGTTAAATCTTTTTTTAGAAAATTATTGCCTAGTGTTTTCGCATCAGGCGTAAACCAAATAAATATTCTAATCGGCACAATTATTGCTTCATTTGAAAGTGGAGCAGTTTCTTATTTATATTATGCAGATAGAATTTATCAATTACCATTAGCTTTAACCGGGATTGCAATTGCAACTGTTATTTTGCCAAGTTTATCTAAAGAAGTTTTTAAATCGAAATTAGTGAAAGTAAATTTTATTCAAAATCGTTCTTTAGAGTTGTGTTTATTTTTATCGTTACCAGCAACGGTTGGAATATTTCTTGCATCTGAACAAATTATATCAGCTCTGTATGGTTATGGTTTTTTTGATGCAGAGAGTGTTATGAATACTTCGGCGGCACTTTTATTATTTGGAATAGGATTGCCTGCTTTTGGATTAATTAAAATTTATTCGAGTTTTTATTTTGCAAGAAGCAATACAAAATTTCCATTTTATTTGTCTTTATTCTCGGTGATTTTAAATATTTTAATTAGTCTTTCCTTATTTAAGAGCTATGGTTTTATAATTATACCTCTTGCAACCAGCATTTCTGCTTGGCTGACAGTTTTTGTTTATCAATTAAACCTTATTAAATCTGGCTATCATTCCTTTGATAAATTGTTCGCAATTAGATTTATAAAATCAGTTCTTTGCACATTGATTATGGGGTTAATTCTTTCTGTTTTATTAAAATATTTTGCAAATTATTTAGAATCAAAAACGATATTAAAAGCGATAATTTTAATATCTGTAGTTTTATTCTCCGCGTTTATCTACTTTTTAACTGCCTATTTTTTAAAAGCATTTCGTATTAAAGATTTAAAGGTTTAAATTTTAAATGATTAAAAATAGAATTTTATCCGGTGTTCAGCCAACGGGAAACCTTCATCTTGGTAATTATTTAGGCGCAATTAAAAATTTTGTTAAATTACAAAAAGATTATGAGTGCTATTTTATGTTGGCAGACCTTCATTCAATTACTGTCTTTCAAGATCCAAAAAAACTTAAAGAGAATATAATTGAAACCGCAGCTGTTTTTCTTGCCTGCGGATTAGATCCAAAAAAAAATGTTATATTTTGCCAGTCAAGTGTTGCGGGGCATTCTGAATTAGCGTGGATATTTAGTTGTGTCGCAAGAATTGGTTGGCTAAACCGAATGACACAATTTAAAGAAAAAGCAGGATCAAATAAAGAAAAAGCAAGCGTTGGTCTTTATTCTTATCCAATTTTAATGGCAGCCGATATTTTGCTTTATAAAGCAACGCACGTTCCTGTGGGAGAAGATCAAAAACAACACTTAGAACTGTGCAGAGATATTGCAGTGAAATTTAATAATGATTTCAATTACAAAGATTTTTTTACATTACCAGAACCGATTATTATAAAAGAAGTTGCAAGAATAATGAGTTTAAAAGATGGAACTAAAAAGATGAGCAAATCTGATGAGTCCGAGGCTTCAAGAATTAATTTAACAGACACAGAAGAAGATATCGTACAAAAAATTAAAAAAGCAAAAACAGATAACGATTTGATTCCAGACACTGAGTCAAAGTTAGCAGACAGACCAGAGGCTAGAAATTTAATCAATATCTTTTCTATTTTAAATAACAATACAATTGAAAAAACTTTAAAAGAATTAAATGGTAAAAATTTTTCTGAATTAAAAAATAAACTAAGCGAAGCTTTGATTAAAGAAATTATTCCTATAGGGAAAAAGATTAAAGAATTTAAAAAAGATACAGATGCAATTAAAAAGATATTAAAAAGTGGAAGTGAAAAAGCGAATATTGAATCTCAAAAAACTTTAAAAGAAGTACATAAGATTGTTGGATTGTCCTTATCTTAATGAGGAAAGATTATTTAGTTATTATTGATGAGACTGATGAGCTTAAGAATGCAATTTATTTTGCAGCCAAAAGATCAGTAGCAAATAATGCTAATTTAATAATGCTTTACGTTGTAAGGCCGGCAGTGAATGCTGAATGGGCATCAGTTGGAAATCTTATTGAACAAGAAGAGACAAGTGAGGGAAAAAAAATTAGCAGACTTTGGTCGGCTGTAGTTGAAGAAAAATTTAAAATAAAACCACAGATCATTATTAAGATGGGTGATAAGGTTGATGAAATAATCAAATTTCTTAAAGAGGATAAGAGTATTAGATTTCTTATACTTGCATCTTCAATTGATAGTGATCCAGGGCCTATTATTAAGTCCTTATCCAAAAAGATGAATGATCTGCCAGTGCCCTTAGTTATAATCCCAGGTCTCATTTCAGAAAAGGAACTGGATAATTTAATATAAGCTATTGAATTTTAAGTCTTATTATAAAGTCTAATTACTTTAATAACAAATCATACTAACCACATATACACATATGAATATTGATGTGCAGCAAACTCCAAATCCAGACACATTAAAATTTGTGTTAGGTTTAGAGTTGGTACAAAACGGTTCTATCGAATTTAAAAGCCATTCAGAGGCTAAAGAATATCCCTTTGTTCAAAAAATATTTGAGCTTGGCGTTGAGCTCGTATTTTTTGGAGCTAATTTTATCTCCGTTAAAAAGAATAGGTCTTTAGAGTGGGGAAAAATATTAGAGGAAATTAAAAATATTATAAAAAATGATTTTCCTAAAAATTTTACAGCAATCAATATAAAAAAAGAAACAAGCGATAATAAAGATGAGATATTTAAAAAAATTGAAGAAGTGCTAGAACTTAAAATACGCCCTGCAGTTGCACAAGATGGAGGCAATATTAAGTTAAGATCTTTTATTGATGGGGTGGCCGAAGTAGAACTACAAGGAAGCTGCGCAGGATGTCCTTCTTCTACATTAACTCTAAAACAAGGCGTTGAACGAATGCTCGTTCATTATGTGCCTGAGGTAAAAAGCGTTAGAGCTGTAAGTCTATAATATAAATTAATATGAAAAAAATTTTTTTAAATCAAAAATTAATTAATTTTTTTGAAAAAATAAGAGAAGAAATTTTTAACAACGGTTTCTCACGATATATCGTTGATACATTTGCTCCAACATTTAGATTTTTTTCTTTTATTTTAAAAAATATAAATAAAATTTACTTTTTTTTAATTAAAAAACTTAATCTTAAAAAAATCTTTCCATACACCGTTATTGTCGCACTAATCATTTTTACCGCTTTTGTTCCCGAGATGTTCAAATCCACAGCTGATAAAAAAAAAATTATTAACAAACAAACAGAAGAATATACTACAAACGACCCTTCCATTGATCAGATATTAAAGAAAAGTTTCTTAACTAATGATTCAAAAAAATTAAGTTTAGATTTTCAGCAAGTAGTAAGTATTATTAATTTATTTGAAAAGAGCGGTTATAATCTTGAAAAAGTTAGAGAAGGAGCGCCTGTTGCTAATTTCTTTTTAGCAAAATTTCCAGAAGGTATTAGTGAATTAGATAATATTGAGCAAAGAAAAAGAATTTTTATACAAATATTATTGCCTATCGTTTTATCCGAGAATGAAAAAATTATTGAAGACCGAAGAAAGTTAACTGCCATCATGAATAGAAAAAGTTTTAAAAAGGACGCTGATTGGTTAAATGAGAAGTTCCAGCAATATAAAGTTAAAAATAACAGTGTTAAAGAATTGTTAGTTAAAATGGACATTATTCCTCCTTCATTAGCTATAGCGCAAGCGGCTTATGAAAGTGGTTGGGGCACATCTCGTTTTGCAACTGAGGGCAATGCTTTATTTGGTCAGTGGGGATGGAAAGAAAACAAAGGGATGGTGCCAGAAAATCGAGGCGAAGATGAAAAACATGAAATTTCAAAATTTAATAAAATTAGATATGCAGTGAGTGCTTACAAAAATAATTTAAATACACATCCGTTTTATGAGGAATTTCGCATAGAAAGAGCCAAACAAAGATCAGGCAGATTAAGCGGATCAATATCAGGAATAAAATTAATCAAACATGTTCATAAATACTCAATTAAAGGAGACGATTATGTTCTTGGTTTAAAGAAAATTATTGAACAAAATTCTCTACAAGATTTTGATAAAGCAAATTTATTAGTTAAAAGATCAGGATCGATCTAATTTCCATCTACTACAAACTGAAATCCCAACCAGCGCCATTGATTATCTTTATCTAATAAAGAACAATTAATTCTACCAGTTCTTGTTGTAAATTTTTTATCTAAATTAACTTTTATCCAATTTTTTTCAATAAACGATATTTTCTTTTTACTCCACTCCCCACCATCATTAGCAAAGCAATTAATCTTTTCTAAATTAGTAATCTCTTTAAAAAATTCTATTTCAATTTTTGGAGGATTTTCAAATTTAGTAATGAATTTATTTTCTGGCTTGAAAGATTTAAAAGGAAAAGGTTTAGTATTTAATAAGGTTAAAAATCTTTCTGCTTTTCCATAGCTTTCGTTTACAGGGTAACGAGGGAGTTCAAATAAATCTTTTGATTTATCAATAACGCCAGAATGTTGTCCAAAAGCTAATTCATAATTAAATTCTTTTACAATTTTTTTAAAAGTAGAACTATATTCACCAAACGGATAAGAAAAATATTTGGGTCTAAAAGATAATTCTCTTAAAAAATCTTTATGAGATTTTTCTAAATCTTCTTTTATTTCGCTTTCAGATTTATTAACTAAATATTCATGAGAAAAACTATGACCACCGATAGTTCCAATTTTTGAATTATGAATTTCTCGCACCTGATCCCAAGTCATATAATTGGGGTTATTAGCATTAACTTCTCGTGTATTAAAAAAAAGTACAAATGGAATTTTTTTCTCTTTTAAAATCTTCCAGCCATTTTCGTAAAATGATCTATAAGCATCATCAACAGTAATTAAAACTTTCTTAGAGTCGTAACTTTTATTTTCAATAAGAATTTTTCGTAACTCATCAATTGAAATAAATTCAATCTTATTTTGATTAATAATTTCTAGTTGTAAATTAAACTCTTTTAGTCTGACATTGGTTGTTGGATATTTATTTTCCTCAAAACGATGATACATTAATCCAATAATTCCTTTTTCATTTTGATATTCCTGAGAATTAACGTGAGAAAGATTAGCAATTATTAAAAAAGTAATTAAAATAATCCTTTTTATGAATGGAGTCATGAATTCTCGTTTTTGTTCGATCGATTTTACATTTGGAAGTTTAATACTAATTGCAAAAGAAAACAATTCCGACTTTGCTTTAGTGCTGGATAAATTCCTAAATAGTGAAAATTTTATAAATATTCTTTTAGATTTCTTTCAGAAAAACAATATCAAAATAGAAAACTTAAACTTTTTTATGATTAACTTAGGACCAGGTGGGTTTGTTGGACTTAGAAATATTTTATCTTCAATTAAAAGTATTGCCTTAGTTAAAAAAATTAAAGTGCTCGGATTTAATAATTTTCAGATTCTAAAAACTACAATTGCTAACCAGGATTATGAAAAAGTTGCCTTAGAAGTGAATAATAGATTCTATATTAAAGACCTAAAAAATTGTGATGACTATTATTCAAAATTTACTGTTCAAAACGCTTTTGAAAAAAATAGTGATAAAATACTTAAATTCTCAAAATTAACCAAATATACATCTAAGAATCTTCAATATATTTTGGATAATAAACTTTTCATTGATAGCAAATTATTCCCCATTTATGAAAATATGTAACAAATATATTTCATTTATTTGTTTTTTTTTATACCTTCAGAGCTTCTAATATTTTGAGATTAAAATAATTGTTAAAAACATTTTATATAAAGACTTTTGGTTGTCAGATGAATGAGTACGATTCTGATAAAATATCTGACTTAATGCAGTCTGTTAATTTTGTAAGATCTGAAACTTTAACAGATGTAGATTGTATTATATTTAATACTTGCCACATTAGAGAAAAAGCAACTGAGAAAGTTTACTCTGATATTGGTAAAATTAAAAAGCTGAATCGATCTAAAAAAAAACCAATTTTCGTATTAGCAGGATGTATAGCGCAAGCACAAGGTGAGGAGATTTTTAAAAGAACTAACTATGTTGATATTGTTGTTGGGCCACAATCTTACCATCGACTGCCTGAACAAATTAAAAATTTTGCAGAAAGAAAAGAAAATTTTTCTGACACTAATTTTGAATTAATAGAAAAATTTGACACCTTAGATAATTTAAAATCTTCAAGAAAATCTAAAGTTTCTGAATTTTTAACTATCCAAGAAGGTTGTGATAAATTTTGTTCTTTTTGTGTAGTTCCTTATACAAGAGGCGCTGAATTTTCTAGATCGTTTAACAGCATTATTAATGAGGCAAAAAAATTATCAGATAATGGAGTTAGAGAAATTGTTTTGCTTGGACAAAATGTTAGCGCTTACAAATTTGTAGATGGGAACAAAACTTATAATCTTGCAAAACTAATAGATGAAATAGCAAAAATTAATTCAATTCATCGAATACGTTTTACCACTTCACATCCAAATGACATGGATCAAGAATTGATTGAGGCTTTTAAATATCAAAAAAAATTAATGCCGCAATTACATTTACCCATTCAATCAGGTTCTAATAAAATTTTAAAATTGATGAATAGAAAACATACAAGAGAATATTATTTAGAATTGATTGCAAAATTTAAAGAAGCTAATCCAGAAATGGAATTTTCTAGCGATTTTATAATTGGTTTTCCAGGTGAGGAAGAGCAGGATTTTCAAGATACGCTTGATATTATTAACAGAGTAAATTTTAATAGTTCTTATTCATTTATATATAGTCAAAGACCAGGCACTCCAGCTGTTGATCGAGATCAGATATCCCTAGATATATGCAAAGCTCGATTATTAAAATTGCAGACTTTATTAGGTGATATTCAATTTAAGAACAGTAAACAATTAATAGGAAAAAAAATTGAAATATTAATTGAGAATAAAACTAAAACTCCAGGTCAATTTTTTGGTAGAAGTAAATTTATGCATTCTATCTTCTTTAACTCTGAAAATTGTAATCCAGGAGATTTAGTGGATATTGAAATTACTTCCTGCAATAGTAAAAACCTTTTTGGTATATTACAAAAAGAAGAAGTACTCGTTTGATGAATATATCTAAGGTGTCTAGTTCACAGATTGAAATTATTGAAAAAAATAATGATTATTTAAGTTTTTATATAAAAAATAATTTAGTTTTAAGCAAAATTATTGGTGAGTTCGATTCTAATCTTAAGGAAATAGAAAATATTACTAATACAAAAATTAATTTAAGAGGGAATTTAATGATTGTACGAGGTGATTTAAATAATAGACAATCAGTTGTTCAAATTATGGACAATCTTATCGCAAAATTTGTAAACACAAACAGCATTGAAAAAGAAGACATTAAGACAATCTTTGACGTAACTAAAATGAATAGAACGGAATCAAATTCTAATTCAATTTATAGTGATAATGATGCTATCAAAACATCAAAAAAAATAATTTTACCAAGATCTGAGAAGCAGAAAATTTACGTAGATGCTTTAAAAAATCATAAAATTGTAATGGCATTAGGACCTGCTGGAACTGGAAAAACTTTTTTAGCGGTTGCGATAGCAGTTACCTTTTTATTAGAAGATAGAGTTAAAAAAATAATATTATCAAGACCAGCAGTAGAAGCAGGAGAAAATTTAGGATTTTTACCAGGAGATATGAAGGACAAAATTGATCCTTATCTTATACCTCTTTACGACTCTCTTTATGAGCTTCTAGGATATGACAAAATTCAAAGAAAAATAGAAGAGGGTATAATTGAGATTGCACCACTTGCTTTTATGAGAGGAAGAACACTAAAAGATTCATTTGTCATATTAGATGAAGCTCAGAATGCAACGTTTACTCAAATAAAAATGTTCCTAACTAGACTTGGAAATAATTCAACAATGGTAATAAACGGCGATCCATCGCAAGTGGATTTAGCAAAATCAAAAGAATCCGGACTTTATGAAACCACAAAAATTCTTAAAGATATTAAAGAAATTAAAACCATAAACTTTGATCATAATGATGTTATGAGACATCCTTTAGTTTCTAAAATCGTTAAGGCTTATGATGATTATGAAAAAAAAGAGCCGAATGGTAAAAGTTAATTTAGTTATTGAACATAAGAGCTGGAAATCTAGATACCCCAAAGTAAATTTGTTTCTTAAAAAAAGTATTAAAAAAATTTTATTATCTATATTTCCATCTAGGTCAATGGCCTGTGAAATATCCATTCTTCTAACAGGCACAAAAAATATGAAAAATCTTAATAAAAAATTTAAGAAAATTAATAAGGATACAGACGTATTATCTTTTCCTGCGGAAGATAAAAATTTTTTTAAAAAGGATCTTAAATTAAAGAAAAAGGTTTACCTTGGAGATATCGCGCTAAGTTATCAGTATATTGAAGCGATTATTAAAAAAGAAAATATAAACTTTGATGATTATTTTAAAAAAATGTTAATTCATGGCGTTTTACATCTTATTGGCTATGAGCATGATTCATTTAAAAAATATAAAAAAATGAATCTGTTAGAGCAAAAAATTATTAGAAGTATTTAAGAATAAGGATGTCAAAAAAAAATATTTTTTTTATCTACACTTTTTTATTATTATTAGGCTCTTTATCTAGCTTTTCTTTGCCACCTTATAATTTTATTTTTGTAAATTTTATTACTTACTCTCTGTTTTTATATCTAATAGTTTTATTTAAAGAAAAAAAAGCAAAAATATCTAATTTCTTTTTTTTAGGCTTTGCTTTTGGTTATGGATATTTTGCAAGTAGCCTTTATTGGGTTTCGCACTCATTAACTTTTGACAAACAACTAACTTTTTTAATTCCTGTGGCCATTTTAGGTTTGCCCATTTTATTAGCTATCTTTTATGGGACTGCAGTTATTGCAATTCATTCTTTGATAAAAAAAGATTATATTTTTTTATTAATATTTTCTATTTCCTTATCAATATTTGAATATTTACGAGGAATATTATTTACAGGATTTTCTTGGAATCTAATATCTTATTCATGGAGTTTTTCACTTGAGAATATTCAAGTATTAAAATTCATTGGCACATATACCTTTAATTTTTTTAGCATTCTTATCTTTTCAATTTACTTTAATTCTTTATGGCCTATTCAATTTAAAAAAATACTAATTAATTCTGCTTTTTTATTTATTGTCTTAATTTCTAATTATTTATTTGGTAAAATTATAATAAAAAATACAGAGTTTAATCAGTACAACGACATTAAAATAAAAATAGTTCAGCCTAATATTGATATTGCCAAAACTTGGGGCACTGAAAACGAGAATAGAAATTTAATTTCTTTAATCAATCTAAGCAAAGTAAACAAAGATGAAAAAACTTTAATTGTTTGGCCTGAGGGGATGATCCAGCAAACTAATCCTAAAGATCTGTATAAATATAAAGAATACTTTAATAAAAATTTTTCTAAAAATCATTTAGTTGTTGTAGGTGTAACCAATCCAAGTATTACAGGTAATAAAATTAATTTTTATAACTCCTTAGTTGTTCTTAACAATAACGCTGAAGTTGTTAATGTTTATAACAAGATTAAACTTGTGCCATTTGGAGAATTTATTCCTTTTGAAAATTTATTAGCAAAGTGGGGATTAAAAAAAATTACGTTTGGATATAGTTCTTTCTCTTCAGGGTCTGAGAGAAAAGAGATTAGAGTATTTAACAATTTATCTTTCCTGCCTTTACTTTGTTATGAAATAATTTATTCTGGTGATCTTAAACGCGATTCTAAAGATTATAATTTCATAATAAATATTTCAGAAGATGGTTGGTTTGGAGACTCAATTGGTCCTCATCAACATTTAACCCAAGCAGTCTTTAGAGCAGTAGAGCAAGGTGTTCCAATTGTAAGATCAACTAATAAAGGTATGTCCGCTTATATTTCTCCAAATGGAAAAATTATAAATTCTTTAGAATTAAACAAATCAGGTTTTATTGATCTAAAGTTATTCTTTTTAAAAGGAAAAACCTTGTTTTCTTTATTAGAAAACTACATTTTTTATTTTACAATCTTCTTAAGTATTATATTCGTTATTGCTCTTAGAAAATTTAATAAAAATGGCTAAACAAGATTATATATTTACTAGTGAATCAGTGTCTGAAGGGCATCCCGATAAAGTTTGCGATATTATATCGGACTCGGTGCTTGATTTATATTTATCTAAATTTCCAGAAAGTAGAGTTGCTTGTGAGACTTTAGTTACCACAAATACGGTTGTGATTGCTGGTGAAGTAAGGGGTCCAGAGATAAACATCGATGAAATTGAAAAATTAATTAGATCTAGAGTTAAAGACATTGGTTATGAGCAAGAAGGTTTTCATTGGAAAAATTTAAAATTTACAAACTACCTTCATAGTCAATCGCAAGACATAGCTGTAGGTGTTGATTCAAGCGGTAATAAAGATGAAGGCGCAGGCGATCAAGGAATTATGTTTGGTTATGCTTGCACAGAGACAAAAGATCTTATGCCAGCACCGATAAGCTATTCTCATAAAGTTTTACAATTAATGTCAGAGGCAAGAAAATCTGGAAAAGAAAAATTTTTAAGACCCGATTCAAAAAGTCAATTTTCAGTTATTTATGAAAAAGGAAAACCGAAAGGAATTTCTTCAATAGTTGTTTCAACACAACATGAAGAAAATATTGATCAAGAAAAAGTGAAAGAGATTGTGCGTCCCTATGTTTTATCAGTCATTCCAAAAGGTTGGATGTGTGATGAGAAACATTTTTATGTTAATCCGACGGGTAGATTTGTTATTGGTGGACCAGATGGAGATTCAGGATTAACGGGTCGAAAAATTATCGTTGATACTTACGGCGGAGCAGCACCTCATGGCGGCGGAGCATTTTCAGGAAAAGATCCGACAAAAGTGGATCGATCAGCAGCTTACGTTGCAAGATATTTGGCAAAAAATATTGTAGCCGCAGGTGTTGCAGAAAAATGTTTAATACAATTGTCCTATGCAATTGGAGTGTCACAACCTCTTTCAATTTACATCGATTTATTTGATAGTGAATATAATAAGTCAAAAAAAATTGAAGAAATCATCTCTAAAAATTTTAATTTAAGTCCAAGAGGTATTCGTGAGTTATTAAAACTTAATAAACCAATTTATCAAAAAACAGCAGCTTATGGACATTTCGGTAGACAACCAGAAGACAACGGTTCTTTTAGCTGGGAAAAAACTGATTTAATTAAATATTTTCAATCAAAAGTATAATTTGATCGACGACAAAAAAAAGATTTTTTTTGGAAGATCAAAATCAAGAGCCTTATCTAAAAGCAAAAAGTTTTTTTATGAAAATCACAAAAAAGATTTTTTAGTCAATTTTGAGGAAATAAAACTAGTTAAAAATAAAGATTTTATTTTAGAAATAGGATTTGGTTTAGGTGAAAATATATTATTTCAAGCAACCACTTATCCAAATGATTATTTTATTGGGGTGGATCCTTTTATTAATGGTGTCGCTAATGTTGTGCAAAAAGCTAAAGAATTAAACTTAAATAATATTTCAATACTAGATGTGCCGGTACAAAAAGTCATAGATAATTTTATAGATAATTTTTTTTCAAAAGTCTTTGTCTTATTTCCTGATCCATGGATGAAAAATAAGCAAAAAAAAAGAAGATTACTAAATTACTTATTTTTAGAAAAAATTTTAAAAAAAATGAAAATTAAATCAACATTAATCTTTTTAACAGATGATCAGAATTATTTTAATTATGTGGTAAAAGAGATTTCTTTATTAAAGAAAAAAAATGATACGTTTGAATATAGTTTGAGCAATAGACATCCCATAGTTGATACAAAATACTCAAATAAGGCCAATAAATTAAAAAAAGATATTTATTTTTTAAATCTTGATAAGTTAAAAAATGTAGCGTAGATTAAGGGAAATTATTGAAAGTACATGATGGGCTTAGGCCCATTTTTTTTTACAGGAAACAAAACTAATGTTAAATAACAGAGTTGATACAGTAGAACTGATTAGGATAGTTGACGCTGTAGCAAACGAAAAATCAATTGATAAAGAGCTTGTCCTTACTTCTATGGAAGAAGCTATTGAGAAAGCCGCGCGAACACGTTATGGACAAGAAAATAATATTTATGTTTCCATCAATAGAGCTAATGGACAAATCGAATTAGGTCGAAGATTAAAAGTTGTAGAGAATCCAGCCAACAGTCAAAACGAAATTAGTTTAAAAGACGCTCAAAAAATTAAAAGCGATATAGCACTAGATCAAGAAATTTTAGAACCACTACCACCAGTTGACTTTGGTAGAATAGCTGCTCAAGCTGCAAAACAAGTCATCACTACAAAAGTGAGAGATGCAGAAAGAGAAAAACAATATAACGATTTTAAAGATAAGATCGGCGAAGTTCTTAGCGGAATAGTTAAGAGAATAGAATTTGGAAATATCATCGTTGATTTACAAAAAGCTGAATCCATTATCAAAAGGGATGAGTTAATCCCAAGAGAAAACATAAAAGTAGGCGACCGAATTAAAGCTTATTGTTATGAAGTTAAAAAAGAAGCTAAAGGTCCACAAATATTTTTATCAAGAGCTCATCCTCAATTTATGGCAAAACTATTCAAACTTGAGGTGCCAGAAATTTATGAAGGAACAATTGAAATTAAATCAGTAGCAAGAGATCCTGGAAGTAGAGCAAAAATTTGCGTTACATCAAAAGATAAATCGATAGATCCAGTTGGAGCTTGCGTTGGTATGAGAGGAAGTAGAGTGCAAGCAGTGGTGAATGAATTACAAGGAGAAAAAATTGATATTATTCATTGGTCTGAAGATCCAGCAACACTTGTGATCAACGCTTTAGCGCCTGCTGAAGTTCAAAAAGTAGTTCTAGATGAAGCTACAAAAAGAATTGAAGTCGTAATTGATGAAAATAATCTTAGCAAAGCGATTGGAAGAAGAGGACAAAACGTGAGACTTGCTTCTAAGTTAATGAATTATGAAATTGATATTTTAACAGATCAAGAAGAAACAGAAAAACGACAATCGGAATTTAAAATTAAAACGAAACGATTTATTGAAAGTTTAGAAATTGATGAAATGATGGCCCAACTTTTAGTACTAGAAGGATTTTCTTCTATCAAAGAAATCGACGGGTCTCCTTTGGAGGAAATAACAAAAATTGATGGTTTCGATGCAGACACAGCAAAAGAATTAAAAGAAAGAGCGAAAGAATATTTAGAAACAGAATCTAAAGAAATATCAAACAGAGTTAAAGAGTTAGGTATTCAGGATGATCTTATGAATCATCCAGGACTATCACTTGGAATGCTACTTACTTTAGGTGAAAAAAATATTAAAACTTTAGCTGATTTTGCAGACTTATCAGTTGATGAAATCTTAGGCGGTTACGATGAAGTTAAAGGAAAAAGAGTGGAATTTGAAGGAATCCTACAGAATTTCGATATCATAAGAGCTGAGGCTGAGCGTCTGATAATGAGCGCTAGGGAAAAAGTTTTTAACAAATAGTAAACTCGCTTTTAGAAAAAACATGGACGTTAAAGACAAAAAGAAAAAACTTACATTAAAAAATTTTAGTGGTGGATCGGCAGCTGTTTCAAGCTATGCAAGAGGTGCCGGCAATAAATCAGTTTTAGTTGAAAAAAAGAAAAACAGATCGATAGATGTTAGTCAGTCTGCTGAAAAACCAAAAGTTTCAACAACTCCACAAGATACCGTAAAAGTTAAAGTTTTAACAAAAGAAGATACAGCTAAAGCACAAAAATCAGCTCAAGAATGGGCAAGAAAAAAAATTCAAGAAGAGCTTGAAATAGATAATAGTAAAAAATTAATTAAAAAAACTCACGGTAAAAAAAGAGAATATAAACTAACCTTATCTAAAGCCCTTACGGATGCCGATGAAGATGAAAAATCAAGAAGTTTAGCTTCATTTAAAAGAGCTAGAGAAAAAGACAAAAAATTAGTTCAAGACGGTGATGAATCGGGGGAAGCAAAAAAAACTTCTAGAGAAATATCGGTACCTAACTTAATCACTATTCAAGACCTTGCAAACAGAATGGCAGAAAAAGCAAGTTCGATTATTAAATTTTTATTTGAAAAGAATGTAAAAGTTACAATCAATCACACCATCGACAGAGATACCGCAGAGTACATCGTTGGCGCATTTGGACACACAGTAGTTAAAGATAATCAAATTGATGATGAATTATCAAAATTAAAAAAAACTAAAGAAGACGAAGACACATATTCTAGGCCTCCAGTTGTAACTGTAATGGGTCACGTGGATCATGGTAAAACTTCATTGCTAGATGCATTAAGAGAAACAAATGTTGTTGCAACAGAGCATGGTGGAATTACGCAGCACATTGGTGCCTATCAAGTTTTTGCAGAAGATAAAAAATGGATGACTTTCATTGATACACCGGGTCATGCGGCCTTTACTGAAATGAGAGCTAGAGGATCTAAAATTACAGATATTGTTGTTTTAGTTGTTGCTGCAAATGATGGAATTAAACCGCAAACGATTGAAGCAATACAACATGCAAAAGCCGCAAAAGTTCCAATCATAGTTGCAATTAATAAATGCGATATTCACGGTGTTGATAAACAAAAAGTTAGAAATCAATTATTAGAGCACGAACTTGTTGTTGAAGAATTAGGCGGAGATATTCAGTGCGTTGAAATATCAGCTTTAAAGAAAACAAATTTAGATAAATTAAAAGAGGCAATTATTTTACAAGCAGAAATTTTAAATCACAAAACGAACCCAAATGTACCCGCTCAGGGAATAGTGATTGAATCAAAATTAGATAAAGGCAAAGGACCAGTGTCGACAATTTTAATCACCAGAGGAACTTTAAAGAGAGGTGACTTCTTTGCAAGTGGTATGCAGTGGGGAAAAATTAGAGCGATGAATAACTTTAGAGGAGAATTGGTTAATGAAGCAACCCCCTCAATGCCAGTTGAGATTATTGGTTTAACAGGCGTGTCTGAAGCAGGTGATGATTTTTTAGTTTTGGATAGCGAGGCAAAAGCAAAAGAAATAAATGAACATAGAATTGAACAGGGTAGATCTAAAAAAACTATCGGTCTTGTTAAGAAAAATGACATTTTTGGAGATGTTAACAAACAAAAAGAATTATCAATTATTATCAAAAGTGACGTGCATGGATCTGCAGAAGCTTTATCTAATGCGATATTAAAAATTCAACATGATGAAGTTAAACCAGTTATCGTTTTATCATCCGTTGGTGCCATTACAGAGACAGATGTATCTTTAGCAAAAGCTTCTCATGCGGTTTTAATTGGCTTTAATATTAAGCCTAATAAAGAAGCAAAAGATCTTGCAGTAAAATTAGGGGTAAACATTTTATACTTTAATATTATTTATGAAGCGATTGAGCATATTACTAAAGCACTTTCAGGTTTATTAGCGCCAGAAATTAATGAACAAGTATTAGGACAGTGCGAAATTTTACAAGTATTTAAATCTTCTAAAGCTGGAAAAGTTGCAGGTATTAAAGTTACTGAAGGTACAATCGTTAACAACTCTGATGTTAGAATTGTAAGAGATGGCAGCGTTGTGTTTACAGGAAAAATTGCATCGCTTTATAGAGAAAAAAATGAGGTGAAAGAAATTAAAGCAGGAATTGAAGGCGGAGTTGCTTTTAAAGATTTCTTGGATTTTAAAGAAAAAGATATCATTGAAGTTTTTTCAGTCGTTCAGAGCGCTAGAACAATAAATTAATAAATCATGAACATTCATTTAAGCGATCAGCCTTTTACTCAAAGGCAATTAAGAGTTGGCGAACTATTAAAACAGTTACTTGGAAATTTATTTTTAAAAGAAGAAGTAGCTTTGCCAAATATTAATACCCGAGTGATTACAGTTTCAGAAGTTAGAATGAGCCCAGACTTAAAACATGCAAAAGTATTTTTTATGCCGCTTGGAGGTAAAAATTCAGAATTTATTTTACAATCTCTTATTAATCATAGTGGTTTAATTAAAAAACAAATGTCGCGAAGTTGGAAGAATAAATTTCTTCCCAATCTTCATTTTGTATTAGATGAATCTTTTGATTATGCAGAAAAAATTGAAAAATTAATTATTAAGACACACGAAAATGATTGATGGTTGGATAAATTTAAACAAACCCAAAGGTTTTAGCTCCGCGTATTGTTTAAACGTTATTAAGAGCAAATTTAAAAAAATTAAAATAGGTCATGCCGGAACTCTAGATCCATTAGCAGAAGGCGTTCTACCCATTGCCCTAGGCGAAGCAACCAAAACTGTTTCATTAATACATTTGTTATTCAAAAGTTATTTATTTGAAATTCAGTGGGGATCAGAGACGGACACCTTAGATTTAGAGGGAAAAGTTATAAATAGTAATGAAATTTATCCGACAAAAAAAGAAGTTCAAAATATTTTAAAAAAATTTATTGGCTACCAAATGCAAATGCCACCAAAATTTTCTGCTGTAAAAATTAATGGCAAAAGATCTTATGAACTTGCAAGAAATAATTTGGAATTTGATATGGAAGAGAGAAAAGTTCTTATAAAAAATATTAGATTGTTAAAACACGAAAATAATAAAAGTCTTTTTTACATAAAATGTGGAACCGGGACTTATATTAGAAGTCTAGCAAGAGACATTGCAAAATCCTTTGGTGGATTTGCCCATGTCACACAATTAGTTAGAACTAGATATGGAAATTTTAAAATTAAGAACTCAAATAGCCTTGAAAAATTAATAGAAAAAGAAAGTACTGCTAATTTTTTAAAATATGTGCTTGATATTCAGAGTGCTTTAATACATATACCTAGCATTAAATTAAATGATGAAAGAATTAATTTAATAAAGAATGGAATGAAAGTTAGTTTGGTTAATGAATTTGGAAAGGTTAGTTTAGACAATATTTACACAGCGGCTTTAGAAAAGCCACTTGCTCTCGGATACCTTAAGTCCGGTTTTTTTTATCCAAGGAGAGTATTTAATTAAAAAATGACAAAAAAAATTTTAAATAAAGAAAGTGTTTTTAAAGATTTAAAACTGCATGCTAAAGACGTTGGTTCTTCAGAAGTGCAAATAGCTATCTTAACTGAGCGAATTAGATACTTAACTGAACATTTTGCAAAAAATAAAAAAGATAAGCATTCCTACACAGGATTAACGACATTGGTAAATAGAAGAAAAAAACTATTAGATTATCTCAGCAAAACAAACGCAACCAATTATAAGAAGATCTTAGAAAAGCTGAATATCAGAAAATAAATTTTAATGTTTAAAATAGTAAGAAAAGAGATTGTTTGGGGCGGTAAAAAACTATCTATCGAGTCAGGAAAAATTGCTCGTCAAGCAGATGGAGCGGTTATATTAACATCAGGAGACACAGTTATTTTAGCAACGGTTGTTGGTGCAAAGAAAGCAAAACCAGATATAGATTTTTTTCCACTTACAGTAAATTACCAAGAAAAATATTACGCTTCAGGAAAAATTCCAGGTGGATATTTCAAAAGAGAAGCAAGACCAACAGAGAGCGAAACTTTAATATCACGATTAATTGACAGACCAATCAGACCTTTATTTCCAGAAGGCTTTAGAAATGAAGTTCAAGTTCTACCGACAGTTCTTTCATACGAGAAAGACAATGATCCAGAAATATTATCTTTAATTGCAGCTTCAGCAGCATTAGCTATTTCAGGAATTCCATTTATGGGACCAGTTGCAGCTTCTAAAGTAGGCTACATTAATAACAGCTTTGTTTTAAATCCAACAAAAGAACAATTAAAAGAATCACAATTAGAATTAATAGTTGCAGGAACTAAAGATGCAGTTCTGATGGTGGAGTCTGAAGCTTCAGGATTAACTGAAAAAATAATGTTAGATGCAGTTAAATTTGGTCATGAACAATTTGGACTAGTGATCAAAATGATAAATGAATTTGCAGCAGAATGTAAAAAAGAAACATGGGTTGTAGAGAAAAAAGATTTAAAAGTTGTAAAAGATAATTTATTAAAAAATGTCAAAAATGATTTAGTGGCAGCGTTTTCAGAGCCAGATAAAAAGAAAAGAAGCGGATTAATTAATTTAGCAAAAGAAAAATCATTGGCGCTTTATACAGATTCAGAAGAATTTAGCACAATGGATGTTGAATCTCAGTTTAAAGATGTTGAAAAAGAAATCGTTAGAACAAAAATTCTTAAAGAAAAGAAAAGAATTGATGGAAGAGGACTTGCAGATATTAGACCGATTAAGTGTGAAGTGGGTGTATTACCTAGAACTCATGGTTCTGCTTTATTTACAAGAGGCGAAACTCAAGCAATTGTTGTTACCACACTTGGAACTTCAGAAGATGAGCAAAGAATTGAAAGCTTAGAGGGATTACAAAGATCTAGATTTATGTTGCACTATAACTTCCCTCCATTCTCAGTTGGAGAAGTTGGTAGAGTTGGAACGGGTAGACGTGAAATAGGTCATGGTAAATTAGCATGGCGTGCAGTTAATTCAATTTTACCTAAAAAAGAAGATTTCCCTTACACGTTTAGAATTGTTTCAGAAATTACAGAGTCAAATGGTTCATCATCTATGGCAACTGTTTGCGGAGCATCCCTTGCTTTAATGGATGCTGGAGTTCCTATTAAAAAACCAGTTGCAGGAATTGCAATGGGTTTAATCAAAGAAGGAGCTGATTTTTCAGTTCTATCTGACATCTTAGGGGATGAAGATCATTTAGGAGATATGGATTTTAAAGTTGCAGGAACAGAAGATGGAATTACTTCATTACAAATGGATATTAAAATTACAGGAATTACATTTGAAATTATGGACAAAGCATTGTCACAAGCAAAAGATGGTAGAATTCATATCTTAGGTGAAATGAACAAAGCACTTAAAGCTTCAAGAAAAGATTTATCAAAACACACTCCAAAAATGGAAAAAGTGACTGTCGATAAAAAAGATATCGCAGCCATTATCGGAAAAGGCGGAGTAACAATAAGAGAGATTGTTGAATTATCAGGCGCTAAAGTTGACATTAGCGATGATGGAATTGTAACTATTTCTGCACCCGATGAAATTTCAAGAAACAAAGCTTTAGAGATGGTAAAAAGTATTATTGCAAAACCTGAACTTGGAAAAATTTACACAGGTAAAGTTGTTAAAATTATGGAATTTGGAGCTTTCGTAAACTTCTTAGGCAAACAAGACGGCCTAGTTCACATCTCTGAACTTGCAGCGAAAAGAGTAGAAAAAGTAAGTGACGTTGTAAAAGAGGGTGATGAAGTTAAAGTTAAAGTTTTAGGATTTGATAAAGGAAAAGTTAAACTTTCAATCAAACAAGCTCTAGATAGTTAAGCCTGCATATTCTTTGGGTTAGGCATACCAACGATATTATAACCCGCATCCACATAGTGAATTTCGCCTGTAACGCCCGCTGCAAGATCGCTTAATAGATAAACTGCAGCACCACCGACATCATTAATATCAACGTTTCTCTTTAGTGGAGAATGGTTTTCATTCCATTTGTATAAGAACTTAGCATCACCAATTGCAGAGGCCGCTAACGTCTTAATAGGACCTGCGCTAATAGCATTTACTCTAATTCCATTTGAACCAAGATCAACGGATAAATATTTAACACTTGTTTCAAGGGCAGCTTTGCAAACTCCCATGACGTTATAATTTGGAATAACTTTATCAGCGCAATAAGTTAAAGTAATAAAGCTTGAACCTGGTTTCATTATTTTAGCAGCTTCTTTACAAACTTCTGTAAAAGAAAAACAAGAAATTAACATACTGTTTGAAAAATTTTCTCTTGATGTATTTAAATATTGTCCTGATAATTCTGATTTATCTGAAAACGCAATTGCGTGAACCACAAAGTCTAAATTTCCCCATTTATCTTTAATGTCTGAAAAAGTTTTAACAATATCTTCTTTCTTTTCCACATTACAATCTAATGTAAATTTTGAACCTAAAGATTCTGCAAGAGGAATAACTCTTTTTTTTAAAGCGTCTCCTACATAAGTAAATGCAAGTTCAGCGCCGTGTTCACTTAATTTTTTTGCAATACCCCAAGCAATAGAGCGATCATTTGCAACGCCCATAATTAGTCCTTTTTTACCTTGCATTAATTTCATTTTATAAACTTTCAAATACTAGAGTTGCATTCGTACCGCCAAAGCCAAAGCTATTAGACATCACACAATTCAATTCTATATTTTTTTTAACTTCAGTTACAATAGGAAGTCCTTTTATTTTTTCATCTAAATCCTTCACGTTTGCTGAGGCCGCTATAAATTTATTTTTCATCATTAATAGACAGTAAATAGCTTCTTGAACTGATGTTGCTCCAAGCGAATGTCCTGTGATTGATTTTGTTGAACTAAAAGGAGGAACTTTATCTTTAAATACTTCTTTCATCGCTTCAATTTCTTTTGTATCTCCTACAGGAGTAGAGGTTCCATGTGTGTTAATGTAATCTATTTTAGAATGCCTTAAATTTTGCATAGACATTTTCATGCATCTAACAGCTCCTTCACCAGAAGGCGCAACCATATCATAACCATCAGATGTAGCCCCATAACCTGTAATTTCAGCTAGAATTTTAGCTCCCCTTGCTTTTGCATGTTCATACTCTTCTAAAACGATAACACCGCCTCCTCCTGCGATTACAAAGCCATCTCTGCTTGAATCGTAAGGTCTAGAAGCTGTTTGTGGCGTATCATTATATTTTGAAGATAATGCTGTCATCGCATCAAACATTGCAGAAAGACTCCAATCTATTTCTTCACCACCTCCTGCAAAAACAATATCTTGTTTTCCATATTGAATAAGTTCCATAGCATTACCAATACAATGTGCGCTAGTTGCACAAGCAGAACTAATTGAATAGTTAACTCCTTTAATTTTAAATGGTGTTGCTAAAGTTGCAGAACATGTGCTTGCCATTGTTCTTGGCACTATAAAGGGACCCATTTTTTTAGGGCCTGATGCTCTTGTTGAATCTATTGCTAACATAACGTTTTTAATTGAAGGACCTCCAGATCCAATAATAATTCCGGTTTTTTCGTTGCTAACTTCTTTTTCAGTAAGACCTGATTCTTCAATAGCTTCTTTCATTGAAAGATAAGCATAGGCAGATCCATCGCCCATAAATCTTAGAACTTTTCTATCAATTAAGTCTTCGTATTTAATATTAGGAACACCACAAACTTGGCTTTTAAAATTATATTTTTTATATTCTTCAGAAAAAGTTATTCCAGATTTAGTATTTAATAGAGAATCTAAAACTTCTTTTTTATTGTTACCAATACAAGATACAATTCCAGAACCTGTGATTACTACTCTTCGCATCAATTCTCCTTAGCTTTTAAATAAACCAACTTTAAGATTTTTAGCGTTGTATATTTCTTTATTGTCTGCAAAGACTAAACCATCAGCCAAACCAACACAAGTTTCGCCTTTTCTTAATAATCTTTTGATATTAATGACATATTTTACAAGTTTTACTTGTTTTACAACTTCACCTGTAAATTTTACTTCATTCACACCAAGTGCTCGACCATGACCCGGATTTCCTAACCAGCCAAGATAAAATCCAAGTAGCTGCCACATCGCATCTAATCCTAAACATCCAGGCATCACAGGATCGCCTTTAAAATGACATTCGAAAAACCATAAATTCTCTTTAATATCTAACTCTGCTAAAATTTCACCTTTATTAAATAATCCACCTTCTGCTGTGATTGAAGTAATTCGATCGAACATTAACATTGGAGGTGCTGGCAATTTTGCATTACCAGGTCCAAACATTTTCCCTTCAGCGCAATCAAGTAGATCTTGGTAACTGTATTGATTTTTTTGTTTCATGAAATCTTTAGAGAATTAAAATTATTGATTATTAGATATTAATTTACAGTTTAATCCAGGATTTGACAAATTTAATTGATAATCTCTTTATTTTCCAAGCCCCAAACATGATCGGTTTGTATCCAACCTTTGTAATTTTGAATTTCAATCAAGCACCAATTTGGAATACATTTTTTAATAACGGCAGCTTCTAAATTTCCAATTTTAATAATAGGTTTTGAATAAAGAGTAGAATTTTTAAAAAGAACAATTCCATCTTTAGTAGTTAATAAAGTTCTTTTTCTAGATAACTGACTTAAATGAAGCCAGCCAATGTCGCCTTGATAATCTTTAACTTTTCTCCATACCTCAAACTCATCGATCACTTCAACCGGCATATTCTTTTTTTCATATACGAATGCAATTGGATGTGCGGACGAGGGTCCAATTCTAAGGTTTGCAATACTAGTTCTAATACTAAGATATTTTTTAGTGGTAATTTTTTGGGCAAATAAATCGCTACTTGTGAAAATAATTAAAGATAAAATAATAATTAATGTTTTAAATTTCATTTAATATTCTTAATACAGTTTTTGTTTTTATTTAATTTAATTTTTTTAATCAAAAGATTTTCAGCGTTAATAATTAAAATATTTCCACATAATGAATTTTCAAAATTTAATATTTCACGTATCGCCTCATTAGCCATAATCGATCCTACCATTCCAGCAAGCGTAGATAAAACACCCTCGCTTTGACAATCCATCATGTCGGCACTTGGAATTTCTGGCATAAAACATCTAAGACAAGGCGAGTTTTTCTTTTTAAAGTTAAAAACAAATACATGACCATCGAATTTGCTGATAGCTCCACAAATCAAGATTTTTTTATTTTTATAACAATAATCACTAATTAATAATTTTGATTTAAAACTGTCGGTACCATCAACGATGAGATCATATCCTTTTGCAATTTTATTTATATTATCGCTATCGATCTTAGTTTTGAATTTTTTAATTTTTATTTTTGAATTAATTTTTTCTAATCTTTTTTCTACGATGTCTATTTTAAATTTATTAACATCTTCTTCATTAAATAAAATTTGTCGGTGTAAATTTGAAATGTCTATTTTATCATGATCAACGATACCGATATTATTAATTCCAGATGATGCAAGATAGAGTGCCACAGGAGAGCCTAATCCACCAACACCAATGATGAGAACTTTTGTATCGACAATTTTCTTTTGACCAAAGCTGCCGATTTTTTTTAAATTAATATGAGCAATGTATCTTTTGACATCGTCATAGCTAAGTTTCATGAATATTTATCGGCCTGTTGAACCAAACCCACCGCTTCCACGAACTGATTCAGGAAGTGTATCAACCTCAACTAATTCAGCTTTTACAACAGGGCATAGCACCATCTGTGCAATTCTTTGCCCCGGTTCAATTTTAAAATTTTCTAAACTTAAGTTTATTAATATAACTTTAATTTCACCTCGATAGTCAGCATCCACAGTTCCTGGTGTATTTAAAACGCTAATTCCATTCTTTGCTGCAAGTCCTGACCTTGGTCTTACTTGTATTTCGTAATTTTCAGGGATGGCAACGGATAGACCCGTCGGCACTAATGTTCGCTCATTAGGCTTTAAAATTATTTCTTTATCAATATTAGCAATTAAATCTAAACCAGATGAGCCTACCGTTTCATACTTAGGCAGGTCTTTATGTTTATAATTTATTTTTTTTACTAAAATTTTAACCATTACTGAATAAGAGCGTGAAGAATTTTATTAGATAGTTTTTTTGCAATTTCTGATTTTGTTGTTTTGTTAAACTTCTCAACTTCTTTATTTTTAGAAATTAAAAAAACCTCATTATAATCTGAATTAAAACCAATAGATTTATCAGCCACATTATTAGCCAAAATCCAATCGCAGTGTTTATTTTCGATTTTCTTTTGCGCATTTTCAATAATATTTTTAGTCTCAGCTGCAAAACCAACCACGAGTCTTGGTCTGTTTATATTTTGGCTAGAGATGAAAGATAAAATGTCGATATTTTTTTCAAGCTCTAAATTAAAATCTTCTAATCCTTCTTTTTTTATTTTTTCTTCACTATAATTTTTAACTTTAAAATCAGAAACAGCAGCAGTGCAAACGGCAACATCTACTGGTAAATTATCTTTACAAGCTTCAAACATTTGTTTTGCAGTTGTGACATTGATCACTTCAAGATTATCTTCATTTTTAATATTTAGAGAATTTGGACCAATAACTAATTTTGTTTTAAAGCCGATATCGTTTAATGACTTTGCAATTTCAAATCCTTGTTTTCCAGAAGACTCATTAGACAAAAATCTTACCGGGTCAATATATTCTCTAGTTGATCCTGCAGTCACCAATGCTTTTAAATTTTTATTATTGAATAAATTCTTTGAAAGAAAATAATTTTTTATAGTTAGAATCATTTCTTCAGGAGATGACATTTTGCCAACACCCACTTCTCCACACGCCATTTCACCAACAATGGGTCCAATAAATTTATATTTAAATTGAATAAGTTTTTGAAAATTTTCTTGGGTAGCTTGATTATTCCACATCTCAACATTCATTGCTGGAGCGAGGAAAATAGGCTTGTTAGAGGCCATAATAACCGTTGTTGCAAAATCTTTAGCTTCTCCATGTGCAAAATTTGCCATTAGATTTGCAGTTGTAGGCGCAACTAGTATCAAGTCGCACCATCTAGATAGCGCGATATGATCCATTTCACCTTCGTTATTTGGATCAAATAGATTTTCAAAAACTTTATTTTTAGAAAGAGCAGAGATCGATAACGGCGTTACGAATTCTTTTCCAGAATTCGTTAGAATAGTTTTAACTTCACAGTTATTCTTTCTAAGTTCTCTAATGACATCGAGAACTTTATAAGCAGCTATTCCGCCACCAATAACGATTAAAATTTTCTTATTCTCAATTGAATTTAGCATCGCGCTATTTGAATACTATTAGCAATATAATTACAATAATTAATAAACCTATAATTAGATAAGTCTTTTTTAATTTTGAAGATTTTTCTTTAATTTCATATTCGTTATTTTGGTTTTGATTTTTCATAAAATCATATGAATTTAAAAGTTCCATAGCTTTGTTGGCACGATTAATCATCTCGGGTAATTCAGGAAGTTTATCTAAAAGTTCAGTTGTCGTTTTCAATATTTTATCTATTCTATTTTTAGGACCAATCTCGTTGTTTAACCAACCTTGCAATACTGGTTTTGAAATTTCCCAAATATTTGCATCTTCATCTAATGATCTTGCAACTCCTTCAACTACGACCATTGTTTTTTGTAATAATAATAATTGTGGTTGAGTGACCATATTAAATTTTTCTGTTACTTCAAAAAGTCTAGCTAGTAACTTACCAGCAGAAATATTCTTAGAAGATTGACCAAAAATAGGCTCACCAATAGTTCTTAGAGCTTGAGTGAATTGATCTAAAGACTCTGTATTTGGCACTAAACCTGCAATAAAATGGACTTTTGCTACCTTTTCATAGTCTCGGTTAATGAAACCATACAATATCTCAGCTAAATACTTTCTATTAGCAATATCCAGTCGGCCCATAATTCCAAAATCTACAGGCACAATATTTTCATTCTTATCGACAAAAAGATTCCCCTGATGCATGTCACCATGGAAAAAACCATCGCCCACAGCTTGTCTTAAAAAATTTTGAATTAGTAATCTTGATATTTTTTTTAGATCAATTTTATTTTTAATAAGTAAATCTATATCTTTAATTGAAATTCCTTCTACTTTTTCAATAGTTAAAACTCTTTGTGAAGTGAAATCCCAAAATATAGACGGAACTTTAAATCCTTCATCTTGAGCTGTATTTTTTTTAAGTTCACTTGCCGCGGCCGCTTCATATCTTAGATCCATTTCAATGTTGGTAATTTCTTTAAGAAGATCTATAATTTTTACTAATTTTAATCTGCGACTTTTCTTAACGCTAAATTCAATAACCGATGCTAAAAATCTTAAAGCATCTAATTCTTTGTTAAAAATTTTTTCTATATTGGGTCTTAATATTTTAATAGCAACATCGATTTCTTTTTTTTCATTATTAATAATTTTAGCAAAATGAACTTGTGCAATGGATGCAGCGGCAATGGGTTTACTTAAATAAGTGATTTGTTGATATTTTTCTTCACCTAATTCTTTACGCAAAGCTTCTTTTGATTGAGAAATGTCAAAAGAGGGCATTTGATCTTGTAGTTTCTGTAACTCTTTTGCAAATTCTTCGCCAACAATATCAGCGCGAGTTGCAAGAAATTGTCCCAGTTTTATAAAAGCAGGACCTAAAGTTAAGAAAGCATTTTTTAATCTTTCACCTGCACTTTTGTTTGCAGAGTCTTTATTAAAAGTAGTAAAGCCAAAAATCTTTATTAAAACCTTAATTGATAAAGGGGGTTTATAAAATTCTTCAAAAATAGATAAACTGTTAGACTTTGCTAAAGCTCTGCCAATTTTAATGAGAGTAAAAAAATTAGATAGCATTTTAAGTTATTGTATTTTCCATCCAGAGTGGATTGCCGCAACTCCAGTTGTTAGGTTTCTATATTCAGTGTTTATAAACTTAGCCTCTTTCATAAGATTTAATAATTGGTCTTGGTTATAAAAATCTTTGATGCTTTGTATCAAATATTCATAAGGCTTTTTATCCCCAGCAACCGCTTGTCCAATGTGAGGAATAAAACTTGAGTATATTGAATAAAACTTGTCGATAATTTCATTATTAATTTTTGAAAACTCTAAGCACATAAATCTTCCACCTGGTTTAAGTAATCGATAGGCCTCATTGAGTGTTTTTTTTATATCGGTTACGTTTCTTATACCAAAACTGATGATGTAGTAATCAAAACTAGAATCTTTTAGAGGAACTTGTTCTGCGCTGGCGCACAAAGAATCAATATTTTTATAATGTTCAAGTTTTTTTTTACCTTCATTTAACATTTCAATATTTTGATCAACCATCATTGCCCGACCAGTCAAGTTGGTACGTTCAATGAAAAGTTTTGTCATGTCGCCGGTTCCAGCTGCCATATCAATTAATTTTGAATTTAGTTTTGGCTGCATCCAGTCGATCAAATTACTTTTCCATAGCCGGTGAACGCCAAATGACATGATGTCATTCATCAAATCGTATTTTTTAAAAACAGAATTGAAAACGTTATTTACAAAGTCTTTTTTTGAATTTTGTTTTGCATTAGTATCTTGCATTCTTTAAATATAGAACATTTGCAATCAATAGTCATATAGTTAATGCCAGAATTACCAGAAGTAGAAGTAACGCGAAGAACTTTATTAAAATTTATTGAGAATAAAGTTATTAAAAATATAAAAATAAATAATCCTAATTTAAGATTTAAAATTCCTGCAAATTTTAAAAAGAATGTAACCGGGCAAAAGATTATTAAGGTTTTAAGAAGATCTAAATATATTTTGATTTATCTAAAGAATGATTATGTAATGATCGCTCATTTAGGAATGTCGGGCAAATTCTTAATTAAAAATAATTATTCTAAAGATTTTTTAAAGACCAGTTATTACTCTAATGAATTTTCCTCAAAGCATAATCATTTAGAATTTTTTTTTTCTAATAATTTAAAGGTAATTTATAACGATCCTAGAAGATTTGGTTTTTTTTTATTAGATAAAATCTCTAAATTAGACGTTAATAAATTTTTAAGTAAATTAGGACCAGAGCCACTCGGTAAAGATTTAAAGAAAGATTATTTAATATTAAAAACTAAAGCCACACAAAGAACGATCAAGACTTTATTAATGGACCAGCGTTTCATTTCTGGTATTGGAAATATTTATGCAAACGAAATTCTTTTTTTAGCAAAGATAAGGCCTAATAAAATTTCCTCCAAGCTAAGCTTAGTTGATATTGGGAGACTTCATCTCTCTATCGGCAAAGTTCTTAAAAGAGCTCTAAAATTGGGTGGTTCAAGCATAAAAGACTTCAAGTCTTCAGTTGGTGAAAAAGGTCGCTTCCAAAATGAATTTAAAGTTTATGATAGAGAAGATTTAAAATGTCTTAGGACAAGATGCTCTGGTCTAATAGCAAGGGTTGTATCTCAAGGCAGAGCAAGTTTTTTTTGTAACGAATGTCAAAATTAAGTAATTGACCCTAATATCTTCAGCTTATATATAATCCCATAAAAATATGGCAAACACAGTCTCTGCTATTCGCGCAGTAAAAAAAATAAAAAAAAGAACTCAAGTTAATAAAATTAGAATTGGAAAATACAAAGCTGCAGTAAAAATCATCGAAGAAGCAATTAAATCTAAAGACAAAGCCAAAGCTTTGAAATTATTTTCTAATTTTCAATCACAGGTTATGAAAGCTTCTAAAAAAGGTTCTTTAAAAAGAACTACAGTCTCAAGAAAAGTTTCTCGTATCTCAAAACAAATCTCTAAGTTGTAAAAAAAATATTTTATCAATCTTAAGTTGATAATTAATTTTTTTTAAGCAACTGTAAAGTTTAAACTTTCTAGTTGAAAATTAAAAAAATTAAATTCTTTTCTTGTATTTACAGATTTAAAAAAATAAAACACACTTCTTTTTTTAAAGTAAGTTCAAATGACAAACCAAATAAGTCTTAAAGATAATTTTAGTAGCGATAAAGCGAGATGGGATTCACTACAACAATCTCTGCTAGGACTTTACGGCAAAGATGTCTTCACAAGTTGGTTACAAAATATTAGTTTCACTAAAATAAATTTTAATACTTTAGTCCTAAACGTAAAAACTCGATTTATTCGTGATTGGATCGTTGCTCATTATGCTGACAAAATTTTAGATTTATATAAGAAACAAGATGCAAATATTACTCGTATAGAGTTTCAGATAACAGAAAGAGTTGAAACAAAAAGCAACAGCAAATCAAACGTAATTGACTTTGAAAAGAAAGATTTCCTACAAGATAGCGGTAGTTATGGCCTTTCAAAAATTGATGAAAGATTAGTTTTTGATAATTTTATAGTTGGAAAAAGCAATGAACTTGCTTTTACAGCAGCCAATAGAATTATTGATAATTTAAATAAATATAATCCACTTTATATTTATGGTGGGGTTGGTTTAGGAAAAACTCACCTTTTAAATGCCATTGGAAATAAGTTATTAAAAAAAATAGATAAAGTTATTTATGTGTCTGCGGAAAGATTCATGTATCAATTCGTTAGATCTATAAAAAATAATGATGTTGTAAAATTTAAAGATATTTTTAGAAGTGCAAAAGTTTTAATTATAGACGATATACAATTTGTAAGCGGCAAAGATGTAACTCAAGAAGAATTCTTTCACACGTTTAATGCATTGATAGAATCGGGTTCACAAATAGTTATTTCTTGTGACAGACCACCAAACGAACTGGATAGAATACAAGATAGAATTAAATCGAGATTATCAGGCGGTCTAGTTGTCGATATTCAAAGTCCAGATTTTGAACAAAGAGTTAAAATTTTAAAACAAAGATGTTTAAAAGAATTCCATGCTTCAGAGAGAAACATTGCTATTGATGATGAGGTTATTAATTTTATAGCCAACGAATTAAAACTTAGCGTTAGAGAGATGATAGGCGCATTTAATAGAATAGCAGCCTATTTAAATATAAATAACAGAAAGATCTCTGTGGCAGAAGCTAAGAGTATTTTAAGAGATTCTTTAAATAAAATTGAGACCAATATCACTATAGAAGATATTCAAAAAACTGTAGTTTCTTATTATAATATTTCGATGCATGATTTTATGTCATCAAGAAGATCAAGATCCGTTGCAAGACCAAGACAAATTGCAATGTATTTATCAAAGAAAATGACTACAAAATCTTTGCCTGATATCGGCAGAAGATTTTCTGGAAGAGATCACACAACTGTTATTCATGCGATTAAAAAAGTAGAAGAGTTAATGATTCAAGATAAAAACTTTGAAAATGAAGTTAAAGATCTTAATCAAAAATTAACAAAAACTGTTTAATGGAACTAAAGTTAAATAGAGATCTTTTTCTTAAAAGTCTCTCACATATCCAGGGGATAGTTGAGAAAAAAAATACTATTCCAATATTAGCTAACGTTTTATTAGACGCTACTAATGGTAAAATTACAATTTCTGCAACAGATTTAGATATTATTATTATTGAAGTTATTAAAGGTGAAATCATTAAAGAGGGTTCAACAACTACAACAGCTCAAGTTATCTATGATTTAGTTAGAAAATTACCATCGGGTTCCGAGATATTAATTTCCCAAAAGACTGAGGGTCAACTTTCTTTGATTTCAGCAAAATCAAATTTTAATTTAAAATGTTTACCACCGAAAGATTTTCCAATTACTCAAGATGATGTTGAAGGAGAAGCTCTTGCGATTAGTTCATCAGTATTTTTAAAATTACTTAACAAGACTAAATTTGCAATCTCAAACGATGAGACTAGACATTATTTAAATGGAATTTATCTGCACAAAACAAATGAGAATAATCAATTATATCTTTCAGCAGTTGCAACTGATGGGCATAGATTATCAAAAAGCAGATTAGTGCTAGATAAAGAGGTAAACTTTGAACCTGTCATTTTACCTAAAAAAACGTTATTTGAACTAGTTACTATACTTCAAGAAGAGAATTCAGAACTTAAGATTACTGCGAGCAAAACTAAAATTAGATTTACTATAAATGATATAACTTTAATTTCTAAAGTTATTGATGGCAGATTCCCAGATTATTCAAAAGTAATACCAACAGATAATAGCAACAAGATAGCAGTCAATTTATCATCATTTATCTCTACAATTGATAGGATTAACTCATTATCATCCGATCGTAAGGGAACATTAAAACTTGTAGTGAATAAAGATATTTTAAAATTATTAGTTAATGATCCTAGTGCAGGGGATGGTGTTGAAGAAATTATTCTAAGTTATAGTGGTCCGGATTTAGAGATCGGTTTTAATTCTAAATATTTAATTGATGTCGGTGGAGTTATAGAAGATAAAAATATGATAATTTATGCTAAAGATCCGTCCTCTCCAGTATTAATTCACGACCCCGCAGATATTAATAGTCTACATGTTATTATGCCAATGCGAGTGGCATGATTAAATGTTCCTAATCAAAGATATAAAATTACAAAATTTTAGATCTCATTCTTTTACCGAACTCAAGACTAATCATCCAATCATTTGCATCATTGGCCCAAATGGCAGTGGCAAAACTAATATCCTAGAAGCAATATCGCTCATCTCAGATAAAAAAGGAATTAGAGGAACATTAATAGAAGATTGTATAAAAAAAGATTCAAAAGACAAAACAATTATTTCCACAACAGTTAATTATGAAAAAAAAGATTATAAAGTTGATGTAATTTTTGAAGCAAAAGAAGATAAAATAAGAAAATTTTTAAACATTGATAATAATAAATCTTCCTTAAATGAAGTCTTCAAAGATATAAATTTCATTTGGTTGACACCACAAATGGATAAAATTATGTACGAGGGAGATAGTATTAAAAGAAAATTTTTGGATAAAATTATTTCTAATTATAATTTAGGTTATAAAAAAAACTTAAGTAATTTTAAAAAACTTTCTGAAGAAAGAATTCAGTTATTAAAAGAAAATCAAGATTTACAATGGTTGAACATTCTTGAAAAGAAAATGATAGATGAATTGTGGGGTATTTTTATTTATAGAAGATCTTTTATTAGAGATGTAAATAATGTTATTTCAAATAAATTAAATAACTTTTTAAAGATTAAATTGAATATTAAAAACTCTTACGATTTAGATCCAAATATTAATGAAAAAGAATTCTATGCATTTTTTGAAAAAAAATATTTTGAAAAACGTGAGATAGATCAAATAATAAAAAGAAATAGTGTTGGTCCACAATTTGATATTTTTGAATTTTTTAATGAAGAAACTAAATTAAATTCTGATCTATGTTCTACAGGCGAGCAAAAAAAAATATTAATATCATTAATTTTGGCATTTATTTTGTTAATGAAATCTAAAAATATAAATTCGATACTTTTATTTGATGAAATTGCATCTCATATAGATGGTAAAAATCTCGAACTTTTTTTCGATGAAATTGCAAAAATTGGGATGCAAACTTGGTACACAGGAAATAACATACAACCGTTCCAACCTATTGAAAATAAAGCCCTTTTTGTAAAATTATAGCAATTACCTTGTCCTAATTAGGGATAAAAAATGCTACAAAAGCCTTCAATAGAAAATTCATAAATGCCTGAAAATTTATCAAAAAAGCCTGAAAATAATTTATACGAAGCAGACTCAATTAAAGTTTTAAAAGGTTTAGATGCGGTTAGAAAAAGACCGGGAATGTATATTGGTGACACTGATGATGGAACCGGTCTACATCATATGGTTTTTGAAGTTATTGATAACTCTATAGATGAAGCTTTAGCTGGTCACTGTAATGAAATTTACGTTTCATTAAATAAAGACCAGAGCGTTACTGTTGAAGACAACGGAAGAGGTATTCCCGTTGATATGCATAAAGAAGAAGGAATATCTGCAGCAGAAGTAATTATGACACAATTACATTCTGGCGGAAAATTTGATCACGATTCATATAAAATCTCAGGAGGATTGCATGGTGTTGGTGTTTCCGTTGTGAACGCTTTATCTGAAAATTTAAAATTAAATATTTTTAGAAAAAATAAAGAATATCTTGTAGAATTTAAAGATGGAGTTACTATAAAACCTTTAAAGCAAATTGGTGATGCAAAAAAAGCAAATGGTACATCAGTAACTTTTCTTCCTTCAAAAAAAATATTTACCACAACAGTATTTGATATAAGTATTTTAAAAAAAAGAATTAAAGAATTAGCTTACCTTAATAAAAGTATTCAGATTATTTTAGAAGATAAGCGAGAAGAAAAAGTAAAAAGATCAGAATATAAATTTGAAGGTGGTATTGCAGAGTTTGTAGTTGATTTTGATAAAAATAAAGAAAAGCTTAAATCAGAAACGGGGGAAAATCTTTTCACAAAACCAATATATATTTCAGGCAGTAAAAATGACATCCAATTAGAAGTGGCCCTGGTTTGGAATGCCGGTTATCAAGAACAAATTATTACTTTTACAAATAACATACCACAAAAAGATGGTGGTACTCATTTAGTTGGTTTTAGAAATGCATTAACTAGAACTATAAATAAATATGTTGTTGATAATAGCATTTTAAAGAAAGAAAAAATCTCAGTAACGGGAGATGATGTTAGAGAAGGATTAACTGCAATAATTTCAGTCAAAGTTAAAGATCCAAAATTTTCATCTCAAACCAAAGAAAAATTAGTATCATCAGAAGTTCGTCCAGTAGTAGAGGGTCTAGTTAATGAAAAACTTGAAGTTTGGTTCGATCAAAATAACAAAATTACAAAAGTACTTGTAAATAAAATTTCACAAGCAGCCCTTGCAAGAGAGCTTGCTAGAAAAGCAAGAGAGAGCGTTAGAAGAAAAAGCGCTTTGGATATTTCTAGTTTGCCAGGTAAATTGGCCGACTGTCAGACAAAAGATAAAGACAAAGCTGAACTATTTATAGTTGAGGGGGATTCAGCAGGAGGATCTGCAAAACAAGCAAGAAATAGGGAATTTCAGGCCGTATTACCCTTAAGAGGAAAGATTTTAAATACCTATGTTGATTCAAAGAATAATGGGTCAGGCAAGTTAGATCCGACGGAAGCCAAAAAGGTTTATGCAAAGATGCTTTCTTCAAACGAAATCATAACTTTAATTAACGCCATCGGCACTGGATTTGATGATTTCAGTCTTTCAAAATTAAGATATGGAAAAATTATTATTATGACCGATGCCGACGTCGACGGATCTCACATAAGAACTTTATTATTAACCTTTTTTAATAATGAACCATTTAATGAACTTATTAAAAATGGAAAAATTTACATAGCACAACCACCGTTATATAAAATCAAAGTAGGCAAAAAGATATCTTACATTAAAAATGACGAAGATCTTTTTGATATCACTATTGATACAGCCAAAGATAATATTAAATTTTTCTCAGAAGAGGGTGGAAAAGCAAAAGAAGAAAATTTTGATGAGATTGTAAAATATTCAAGAAGATTTGATTCAAGAATAAAAAATTTAGGAAAAGATTTTGATAAAGAACTAGTAGAAGCCCTAGCTATAGTAGGAGGTTTTTACAAAGATAAAAAAGATTTTTTAATTAGAGATGATTCTAATGGTAAAAAAAAAGAAGGAGCTATACAGGCAGCAGCAGAATATTTAAATAGATTTGGAAATAAAGTTGAGAATAATTTATGGATAGGTTCTTTTAAAGAGAATTCATTTATCTTAGAAAAAAAATATTATGAAGAAACTATCATAAAGAAATTAAGTTTTGATTTTTTAGACACTAAACATGTAGAAGAGTTAAGCCAATTAGGTGATATGTTGAAAATTTTCAGAAAAAATTGTCACATGATCAATTCAACTAATGAAAAAATTGATATTTATTCTCCAATAGATTTTCTAAAGAGAATAATAGAAGAAGGAAAAAAATCTATCTCTATACAGCGATTTAAGGGATTAGGAGAAATGAACCCAGAGGAATTATGGGAAACAACTCTAAATCCAGAGAATAATACATTGTTAAAAGTAAATTATTCTGGAAATGATGTTGATAATGAAACTACTAACCCAGGTGATCGTGATAGAGAAATTTTTAAGATTTTAATGGGCGAGGATGTTGTTCCAAGAAAAGATTTTATTAATAAAAACGCTATTAATGTAAATAATCTAGATATCTAGTTTAATGAATTTAGCAAAACTTCCTGAGCTAAATGACAATAAGATAAAACTTTTAACGCTAATCAATATTCGTTGGGTTGCAATTTTCGGTCAGTTTGCAACAATATCAATTGTATATTTCTATTTAAATTTCAATTTTAATATTGGGTACTGTTATTTATTAGTTTTATTTTCTTCTTTTCTTAATATTTTTCTCCAAATTAGAACAAAAAAAACTGATCTATTATCCAATAAACAAGCCACTTTTAGCATTCTTTATGATTTATTTCAGTTATTCGGATTACTATTTTTAACTGGTGGGTTGACCAATCCTTTTTCAATATTAATCGTTGCCCCAATTACAATTGCTGCAGGATTTTTAAATTTAAGAAGTAGTGTTCTGATAGGTTTTTTATCAATCGTATTAATTATTTTTTTATCATTCTTTTATTTTAAATTACCTGGACTCGAAAATAATTACCTTTTTCCAAAGTTTTATATTTTAGGATTAGTGCTAGCATTGTGTACGACGATAATATTTTTAGCTATTTATTCACAAAGATTGGCAATAGAAAGTGCACAGAGAAATGAAGCATTTAATTTTTTACAACAGATCTTTTTAAGAGAGCAAGAATTAAAATCTTTAGGGGGTCTAGCGGCTGCCGCAGCGCATGAATTAGGAACACCACTAAATACTATATCGTTAGTCGCTAAAGAATTAAAAAAAGAAATAGGAACAAATAAAAAATTTAATCAAGATTTAGATTTGCTTATTTCACAATCTAAAAGATGTAGTGAGATATTAAAACAGATATCTAAAAATCCGTATTCAGAAAAAGACGATAAGTTTTTTGATAAGGCTTCATTTAAAATTCTCGTTCATGAAATTGTTGATTCATTTAAAGATTTAAGTAAAAAAAGAATAATTATTAATGAAAATGACTATAAAAAAGATTATTTAATTACGAAAAAAATTGAAATTATTTACAGTCTTAAAAATATTATTGATAATGCTTTAAAATTTTCATCAAATAAAATCGAGATTTTTTTATCCTCTAATGAAAATGAGCTGAGAATAAAAGTGGAAGATGATGGTGAAGGATTTTCAAAACAAATATTAGGATTTTTAGGTGATCCTTATATTAACAAAAGAGACCTCGATAATAATAAAGAAGGGTTAGGTCTTGGTATTTTTATAGCAAAAGTTTTTTTAGAAAGACTGTCTGCTATTATTAATTTCTATAATTTAGAAGATAGAGGTGCTGTGGTCGATATATCTTGGCAAAAAAAGGATTTAATTAATTTAAAGCTTATATAGCTGGCTCTTGTTGAGTCATACAATGAATTGCTCCAAATCCCCAAATAAGATCACGACAGTTGATTGGAACAATTTTTCTATCCTTAAAATGCTTTTCTAAAATTTGAAAAGCTTTGTCATCATTTTTATCTTCAAATATTGGCAGAAGAACAATTTTATTTGCTATATAAAAATTTAAGTAGCTAGCAGGCACTCTCGTATCATCTATAATTAAAGGTGATGGCATTGGAATTTCTACGATAGTATTTTGTTTACCTAAGTGATTTCTAGATCTTTTTAATATTTTTAAATTTTCATTTAAAGCTGAATAATTTTCATCACTTTTTTGATATTCCATCGCTGTAAAAATTTTATCATCACCAAAAAATCTTGTGATATCATCGATATGACCGTGAGTGTCATCGCCGACAATACCTTTATTAAGCCATATAAAATTTTTGATATTTAAACTTTCGCTTAAGATTATTTCTAGTTTTTCTCTACTTAATCCAGGATTTCTTTCTTGAACTTTGCTTAACAAACATTCTTTTGTTGCAATTAAAGTTCCTTTTCCATTCACGTCAATTGCACCACCTTCTAGTATAACATCTTTAACTTTATTTTTAATTTTTGCTTTTACATCTATTAATTCTATATTTTTAATTTTTGCTATTTGTGGCTTTATATTATTGTCAAAATTGTAATCTTTATATTTTGCCCACGCATTGAAATGAAAATTTGTCATGATCTTCTTTTTCAAAAGATCGTTTACTAGAAAAATAGGCCCAGTATCTCTGGTCCAAACTCTATTTGTTTTAATGATATGAAAATTAACCTTATTAAGGTTTGTTTTTTCTTTAATTAGAATTCTCTTAATATTTTTTTTAACAGCTTTTGATTGGATTAAAATATCAACGTTTTGAACTTTAGATAAGGCTGAAGCTATTTTAGCAAAGGTTGACGGAATATTTTCAAATTTATCAGGCCAGTCATTTTTATTATGTGGCCACGCTAACCATGTAGAGCTTTGCTTTTCCCACTCTGCCGGCATTCTGTAACCCAAGGATGCCAGATTTTCATTCATCGGAAGGATTCTTTAATAGACCGTGGTATTGATCAATTCTTCTATCTCTTAGGAATGGCCAATGTTGTCTTACTTTCTCAACTTTGCTTAAATCAGTATTGCAGATAATTATTTCTTCCTTGTCGTTGCTAGCTTCTGCAATAATATTTCCATTAGGGTCAAATACGATTGAATTGCCCCAAAATTCGATAGCCTTATCCTTTTTGCCCTCAATGCCCACTCTGTTGACAGAAACAACAAATACACCATTCGCTATGGCGTGTGATCTTTGAATTGTAAGCCATGCATTTAATTGTGATTTACCAAATTCTTTTTTCTCACGTAAGTGCCAGCCTATTGCGGTTGGATAAAATATAATTTCTGCCCCTTTAAGAGCTGTTAAACGTGCAGCCTCTGGAAACCATTGATCCCAGCATATTAAAGTTCCGATTTTACCGTGCTTAGTGTTGAAACTTTTAAAACCTAAATCGCCTGGAGTGAAATAAAACTTTTCATAATATTGAGGATCATCGGGAATGTGCATTTTTCTGTAATGACCGAAGATCTTTCCTTTTTCATCAATCACAACACATGAATTATGATAAAGGCCTGAAACTTTCTTTTCAAAAAGTGGAACGATTATTATTACGCTTATTTTCTTTGCTAATTCACATAATGCATCAGTAGTTTTTCCAGGTATTTTTTCTGCTATTGCAAAATTATCGTGGTTTTCTTCTTGGCAAAAATAATGAGTTAGAAATAGTTCAGGTAAACAAACGATTTGGGCACCTTTTTTTTTCGCTAATTTTATTTTTTCAATTGCTTTAGAGAGATTTTTTTTTGAATCAGCATCCATCTTCATCTGCACCAAAGCGACTTTAGTTAGTGAAGACATCGTTTATTTAAATAATTTAGAAAAACTCCTTTTAGGTCTATTTTTCCAGTAGCCTCTATGAAATGCATCGCTCGCTATAAGAGGTATAACGCTAGTTGCTTCAGCGAAAACCATTTGCTCTCTTGCTGTATCTACTTTTCCCCATGAGCTCGCTTCTTTTAATGTAGAAGAACTGCACGCTCCATCTCTAACGTCAGCAACAGTAATTTGTATAGCGTATTTATGCATATCAACTTCTTTTCCTAAAAGTTCTGCACATATTACTGTGTCCTGAATATAGTTTTTAGGAACGCCACCACCGATCATTAATAAACCCGAAGTTTTTGATTTAATTTTAATTTCAGTAAGTTCTCTAAAATCCCTTACAGAGTCAATTGTTAAATGTTTTTCTGGATTTCTTTCTTGATGCATTACCAAACCAAATCCGGCACTAGAATCTACAAAAGCAGGACAGAATATTGGCACATCATTTTCGTAAGCAAGCTGAATTAAAGATTCTTTCTTCTTTGAATGTTTTGTTAAATATTTTCCCATTTCTTTTATGAATTCACGAGAAGTATAAGGTCTAGGTTCTAATTGATCTGCTATTTCGCCAACCGTCCTATCGCATGCTTGTAGTTGGTCTTCATCAATGTAGGTGTCGTATATTCTATCGATATAATGTTCTCTTAACACATTGTCATTTTGGAATTGAGATCCTTGGTAATGTTTAAAGCCTAGCGCTTCAAAGAAATCCATATCAACAATAGATGCTCCTGTTGAAACGATAGCATCAACCATGTTGTTTTTAACTAGATCAGCATAAACTTTCATACATCCCGCAGCAGAAGTTGATCCTGCTAAAGTTAAAAAAATAGTGCAGTTTTTATCGTTTAACATTTCGTTATAGATTTGCGCCGCATTGGCTGTTTCTCTAGATGTAAAAGACATCTTAGCCATAGCATCTATGATGGGCCTTGCATCAAAAGACGTAATATCTATGTGCTCTATAGCTTTACTTAAAAAAGTAGATTTGTTGTGACCTATAGTTGGATTTGAGGATTTGTTCATTAAGCAACAAGATAATTGCTTTTATATTCCTCGTCCTGTTCATTTTGGTAAACAGACATTATTGGTTTATCGTCAATTTCAAAAATATCATCTGAGTAAAAACCATTAAATTTAGTTCTAAAAGTTAAGCCGTAACTTCCTAATTGTCCAATCTCGATATAATCGCCTTCTTTTAAATTATTTGGCAACATGTAAGGACCTTTCATGAAATCCATACTATCACAAGTTGGTCCGTAAAAATTGAAAGGAGTGAAGCGTCTGCTTAAATCTTTTCCCGTATCGATAACTTTTGTTGGGAAAATAAAATTTGGAAATCCAGCATCAAATAAAGATCCATAAGTTCCATCATTAATATAAAGACTTTGTTTTTTTCTAAGTTCAACTTTAACAATGGTAGAACCACTTTCTGCAACGATAGCTCTTCCTGGTTCGCAAATTAATTCTGGTTGTTTGGGTAGATTTAATTTGTTTACTGCTTTTTTAATTTCTTCCATGTAGTTTTCTAATGGCTGAGGATATAAATCTGGATACTTAGATGGGAATCCTCCGCCTACATTAATAATGTCAGGAGTAATTCCTGATTTTGTAATTATATTTCCAATTTCTTTAATTCCTTTTGAATAAGATACAGGATGCATACACTGCGAGCCAACGTGGAAACTTACTCCAAGTTTTTTAACAAGTGGTCTTACTAATTTTATTAATCCAATAGCTTCAGCAGAAGAAGCTCCAAATTTTTTTGAAAGATCAATTTCAGAATGTTCATTTGAAACAAATATTCTTAAATACAAAGTTAAATCTTTTGCATCTTTAGTTGCTTCAAAAATTTTAATTAATTCATCTTTTGTATCAAAAGAGAAATCTCTCACACCATAATTAAAATATGCTTCTTCAATACTCTTTCTATTTTTTACTGTGTGCATGAAATAAAGTTTTGCATCTTTTGCAATCGATTTAACTAATTTAATTTCTTCTAGAGAGGCTACATCAAAATTTGAAATCCCATTTTGATAGATGTGTTTGATAACACTTTTGTGAGGATTTGTTTTTACAGCGTATAGGGGTTTCCCCGGAAAATTATTTACAAAAAAATTGCAAGCCAGCTTTATGCTTTCTGGGCGAATACAATATACAGGATTTACTGGTTGAAGTTCTCTGACTAAATCAGAAACAGAATTAAACTTTTTCAATTCTTGTTATGTCCTTTTGTTAAAAATTATTAATTTAATTAACTCTTGAGTCGTGAATTAGGGCAAATTTTTATTTCTGTAAAGTATTTATTTCATGTAGAAAAATTTTTTTTCATAGCGTGACCTTAGCTTGAGATCAGGTTCGGGAAGGACTATAGTCGGGTCACGATGAATAAAATTTTAACCTCAAAAGTGAATCTAGAGCAGTTCGAGAACAAATCTCTGCTCATAGTGGACGATGACGATCCATTTCGAAACAGGCTTTCAAAAGCCATGGAAAATAAAGGTTTTTTTGTTACCCCGGCTTCTGGCGTTGCTGAGGCGATCCAAAAAGTTAAAGTTTCTCCACCAACTTTTGCCATCATAGACCTTAGACTGAACGATGGGAGCGGTCTGGATGTTGTTAAAGAGATCCACAAGGTCAAAGCTGACAGTAGAATTGTAGTTTTAACCGGCTACGGAAACATACCTACAGCTGTTGCGGCGGTTAAATCGGGAGCTATAGACTACCTTGCTAAGCCAGCTGATGCTGAGGATTTGGAGGCCGCTTTATTGGCAGATAAAGATAAGAAAGCAACTCCTCCAGAGAACCCAATGTCGGCTGATAGGGTAAAATGGGAACACATTCAGAGAGTATTTGAATTATGCGAACGAAATGTTTCTGAGACGGCTAGAAGACTTAATATGCACAGAAGAACCCTTCAAAGAATACTTTCAAAAAGATCCCCAAAATAACTAATTATTTTTACAAGACCTAAAATAAGTATTCTGTATTAATATTCTTTTGTTTGGACCTGTTATTAAGTGATCTATCTTAAATAAATTATTATTTATCACCCTCAAGTACGTTTTGTAGGTATCTTTTTTACAAAAGTACCAAGAAACAAGATTCTCTTTAAAGCTGTTATTAAATTTTTGATAAATTTTATTTTTTTTATCACCTAGTAAAAAGTAAAATTTTATAAAATTCTTATTTTCAACGATATCAAACTTTTGATAGCCAGAGATTGGATTCTCAGTACTTTTTTTATGAATAAAGCTTTTTTCTTCGTAATGGAAGTTATTTAATTTTTTAGATTTTAAAGACACTAAACCTTCGCCTAAAAAGCCATTTGATATTTTTTTTTTTAAATACCAAGAACCTAAAAGGTTTTTGAACATTTATAATTAGATATTAAGAATTTAAGATTTTATGTATTTTTTTAACTTAAAAATATGTGGAATTAACAATGCAAGCAAAGTTATTTTAAATAATTCAGCAAATATAAAAGGAACAACTCCTAATTTGATAATAGAATCATTCCAGCCAAATATTGTACCAAGCCAAATAACTCCCAATACATAAGTTGGGATAATTGCGATTATTAATTTTATAATTCTTGTTAAAATTTTATCTTCATCATTGATATTTCCAGAAAGATATACAGTAATAAAATATCCCATTAAGTATCCGCAAGTTGGTCCAAGTATATAACTTAATCCAACACCTTTTTCTGGAGTACCAGCAAATACTGGAAGACCAAACAAGCCTTCTAAAAAATAAGTTGATAGTATTAAAAGACTCACTTTTTTTCCAAAAGCAACACCAATCGCCATGATTACAAACGTCTGCATAGTCATCGGCACAGGATAAAATGGAACCTTAGTTTTTGCAGACAAGGTAATAATAAAAGTTGCAAAAACAATTACGGGCAACAACCACATAATTTCTTTTAGTAAAAAAAGTTTTTTATTTTGAATTTTGTTATTAAGCATTTTTTTTTGTCAGTTTTAAAAAAACATCTTCTAAGTCTGCATCTTCTGTTAAAATATCCAAAATTTCAATATTTTTTTCTTTCACTTCAGATATAATTTCTTCAATTTTATTCTCATTTTTATTATAGGTAACGCTAATAAGGTCAGATTTTGGGTAGTTAATTGTAAGACCGGACTTCAGTTTTTCTCCAATATTTTTGGGAACTTTTAATTTAAAAATTATTTTTTTTGTTAATATATTGTTTAGTAAATTTTCAGTTTTATCTAATGCTATTAACTCACCATTATTAATAATTGCAATACGGTCACACAATTGCTGGGCTTCTTGCAGGTAGTGAGTTGTTAAAATAATAGTTACACCTTGTTTGTTAAGCTGTTGAATATTTTCTAACAGTTGTTGTCTAAGATCTACGTCAACGCCAGCTGTAGGCTCATCTAGAATTAAAATAGGGGGGCGGTGAACGAGAGCTTTTGCAACTAATAATCTTCTCTTCATTCCTCCAGATAAACTTCGAGCATAGGAATCTGCTTTGTCTTGAAGCATGGTGATTTCTAAAATTTTATCTGTGATTCTTTCGCTTTCTTTTATTCCATACATTCCAGCTTGAATTTCGAGTAATTTTCTTGGAGTAAAAAATGGATCAAGATTTGTCTCTTGAGGAACTATTCCTATAGAACTTCTTACCTCTCTAGGATTTTTATCTAGATCGAAATTCCATACCTTTACTAAACCAGAAGATTTTATAACTGTTCCCGCAAGAATATTTATAAATGTAGATTTGCCAGCACCATTTGGACCTAATAAGCCAAATATTTCTCCTTTATTAACATTTAAACTAATATTTTTTAAAGCATGGATTGTATTTTGTTTTGTCTTAAATTCTTTTGAGAGATTAGTAATTTCTAGTGCTAAAAAATTTTCCATTAATATTATGTAATATAATTTTTGTATTTATAAGATAATATTTATTTAATGACCAATTCTAAAAAAACAGACCTTCTTTATCTTATTGACGGCTCTGGTTATATTTTTAGAGCCTTTTATGCTCTCCCACCACTTACAAGAAAAAGCGATGGAATGCCAGTAGGAGCTGTCAGTGGGTTTTGCAATATGATTTACAAATTTCTAGAAGATTCAAAATCAAAAAATGATCATGAAAAACCAACTCATATAGCCGTTATATTTGATACTGCTAGAAAAAATTTTAGAAATAATATTTATCCAGAATACAAAGCAAATAGAAGTGAAACTCCAGAAGACTTAATACCTCAATTTAGTTTTATACGTGAAGCCGTAAAAGCTTTTAATTTACCTAGTATAGAGATGGAGAATTATGAAGCTGATGATTTGATAGCTACATATAAAAAAGAAGCTTTAAAAAAAAATACAAGAGTTAAGATTATTTCATCTGATAAAGATTTAATGCAATTAATTGACGATCAAACAACGCTTTTCGATTCAATGAAAAATAAAGATATTGGTATTGAAGAGGTTAAGGAAAAATTTGGCGTAACCCCAGACAAAGTTATTGAAGTCCAGGCGTTAGCAGGGGATAGCTCAGATAATATACCTGGCGTTCCAAGTATAGGAGTTAAAACTGCCGCAGAGTTAATTAATGAATTTGGTTCAGTAGAGAACTTATTAAAGAACGTAGATAAAATTAAACAGCCAAAACGAAGACAAGCAATTTCTGACAATAAAGAAAATGCACTTATTAGTAAGAAATTAGTAACTCTAAAAGATGACGTTCCTACAGTTGAAAAAATCGAAGATTTTATAGTTAAGGACTTAGATAAGGAAAAAATTATTTCATTTTTAAAAAAAATGGAATTTACGAGACTTTTGGAAAGAATTGAAAAAACTCATGGAGCACAAACAGATAAACAAGATGTTTTTTTAGAAGAAACAAAACACACTGTTTCCGTAGGCGCAAAAGTTTCTAGAGATAATTATAAAACAGTATTTAAATTATCTGAGTTAGAAAAAATTTTAGAAGAGGCGGAAAAAAAAGGCATTGTTGTTGTTGATGTTGAGACAAATTCTTTAAATATTAGACAGGCTGATTTAGTTGGTATTTCTTTATGCGTAAAAGAGGGGAATGCTTATTACATACCTTTAAATCATTCTAATAAAGAAGATAAACAAATTAAATCACAGTTGGATATTGATGCTGTCATTAAAAAGATTAAGCCTTTTCTTGAGGACAAAAGTATAAAAATAATTGGACAGAATATTAAATATGATTTTGGAATATTAAAAAAATATGGAATCCATTTAAATTCAATAGAAGACACAATGTTAATGTCTTACGTGTTAGATGCTGGAATAAATCGTCATGGAATGGATTTGCTTTCTGAGATTCATCTAAATCATAAGACGATTTCATTCAAAGATGTTGCAGGCATTGGAAAGTCGCAAGTTACTTTTGATAAGGTTCATATTGATAAGGCAACGGAATACGCAGCTGAAGATGCTGATGTTACTTTAAGACTATATAACTTTTTTAATAATAGAATTTTTAAAGAAGAAGTATTGAAAGTTTATCAGGAACTTGAAAAGCCAATGGTCAAAGTGTTGTCTCAGATGGAGGAAAATGGAATAAAGATTGATGAAAAAATTCTAAAAAATTTATCATTAAAATTTGAGAAAGATTTAAAAGTTCTAGAAAAGAAAATTTATGAACTTGCAGGTGAAGAGTTCAATATTGCATCTACAAAACAACTTGGCGATATTCTTTATAAAAAGCTAAAAATTGTTGGCACCAAGAAAACTAAAAAAGGCAACTACGCAACCAATGTTAATATTTTAGAGGACTTGGCCTTTAAAGGACATGATTTACCCCAATTAATTTTAGACTGGAGGCAAAAATCTAAATTAAAAAATACTTATACTGATAGTTTACAAGAATTTATTGATCCAAAAACCAAAAGAATTCATACATCTTTTTTACTTGCAGCCACCAATACGGGCAGACTTGCATCTAGCGATCCAAATATTCAAAACATTCCAATTAAGTCAGCAGAAGGAAAGGAAATACGGTCGGCATTTATAGCTGAGAAAGATAATTTTTTAATTTCAGCAGATTATAGTCAAATTGAAATGAGAATACTTGCGCATATGGCTGACGTGAAAGAACTCAAGAAAGGTTTTTTAAATTCTGAAGATATTCATAATATTACAGCAGCCCAAATCTTTGAAGTAAAACATGCAGAAATAAATGAAGAAATGAGAAGAAAAGCAAAGGCAATTAATTTTGGAATTATTTATGGAATTTCATCATATGGTCTTGCCAAGCAAATTTCAGTTTCTAATACTGAAGCAGAATCTTTTTTAAAATCTTATTTTAAGAAATTTCCAGAAATAAAAGATTATATGAATGAAACATTAAAGAGCTGTAGAAAATATGGTTATGTAAAAACAATATTTGGTAGAAAATGTAACTTTCCAAATATTAATGACAAAAATCATACATTAAGAACTTTTCAAGAAAGAGCATCTATTAATGCTCCAATACAAGGAACTGCTGCGGATCTTCTAAGGCTTGCAATGATTAAAATAGATCAAAAAATTAAAGATCAAGACTTAAAATGTAAAATGCTTTTGCAGATTCATGATGAACTAGTGTTTGAATCTTCTGTTGATAATATTAAAAAATCAAAAGCTGATATTGTTGAAATAATGTCAAAAGCATCAGAACCAGACTATAAATTTTCCATTCCTTTAAGCGTAGATATTAAAGAAGGATTAAATTGGACCACTGCGCATTAAAACTTTTGATTATACAAATATTATTATAAAATAATTTATATGAACAAAACAATCGCCCTAGTCGATGACGATAGAAATATCTTAACAAGCGTTTCAATGGCGCTTGAGAATGAGGGATTTAAAGTTCAAACCTACCTTGATGGTGAAAGCGCATACATCGGTATGACGCGTAACCCTCCTGATCTAGCAGTTATAGATTTAAAGATGCCCAAAATGAACGGTGAAGAATTATTAGAAAAATTAAGAAAAAAAACTTCTATACCTATAATTTTATTAACTTCCAAAGATGATGAGGTGGATGAATTATTGGGATTAAAATTAGGTGCTGACGATTACGTTAAAAAGTCAGGGGGCTTTTCTGTTAAAGTATTAATAGAGAGAATTCGTGTTCAATTCAGAAAGCTAGAACCCAAGACTGCTTCTCAACCAAAAAATATTTTAACTGTTGGAAGACTAATCTTAGACTCCGAACAATTAGAATGTGAGTGGGGAGGAAAAACTTTGCCCGATAAATTAACTACAACTGAATTTAAGATTATTTATGAGTTAGCAAAAAGGCCTGGAGTTGTTAAAGAAAGAGCCTATCTAATGAATATTGCCTATAAGCAGGAAAATGACATTGAAGATAGAACTATAGATAGTCATGTTAAGAGAATAAGAAAAAAATTTAAAAAGATTGATCCAAAATTTTCAGCAATTGAGACCAGATATGGAAGTGGCTATCGCTGGAATGTTAGTTAAATAGAATGAAGTTTTCTGTTAATTTAAAATCTTTATTAGCAAGATTTTTATTTATAAATTTATTTTTTTTTTCAATATTAACCTTAGCAACCTATTCTTATCTTCAGTCGATTGAACCTGAGCTTGTAGGCAATAAAAAGAAAGAGCATTCTAAACTTATTAAGAATATTGCTTTAAACATGGAGTTACAGCGTATTCCTTACAAGAGAGATAATCTTAAAATCTTTTTAGCAAATTACAAATATTTATTACCTAATATTAATCAAATTAGAATTTATGATCTAAAGAAAGAAATTATAGTAGATACACACTCTCTAGATATAAATGCTAAACCATTTTATAAAGTGCCAGATGTTCAAGAAAGAAAATTAACAATAGACAGTATACCAGACACATCCGATCTAACTACTCAACAAGAAGAAAAGATACTTAATAAAATTATTAATGATAATTTAAGTATATTAGGATCTGACAAGGTTTTAACTTTTTCAAGAAAGATCAAAAATAATTTTGTTGTTGTTAGTTTATCTTCTCTAACTTTAAATTCTGAAAATAAAGGCTACATTGTTATTTCGGAAGATTCAAATGACATTGAAAATGCTATCGTTGAAAGAAAAAACTTTGTTATTCGAACGGTATTAAGCGTTGCTGCAATCATATTAATTTTTTCAATATTTTTAAATGCAAATATTATTAAACCAATTAGAATTTTAGGGCGTTACGCAACCTCAGCAAGCTCCGATAACCCCGACAATAAAATTATTAACAGAATTAATTTAAGACGAGATGAAATTGGTAATTTATCAAGATCGCTATCAGGGATGACAGATAATTTATATAAACGAATTGAATTTGCAGAAAGATTTGCATCTGATCTTACTCACGAAATTAGAAATCCATTAGCATCCTTAAAAGCAGCATCAGAGTTATTACCCAATGCAAAAGATGCAGAAAAAAAGGCTAGGTTACTTGGAATTTTAAATGACGATGTTGTGAGAATTGAAAGATTAATCACAGACTATTCTAACATGCTAAAAGGTGAGGCTTTAGAAGCTAAATTACAATTAACCAGATTTGATTTAATTAAACTTTTAAAAAAAGTTGCAGACGAATATCAGCAGGTTATTGATAATACTAAAAAAAATATTTCAATAGAGATTAATAATTTAATTAAGAAAAAAACTTTTGTTATTGGTTTTGAAAGCAGAATTGAACAAGTTATTTCGAATATATTAGAAAATTCTATCTCATTTAGTCCTGAAAAAAGCATTCTAAGAATAAATATTGAAAGCGCGAATAATTATGCAAAAATAATTATTGCTGATGAGGGTCCTGGATTTAACGAAAGTAATATCGGAAAAGTTTTTGAAAGATTCTATAGTAATAGACCAAAGGAAATGTTTGGTCTGCATTCTGGTTTAGGATTAAATATAGTTAAAAATATAGTTGAATCACACAAAGGTCATATTAAAGCGTACAATTTAAATGAAGAAGGAAGAAGGGGCGCCGTAGTTGAGATTGATTTGCCAATAGCAGATTAAAGCTCATAAATAAAATTGATATATCTAAGTTTTATTGTTAGTTAACTTTTTAAATGACCCAAGATTTTAAAGTAAAAGATTTAAAACTAGCAGAATTTGGTAATAAAGAAATTTCTCTAGCAGAAACTGAAATGCCAGGTTTAATGGCAATCAGAAGTGAATATCAATCTAGCAAACCCTTAAAAGGAGCAAGAATAATTGGTTGTCTTCACATGACAATTCAAACTGCAGTTTTGATAGAAACATTAGTAGTTCTGGGAGCGGAGGTTAGATGGTCATCTTGCAATATATTTTCAACACAAGATCATGCCGCAGCAGCAATTGCTGCAAAAGGAATACCGGTATTTGCTTGGAAGGGCGAGACAGAAGAAGAATACTGGTGGTGCATTGAACAAACTATTAATGGAAAGAAAGATTGGAAACCAAATCTTTTATTAGACGATGGTGGGGATCTAACAATGTTATTGCACGATAAATACAAAGATTTATTAAAAAATGTTAAGGGAGTTTCTGAAGAGACTACTACTGGAGTTAAAGCTTTAAATAAATTAGAGAAAGATAACAAATTATTAATTCCAGCAATTAACGTTAACGATTCAGTAACAAAATCTAAATTTGATAATTTATATGGTTGCAGAGAAAGTTTAGTAGACTCAATTAGAAGAGCAACGGATGTCATGATGTCAGGAAAAGTTGCTATAGTTGCCGGATTTGGAGATGTGGGAAAAGGTAGTGCCGCATCACTTAGACAAAGTGGCGCAAGAGTTTTGATTACCGAAACTGATCCAATTTGTGCATTGCAAGCGGCAATGGAAGGATATCAAGTTGTATTAATGGATGAGGCGATATCATCAGCCGACATTGTTGTTACCGCTACAGGAAATAAAGACATTGTTAACATCGAACATATGAGGAAAATGAAAGATAGATCAATTCTTTGTAACATTGGACACTTTGATAATGAAATAGAGGTGAGTGCATTAAAAAATTACAAATGGAACGAAATAAAACCACAAGTTCATGAAATTGAATTTCCAGATAAAAAAAGAATTATTTTATTAGCAGAAGGCAGACTAGTGAATCTTGGTTGTGCAACAGGACATCCTAGTTTTGTTATGAGCGCTTCTTTTACAAATCAAGTCATTGCGCAAATAGAATTATGGAACAGTAATGGAAAATATCAGAACAAAGTTTATGTTTTACCAAAACATTTAGATGAAAAAGTCGCGATGTTACATCTTGCAAAAGTGGGTGCAAAGCTTACTAAATTAAGCAAAGAACAAGCTGATTATATTAGCGTTCCTGAAAAAGGACCTTTTAAACCAGATACATATCGCTATTAATTTCAATTAAATGGAATTAAAATCTTTAGATTCCACAAAAAAATTTGCTGAAGCTGTCGCAATTAATTTAAAACTAAACGACTTTATATTACTCAGTGGCAATCTAGGTACTGGTAAGACAACATTTACTAGATTTTTAATACAATATTTACAGCAAAAAAATCAACGTCCTTTAGAAGAAATAGTAAGCCCTACCTTTAATATAGTTCAATATTATGATCTAGGAAAAAATTTGAAAGTTGCCCATTATGATTTTTATAGATTAAAAAAAGAAAAAGAAATTTTAAATATAGGATTATTCGATACAGCAAAAGATTTTATAAATATTATTGAATGGCCAGAAATTGCCATGAATTCATTCAATGATTTTTTACAAATTAAATTTACTTATGATCCCGATAAAGATCTCAGGTCTCTAGAGTTTAATGGAAAAGGAAAGTGGTTAGGCTTTGATATTAATGATTAAAAAAAATAGATTAAAAATAATAAAAAATTTTTCTTAAAAAAAA
>AZOF01000030.1 GCA_000510845.1 alpha proteobacterium SCGC AAA028-D10 | reverse complement strand
CTTTTACGTTATCTCCTTTTTTAATTTTTAATTTAATCATAGTACCTCAGGTGCTAAAGAAATTATTTTCATAAAGTTTTTATTTCTTAACTCTCTAGTTACTGGTCCAAAAATCCTTGTTCCAATAGGCTCACCATTCGGCTGCACCAAAACTGCAGCATTGGCATCAAATTTTATTGAAGTGCCATCTAATCTTTTAATCTCTTTTCTTGTTCTAACGATTACTGCCTTGTGAACATCTCCTTTTTTTACTTTTCCTTTAGGAATAGCGTCTTTAATTGAAACAACGATAATATCTCCTATTGTTGCATATCTTCTTTTAGATCCACCCAATACTTTAATGCACTCTACTTTTCGAGCCCCCGTATTATCAGCAACAAATAATTCTGTTTGTACCTGAATCATTTATTTATCGCCTCCAACAATTGTCCAGCGCTTAAGCTTTGAAATTGGTTTGCTCTCAATAATAGAAACTGTATCTCCAACTTTAGATTTATTTTTTTCATCGTGAGCATGATATTTTTTATAAGTTGTCATTACTTTTTTGTATTTTGGATGAACAAATCTTCTGCTAACTTCAACAACGATTGTTTTGTTGCTTTTGTCGCTAACTACTTTTCCTTTTAAAATTCTTTTTACCATTATTTAGCTCTGTTTAAATTGATAAAAGTTTTAACTGTAGCAATAGAGCGTCTATTAGTTTTAATAGACGATGTATTTGTTACTTGACCATTTTTTTTCTTAAATCGGATATTAAATTGTTCTTTCTTTAATTTTTCTAATTCAGAAAATAATTGATCCTGAGTTAATTTTTTTATTTCTTTAGTTTTCATTATTGCGTTCCTAATCTTTTAATCATTTTAGTTTTAATAGATAATTTTGCCTTAGCCCTCTCAAATGCTTCTTTAGCTACTGTCTCGTCAACACCATCAATTTCAAAAATAATTCTTCCTGGCTTAACTCTAAATACGTAATACTCTAATCCACCCTTACCTTTACCCATCCTAACTTCGATTGGTTTTTTTGTTACAGGAATATTTGGAAAAATTCTAAGCCAAACTCTACCGGCTCTCTTCATGTGTCTAGTTAAGGCAACTCTTGCAGCTTCAATTTCTTTCGAGGTTACTCGATTTGGTTCAATTGCTTTCAATCCAAATGATCCAAAATTCAATTCAGCTCCGCGAGTGGC
>AZOF01000029.1 GCA_000510845.1 alpha proteobacterium SCGC AAA028-D10 | reverse complement strand
ATTTTTAAAATTTTCATCAACAGAGATGAATTTTGTATCTAGTACTCCTGAAACTAAACCAATCAAAAAAAGATTACGAGTTAATCAAAAATAATATTTTATTTGAAAATGAGCATTATTTTGTTTTAAATAAGCCTTACAACTTAGCTGTACAATCAGGGACCAAAACAGGAAAAAATATTTTTGATATATTAAAAAACTATTTAGAAACTGAATATCCAACCCCACATTTAGTTCATCGATTGGATGCTGAAACAACAGGAATTTTAATTATTAGCAAAACTCACAAAAGTGCAAAATTTTTCTCAGAAGCTTTTAAGAATCAAACTATAAATAAAAGTTATTTAGCTTTAGTAGATGGCGTTTTAGAAAATAAAAATGGAACTTTAAAAAATGAACTTAGTTATATAGAAAATAATAAAGAGAAAGTGCATTTATCGATCACTAATTATAGAGTTATCTCGGAGACAAAAGAACTTTCATTGTTATTGCTAAATCCCGAAACAGGAAGAAAACATCAGTTGAGAAGACAATTAAGTTTTATTAAACATCCTATTTTAGGAGAAAAGAAATATACAAATAAGGGTTTAAATAAGTCCAAGGAGCTACATTTAATGCTACATGCTTATAAAGTTGAATTTTTAATAAATAGCAAAAAAACAGTTCATCAAGCTGAACCTTCATTATACTTTCAAAGTTTTTGTAAGGAGAAAAAATTAATTTACGAATTAAATAATTTATAAAAGTTTTCTTTTATTGAGTTATTAATAATTTCATCATTTGGGATCGCACGTAAATCAGAAATATTAATTATTCCTTTATTAGATATCCCACAAGGAACTATTCCACGATAATCAGTTTTGTTGACATTAATATTAAGAGAAAAACCATGATAAGCAATCCATTTTTTAACTTTAATTCCAATAGCGGCAATTTTATTTTCTTCACTATTATTATTTATCCAAATGCCAATATTTTTAGGATCAGCAAATGATGAAATATTGAAATCTTTAAGAATAGAAATAATCCACTCTTCAACGTACCTAACAAATTTTTTTATTTCTTTTTCACGTTTATTAAGATTTATAACAAAATAAACTATTTTTTGCCCAGGGCCATGATAGGTAAATTTTCCACCTCGATTTGTTACAATTACAGGAAATAAATTAGGTAGTAATAAATCTTTATCTGATGCGCTTATACCTTTCGTATAAACTGAATCGTGCTCTAATATCCATATAAGTTCATCTTCTAA
>AZOF01000028.1 GCA_000510845.1 alpha proteobacterium SCGC AAA028-D10 | reverse complement strand
GTTCTCGTTTTGATTCCCTTTTGATTCCATTTTGAATCAAATTTTCTACTTTTAAGGGTGTATGTGGATATTTATTAAAATTTACTTAATAACTCTTATTCCGTCTTTACTAAAGAATACTTCTAAAACTTTTTGAGCGATCTGCTTAGCGTTTAAGCCTGCAACGTCGTACATTTTCTCTGGTGTATCTTGATCAATAAATATGTCCGGAAGTATCATTGATCTAAATTTAAGACCATTATCAAAGATTCCATTTTCAGCTAATAAATTTGCAACGTGCGAACCAAATCCACCAATAGAACCTTCTTCAATGGTTATTAGGACTTCATGATTTTCTGCAGATTTTAAAATTAACTTTTCGTCTAACGGTTTTGCAAATCTTGCATCAATAATTGTAGTTGAAATTCCTTTATTCTTTAATTCATTAGCTGCAATTTTGCACTCTTCTAATCTTGTGCCTAAGCTTAATAGACAAACTTGCTTTCCATCTTGAATAATTCTCGCTTTTCCAATCTCAATTGTCTCTTTAATACTTGGAAGCTCAACACCATAACCATTTCCTCTTGGATATCTAAATGCAGAAGGTCTGTCGTTAATAGTCACTGCAGTATTAATCATTCGAACAAGTTCTGCTTCATCGCTTGGTGCCATAACTACAAAGTTTGGCAGTGTTGCAAGATAAGTAATATCAAATGAACCTGCATGAGTTGGTCCATCTGCACCAACTAGTCCTGCTCGATCAATTGCAAATCGTACGGGTAGATTTTGAATTGCAACATCATGCACTACTTGATCATAAGCTCTTTGTAAGAATGTTGAATAAATTGTTGCAAAAGGTTTGTACCCTTCTGTTGCAAGTCCAGCTGCAAATGTAACCGCATGCTGTTCTGCAATTCCAACATCAAATGTACGTTTTGGGAATTTTTTTGCAAATATATCAACGCCTGTTCCTGATGGCATTGCTCCTGTGATTGCAACAATCTTACTATCTAGCTCGCCATGTTTAGCAAGTGTCTCGCCATAAACTTTTGTAAATGCTGGAGTGTTAACCGTTGATTTTACTTGTGCCCCTGTAACAACATCAAATTTAGTGACACCATGATATTTATCATCTGAATTTTCAGCAGGTGTATAACCTTTTCCTTTTTGAGTAATAGCATGAACCAAAAATGGACCTTGATGGGCAGAGTCTCTAACATTTTTTAATACTGGAATTAACTGATCAAAATTATGTCCATCAATAGTTCCTACATAGTAAAAACCTAATTCGTCAAATAAAGTTCCACCCACTGCAAGTCCTCTAAAATATTCTTCAAATCTTGCAGCTCTTATTTTGATAGATCTTGGAAATAATGAAGCAATTTTTTTT
>AZOF01000027.1 GCA_000510845.1 alpha proteobacterium SCGC AAA028-D10 | reverse complement strand
ACTTGAATAACCGTAATCAAACATTAGAAAAATTCCATTATTTTTTTTTATAATCCTAGATATCGAATTGAGATAAGTCTCGATATTGATTGGATATTCTAGAATTTTACTTTTATTAATATTGTAAAATTTAGAATATTTTTTAAGAGTAATATTATTAATTTTATTTTTGTAGTAAGTAATTTTTTTTTTATTATTATTTTTAAAAGCAATACATTGTTCATACCAATTATTTTTTTCCTTAAAAAATTGTTTTATAGGAAATGCATCGAAAAATTCGTTTGCTATAATTATTGTTGGAAGATGATTGATTTTATTAATATCTTTTACCCAAATAATATTTTTAAAATCATTTAAGTTTTTTTTTTGAATTTTTATTAATTTTTCGCTTTTTTCATGCAAATAAACATTAAATTCCCCATCAAAAGTTTTAATTTTTTTAATTGAATTCATTATTTGTTTGATCATCAGACCGTTTCCAGGACCTAGTTCCAGTATGTTAATTTTTTTTGGTTTTTTTATATAAATCCAATAGGATACAATCCATACTGATATCATTTCTGAAAAAATGCTAGATATGACTGGAGATGTTATAAAATCTCCACCTCGACCAAATATTTTTTTATTTTGATAGTAGCCTAATTTTTTGTCGTATAAGGCGATATTAATAAATTGATTTAATGGAATAAATTTTTTTTTATTAATTATTTTTTCTAAAAGATTCATCTTTAATTATTTTAAATGCAATTATTCCAAAGATTAAAAAACATAGGCTTATACACATTCCTAAAGATAAATTGAAAATTATATAGCCTATATGTTTATCTGGCTCCCTAAACATTTCTGATATAATTCTAAATACAGAATAAAAAATTAAAAAATAACAAGATAACTCACCGTTAAATAATCTTTTTTTATATTTTAAGATAATGTTTATTAATAAGAATAATATTAAACCTTCAAGAATAGCCTCATATAGTTGTGATGGATGTCTTGGTTCCATATCTACTTTAGGAAATATCACCCCATAATTAGAGTAGGTTTTTTTTCCATATAATTCTCCATTTATAAAATTAGCAATTCTTCCAAGAAATATGCCAATCGAAGCAACGCAAACAATTATATCGGTTAAGACAAGTGTTTTAATTTTATTCTTTTTTGCAAAAATTATTGAAACAATAAAAACACCTATCGCTCCACCATGAAAAGACATCCCTCCTTGCCACAAAAAAAATATTTCGATAGGATTGTGAGAGTAATAATTAAAATTATAAAATAATATATATCCAAATCGGCCTCCAATGATAATTCCCAAAATTAGATAAATTAAAAAATTATCAAGATTTTGAGCGTTAATTTTTTCTTTATCCCAATATTTTTTAATTAAATATTTTGCATAGTAAAAACCTAAGAATATACCGACAATATAGGCCAAAGAGTACCAGCGTATTTCTAGAAAACCAAAATTTATGATGACGGGATTTAGATTGTGAATAAACATTTAAATAATCTCAGAATTATTTATAACTACATTATTATGAAGAATATATGAATAATTGTAAAAAAGTTATTAATGATTTTATAAATTTATTTCAATTAGGTGTTTTAACTGCAAAAGACATTAAGCAAGAAATAAACAACATTATTCAGTTCAAAAAAGAAAAAATCATGCATTATTTTAATAATTCCTCACAGAAAGATTTGCAGGAATTAAAAAAT
>AZOF01000026.1 GCA_000510845.1 alpha proteobacterium SCGC AAA028-D10 | reverse complement strand
AGAAAAGTTAAAAATATTAAAAATAACTTTAAAAAATTAAAAATTTTAGGCAACGGTGAAATTAAATCAAAAATACAAATAGAGGCACATCAAATCAGCGCATCTGCTAAAACAAAAATTGAAAAAGCAGGCGGTAGCGTTAATTTATTGAAACAAGCAGAGGCTAAATAGTTTTCATGTCTAGTTCTTTTGGGTCAGCAGAAGCCTTAAAGCCAAATTCATCTTTAGATGATCTTAAAAAAAGAATTTTTTATACTTTATTTATCTTAATTGTTTATAGGTTTTGTACTTATGTTCCTTTGCCAGGCATTGATGCACAGGCTCTAAAGGGACTGATATCTGACAATCAAAGATCACTACTTGGAATGTTTAATCTATTCGCAGGCGGAGCTGTATCAAGAATGGCAATTTTTGCATTAGGTATTATGCCTTACATTTCTTCATCTATTATTATTCAATTATTAACTGGCGTAACAGATTATTTTAAAAATTTAAAAAATTCGGGGGAAATTGGAAGAAGAAAAATCACTCAATACACTAGATATGGCACAGTTCTTTTAGCATTGATTCAAGGATATGGAGTAGCTGTTAGTTTAGAAAATTCACAAGGAATTGTTTTAGAGTCAGGTTTTTACTTTAGATTAGTAACTACAATCACATTATTAACAGGAACAATGTTGTTAATGTGGCTTGGTGAACAAATTACAGCGAGAGGAATTGGCAATGGTATATCGTTGATTATTTTTGCAGGAATTGTCGCTGAAATTCCTGGAGCATTGGCTTCTACTTTTGAATTAGGAAGAACAGGTGCTATTTCTGCTGGAGTAATATTAATTATCATAACTATTCTTATTGCCGCTATTTACTTTATTGTTTTTGTAGAACGCGCACAAAGAAAAATCTTAATTCATTATCCTAAAAGACAGATTGGAAATAAATTATACGGAGGAGACGCTTCTCATCTTCCGTTAAAAGTTAATACGGCCGGCGTTATTCCTGCAATCTTTGCATCAGCGCTTTTAATTCTACCAATTACAATTTCTAATTTTACATCTTCTTCAAATGAAATTGTTGTTGGAATTACCTCTATGCTTGGTCAAGGGAAACCCTTGTACATGATTATTTATGCGGCCGGCATAATATTCTTCTCATTTTTTTATACTTCAATAATTTTTAATCCAAAAGAAACAGCAGAAAATTTAAGAAAATATGGGGGATTTGTTCCTGGAATAAGACCAGGAGAACAGACAGAACAGTTTATAGATCAATTACTTTTCAAATTAACTGCTATTGGATCTTTGTATTTAGTTTTAATTTGTTTGTTACCAGAATTAATTATTGCAAATTATCCAATCCCATTTTATTTAGGTGGCACTTCACTTCTTATTGTTGCTGTAGTTGCAATGGACACAGTTGCGCAAGTACAAACTAGATTAATGAGCCAACAATATGAGAGTTTAATTAAAAAAACAAAATTTAACCGTTAATGAATCTTGTAATTTTTGGCCCTCCAGGCGCAGGAAAAGGAACACAGTCAGCAAAATTAGTTAAAGAATTTAATTTATTTCAATTATCAACAGGCGATTTGCTTAGAGACGAAGTAAGTAAAAAAACTAGTTTTGGAAATAAAATTGAAGAAATTATGAAATCTGGAGGATTAGTTTCTGATGAAATTATAAATAATTTAATTGAGAATAAAATTTCTAATCCAGAATATAAAAAT
>AZOF01000025.1 GCA_000510845.1 alpha proteobacterium SCGC AAA028-D10 | reverse complement strand
AAGATCAAATTATCAAAGTAAAAGAGAAAATAGATTTGATAAAAAACACTATCATTATAACAAAAAATAAACTTTCTAATAAATCTTTTATAAATAAAGCCCCAAAAGATGTAGTTGATAAGGAAAAAGATATTTTAAAAAAATTAGTAAATGATTTAAATCAATTAGAAAGTATAATATCTATTAAAAATTAGTTATGAAATTTGATAAATCAAAACTACCTAGTCGTCATACTACAGTGGGTCCGGATAGAGCGCCTCATAGATCTTTTTATTACGCAATGAACTTAAAAAAAAGTGACATTGCAAGACCGTTTGTTGGAGTTGTTTCAACTTGGAATGAAGCTGCACCATGTAATATTGCTTTAATGAGACAAGCTCAATCTGCAAAAAAAGGTGTTTATGATAACAGTGGAACGCCTAGAGAATTTTGCACAATTACAGTTACAGACGGAATAGCAATGGGTCACGAAGGAATGAAGTCGTCCTTAATATCTAGAGAAATAATTGCAGATTCAACAGAACTAACAGTTAGAGGTCATTGTTATGATGCTTTAGTTGGTTTGGCTGGATGCGATAAATCTTTACCAGGATTAATGATGGCGATGTGTAGATTAAACGTACCTAGTGTTTTCATTTATGGTGGATCTATTTTGCCAGGAAAATTTAAAGGTAAAGATGTGACAGTAGTTGATGTTTTTGAGGCTGTTGGAAAGCATTCTAATAAACAAATGTCTGATCAAGATTTAGAGGAATTAGAAATTAATGCATGTCCAAGCGCAGGTGCATGCGGAGGGCAGTTTACAGCTAATACAATGGCATGCGTTTCCGAAGCTATCGGTTTGGCATTGCCATATTCATCAGGAACACCGGCTCCATACAAAGAAAGAGATAAATATGCTTACGCAAGTGGAAAGGCAGTAATGTCTTTATTAAAAAAAAATATTAGACCAAGAGATATTGTTACACTTAAATCATTGCAAAACGCTGCAACTATTGTTGCTGCTACTGGTGGATCTACAAATGCTGCTCTTCATCTTCCTGCAATCGCAAACGAATGTGGAATAAAATTTGATCTTATGGATGTGGCAAAAATTTTTAAAAAAACACCTTATTTAGCAGATTTAAAGCCTGGTGGAAAATATGTTGCAAAAGATATGTTCGAAGCTGGTGGAGTGCCGATGTTACTTAAAACTTTATTGGATGGAGGCTATTTACATGGAGATTGTTTGACTGTCACGGGAGAAACAATGAAGAAAAATTTACAGAATGTTAAATTTAATAACAATCAAGATGTAATGAGACCTTATAATAAACCACTTTCAAAAACAGGAGGTGTTGTTGGTCTTAAAGGAAATTTAGCGCCAGAAGGAGCGATTGTTAAGGTGGCTGGAATGAAAACACTAAAGTTTGTTGGAAAAGCTTTATGCTTTAATAGCGAAGAAGAAGCTTTTAAAGCAGTTCAAAATAGAAAATACAAAGAGGGAGATATTATAGTTATTAGATATGAAGGCCCAAGAGGGGGTCCTGGAATGAGAGAAATGCTTTCTACTACGGCTGCTATTTATGGTCAGGGAATGGGTGAAAAAGTAGCTTTAATTACCGATGGAAGATTTTCAGGAGCAACTAGAGGTTTTTGTGTTGGGCATGTTGGACCTGAAGCATTTAATGGAGGCCCAATCGCATTATTGAAAAATGGAGATACAATAATTATTGATGCTAACAAAGGAACTATAGACGTTAAAATTTCTAATTCAGAATTACAAAAAAGAAAAAAATCATGGAAAAATATTAAGCCTAATTTTACATCAGGAACTATTTGGAAATATGCTCAATCTGTCGGATCTTCAAAAAATGGAGCAGTAACACATCCGGGTGGTTTTAAAGAAAAAAGTTGTTACGCTGATATTTGAGGAATAATTGTTTCTAACAATTCT
>AZOF01000024.1 GCA_000510845.1 alpha proteobacterium SCGC AAA028-D10 | reverse complement strand
ACCTGAGCTGAATTAATTTGTCTTTTATTTTTCTTACCATCAACCATTGTTGGAACGTCATATATTTCTAAAATATCTTTATTTTTAAAAACACAGATTGCCCCGCTTACTCCTGGATCAATAGAAAAAACTAACAATTTTTTAATTCGCTCCTTCTAATAATTTTTCATCAACTTCAAAATTAGTAAAAACATTTTGAACATCGTCATCATCTTCTATTTGATCTAAAAAATTTACAACTTTAGCAAATGTTTCTTTATCTAAATTAACTTTGCTAAGAGGATTCCAGATTAAACCAGCAAAATTTAAATCTTTAATTTTTTTCTCTATTTGCTCTCTAACAGAATTAAATTCTTCTTTTTTACAATTAATTTCATGATGAAGATCGGTGGTAACACAATCTTCCGCTCCTGCATTAATAGCGAGTTCTAAAGCATCATTTGCACTCATTAACTCTTTCTTTATCTTGATTTGCCCTATCTGTTCAAATTGATAACTAACAGATCCTGTCTCCCCTAAGATTCCTCCAAATTTTTGAAATATTGTTCTAATATTTGATACAGAACGATTTTTATTGTCAGTTAATACTTCTATGATTACTCCAGTTCTGCCTGGGCCAAAGCCCTCATATCTTGAAAACTCATAACTATTATCAATATTACCTTGTGATTTTTTAATAGCTCTTTCAATATTATCTTTAGGCATATTTGCTGCTCTTGCTAATTGAACAGCAGCTCGTAATCTTGGGTTCATCTCTGGATCTGGTGTTCCAAGTTTTGCTGAAACAGTTATTTCTCTTGAAATTTTAGTAAACAACTTAGAACGTATTTTGTCTGCACGTCCTTTTCTGTGCATCATGTTTTTAAAATGCGAATGACCTGCCATGCTATTAAAATGATCTTTGATTAAAATGAGCGCCAATTGTGATGGGTTTTATATCTTTAGCAAGACCCGTTTTTTCATCAGCAATAACCTTAATTCCGGATAAAGTCCCTTTGCCTAATGCCGGAGACAAACGTTCTAAATTTGGCTGTTTTAAAAATTTATTTAATGCCGCATCTTTGTTCATTCCTATAACTGAATCGTAATCTCCACACATGCCGGCGTCAGTTTGATATGCGGTTCCGTGGTTTAAAATTCTAAAATCATAAGTAGGAACATGACTGTGGGTTCCAACAACTAACGTTACCTGGCCATCAAGATAATGACCCATAGCCATTTTTTCGCTAGTTATTTCAGCGTGAATATCGACAATAATAAAGTCTACATCTTTGCCTAATTTTAATGATTGTAATTTAAGAGAAATACAGTTGAAAACATCATCTGCTTTTTTCATATAAATATTTCCCATAATATTAATTACAGCAACTTTTTTATTATTTTTTAAAGGATAAATTTCACAACCTGATCCTGGAGTTCCTTCCATAAAATTTAATGGTCTTAATAATCTTTTTTCATGGGATATAAAATCTGCTGTCTCTTTTTGATCCCAAATATGATTTCCAGAAGTAATTACATCAACACCGACTGAAAACAATTCATCACAAATTTTTTTGGTAATTCCATAACCCCCAGCTGCGTTTTCTCCATTTACGATAACAAAATCTATTTCCTCATTAGCTTTTACTTTTGGTAATTCAGATAAAACTATATCCCTACCGGATCTGCCTACGATGTCCCCTAAAAATAAAAAATTCATTGAATATTTAAAAATCCTTTTTCTGTAAAAACGGCATCCAAACAAAAGTCTGTTTTTAATGTTTTTAGTTTGTCTTTTTTTTGAAATGAAAAACCAATTCCAATTGTTCTAAATTTTTTTTTAGTTTTATTTAACATGTTAAAATATTTATCATAATATCCAGATCCATAACCGAGCCTATTACCATATTTATCAAAAGCTAACAGCGGAACTAAAAAAATGTCAGGTATTATAGTTTTAGAATCTAAAAACGTTTGTGGTATTCCATATTTGTTTAATTGCAAAACATCACTCGAATTCCATTCTTTAAACTCCATCAATTCATTATCTTCATAAATAAATGGTAGTGACAATGAGA
>AZOF01000023.1 GCA_000510845.1 alpha proteobacterium SCGC AAA028-D10 | reverse complement strand
ATTCTAACTATCAAAAAAACTTTTTAATTGTCTAGATCTGCTAGGATGTTTTAATTTTCTTAAAGCTTTATTAAGTGATTTGTCGTTAAATATAATTTTTGCTTCATCCGTTAATTTAAGAACAAAAGCTTCAGCATTGCTTTCTGCTGAATTAGAATTTGAAGATATTAATAAGACAAAGCTTATAAAAAAAAAAATTTTTTTAATGAAAGTAAACATTCTTTAATTATTAAGTAGAAATATTATTTAATTTTTTTCCACTCTTCGTCACTTGCTCCGTACTGACTTTCTGATCTTTTAACGTTTTTAACTAAGTTCTCTCTTCTTTGTAAATATAAACTTTTATAAGCAGAATAAAGATCTAAAGAATTTTTTTCTAAATTTTCTGAGCTTTTAATATTTTGTGATCTAAAATTAGTTATCTCCGTACCTTTTGTTGCCCAGTAAACTGTGTCACCAAGATTTTCTCCAAAAGCTGTTCTATCGCCAGCTGACACCATATAGAAGTAATCTCCATAAACTCCAAGAATTCTTCCAACGGCATCTCTAGGACTTATAGGTCCAAGGAACGGAGCCACAGCATAACACCCATGATCAACACCCCAAACTGCTAGAGTTTGACCAAAGTCTTCTCTGTTTGTTTTTTCAATACCAAGTGCTGTTGCTGGATCAAACAAGCCAAGAATTCCAACCGATGAATTTATTGCAAATCGCGAAACAGATATCGCTGCTTCACTAAAGTTTCCTTGTAAAATTTGGTTGGGAACAGAAAGAGTAGAATCTATATTTATCAAAGCATTATTTATTCCGACTCTAATTTCAACTGGTAGAACATTGTAAACTTCAGCAATTGGTTTAAAAAAATATTTATCAACTGTCATATTAAAACTAAATACAGCTCTATTGATACCTTCGTTGCAATCAGGAAGATCTGCAGCGTAAATGGTTTTTGAGTTAAATATTGTTAAAAAAGCTATAACTAGAATTATTTTTTTCATAATCGTAAAGTTGTCCTTATATACGGATTTTTCATAATTAAATATTAAAAACAACCAAGAAATTTAAAGTTTTTTAGTGTATTTTTAGAGTTTAATGATGAAAATTATACATTTAAAATCACCTAATTATATATCTTACAAGAAAAGACGAAATATTCAGTCAATCGTTATCCATTATACAGGAATGAGATCTTTGCAATCTGCGGTAGAGAGACTTATTTCAAAAAAATACGAGGTAAGTAGTCATTACCTTGTAAGTAGAGCAGGAAAAATTATGCAATTAGTTAAAGATAATAATATTGCTTGGCACGCAGGTATCTCAAATTGGTTTAATTTTAAAAATTTAAATAAGAATTCTATTGGGATTGAGCTTGAAAACAAAGGTCATCAATATGGATACCAAGATTTTCCAAATAAACAGATTACAGAACTTATCAAAATCTTAAAAAGACTAAAAAAAAAATTTAAGATACAAAATATTAATATTACTGGTCATTCAGATATTGCTCCGCATAGAAAAACAGATCCTGGAGAAAAGTTTCCGTGGAAAAAACTTTACAAAAATGATTTAGCAATTTGGCATTCGCTAGATGAAAAATTTATTAACAATTTTAGATTAAAAAAATTAATAAATATTAACAAAAAAAATATGGTAAAGATGATAAAAAAGCTAGGATATTCAAGGGTTTTAAAGGCTGGTCACTTAGACAAAGATTTTACAAAAGCTTTTCAAAGAAGACATAGACAACAGTTGATTAATGGCATTTTTGATCAAGAATGTTATTTAATCTTAAATAGTTTACAAAAATTCATTTAATAGTTGAATTTTAATTTTGCTTAATATATATTTTTAGTGCCAGTTAGTTGAATGGTAGCTTTGATATTTTCAAAGAGGAAAGTCTGGGCTCCACAAGATAACAGTGCCAGCTAATAGCTGGCGAGGGTGACCTCAGGGATAGTGCCACAGAAAATAAACCGCCTTATCAAGGCAAGGGTGAAAAGGTGTGGTAAGAGCACACCGGGTTTTTGGTAACAAAAACCGCATGGAAAACCCCACTGGGAGCAAGACCAAATAGAAGCAACATGATTTAAATTTATTTAAATCTAGCCTAATCTTGGGTGAGTTGTTTGGGTTGGTTGCTTGAGTCTATTGGCGACAATAGACCTAGATAAATTACCGTTTTCAATGACAGAACCCAGCTTACAGACTAACTGGCAATTAAATTATTTTTACTAAATTTTATCTGATTATTTTAACGGATATTTAATAATTTTTATTAGAACAAAATAAGAACAAAAATATTTAATTAATTATACTTTTAAAGCACTTCTCCATTGACTTACTATTATATACCATGTTATCCCATGATAACCCATAAATGCTAAATATTAAATATTTTATGAATAAATTTATAGGGAATTTTTTTTTAAAAAAAACAAATGTTTATATCGACTTACGAAAACAAGTTAGACAAGAAAGGCAGAGTGTCAGTGCCAGCTAGCTTTAGATCTCATTTATCATCATTAGGATATAATAGTGTTGTTTGTTACCCCTCATTTACAAACTCATCAATTGAATTTTGCCCTCAAAGTAGAATTGAAAAATTAAGTGACAGCATAGACAGTCTTA
>AZOF01000022.1 GCA_000510845.1 alpha proteobacterium SCGC AAA028-D10 | reverse complement strand
CTGTCTAATGTAACTTTAGAAGTTGTATCTAATTTCTTTTTTTCTATTAAATGCTGAATATCATTCAAATTAATAATCATTTGATCGTAAGAATGTTTCTTTATAATCGCATTAAAACCTCTTTTAGGAAGTCTTCTATAAAGAGGCATTTGCCCCCCCTTCAAAACTCTTAATAGATACACCTGATCTTGCTTTTTGACCTTTTACACCTCGGCCAGCAGTCTTTCCTTTTCCAGAACCTATTCCTCTACCGTATCTTTTTCCTTTTTTATAGAGAGAAACGTTTAATGTATTTAATTTCATAATCTTATCTTCTAGCTACAACTTCACTAATTTTTTTACCACGAAGTATGGAAATGTCTTTAGGTGATCTTTGCTTTGATAATGCTAACATACATGCTCTAACAACATTATATGGATTTGATGAACCAATAGATTTTGCAACAATATCTTGCATACCTAACATTTCACATATTGCTCGGATAGCACCACCAGCAATAATTCCTGTTCCTGCTGGTGCGCTTCTAAGAAGAACTTTTCCTGATCCACTTTTTCCATAAGTGTCATGATGTATTGTTCTTCCTTCTCTTAAAGGAACTTTAACTAATGAACTTTTTGCCTCTTCTGATGCTTTTTTAATTGCGTCTGGCACTTGTTTTGCTTTGCCATGTCCATAACCAACTAAACCTTTTTGATTTCCAACAATAACTAATGCTGCAAATCCAAATCTTCTTCCGCCTTTTACCACTTTAGTAATTCGATTAATCGCAACTAACTTTTCTTTAAGTTCTGATTGAGTGTTCATAAATTAAAATTTTAATCCTTCTTTTCTTGCAGATTCTGCTACTGCTTTAATCCGACCATGATACTTATATCTACCTCTGTCAAAATAAACTTCTTTAATTCCTTTTTCCAAAGCTCTTTTTGCTACTAATTTTCCAACTTCTACTGATAATTCCATTTTTTTCTTCTTATCCATAGCTTTTTCAACTGACGACGCTGAAACTAGTGTTAGATTTTTAGCATCATCAATAACTTGAGCATAAATATTTTTTAAAGATCTAAAAACAGTGAGACGCAATCCTGTTGGATTATACTTTTTCATTTTTCCTCTAGTTCTAGTCTGTCTTTTAATATCGCTTGCCATAATTATTTCTTTTTACCTTCTTTTCTTAAAACAAATTGATCAGAAGAAGTTATTCCTTTTCCTTTGTAGGGCTCAACTGGTTTTAAAAATTTAATATCAGCGCATACTTTTCCTACTAATTCTTTGTCAATTCCTTTAACTTTTATTGCTGTTTGTTTATCTATTGCAACTTCAATGCCTTCCGGAATATCATAATGAACATCATGACTAAATCCTAATTGAAAAATGATTTTTTTTCCTTGTAATGTGGCTCTAAATCCAACCCCTGTAAGTTTTAAATCTTTTTCAAATCCTTTTGATACTCCAATAATTCCGTTATTAATTAAGCTTCTATGCAATCCCCAAGTGACTTTGTTTGTATTTTTTTTATCAACGGGTTCAAGGGAAACTTTGTTGTTAGCAACTATTACTTTTAAAATACTCTGATCTACAACTAGTTCTTTTTTACTCTTAGCGCCTTGAATAATAACTTTATTATTCTCAACTTTAACAGTAACTCCAGATGGTAATATAATAGGTGTTTTTCCAATTTTTGACATGTCTTAAGAAACCTTACAAAGGACCTCCCCGCCTAGTTTTTTTTCTCTAGCTTCGTTATCAGAAAAAATTCCTTTTGAAGTAGAAATAATAGATATTCCTAATCCATTTTGAACTTTTTGAATACTATCTGATCTGGAATATATTCTTCTTCCTGGTCTTGAAACTCTTTCAATCTCTTTGATAACTGGATCGCCATACATATATTTCAAATTAATTACTATTGTTTCAAAACTTTTGTCTTTTGACACAGCATATTCTTGAATAAATCCCTCTTTTTGAAGAACGTCTAAAACTGCTTTTCTTAATTTAGAGCCAGGAACTGACACTTTTTTTAAACCACGCATTTGTCCATTTCTTATTCTTGTAATCATATCTCCAATTGGATCTGTAATTTTCATATTTCCTCCTTACCAGCTAGCTTTCGTCATACCCGGGATTTTTCCACTAGAAGCAAATTTTCTAAGTGCAATTCTAGACATTCTTAATTTTCTGTAATAACCACGAGATCTTCCTGTTATTTCGCATCTATTTTTAACTCTATTTTTTGCTGAATTTCTAGGAACTTTTGAAAGTTTTAAACTAGCTAAAAATCGCTCATTTAAAGATAATGTTTTATTCATAATAATTTTTTTAAGCTTAGATCTTTTGTTCTCAAATTTCTTAGCCATTTTTACTCTTTTCAAATTTCTCTCGATTGAACTTCTTTTTGCCATTTAATTTAGCTCCTTATTTTTTACTTTATCTTTGCCTTTTTCGTTATCTTCATCTTTTTTAACTTTTTTTTTATCTGCTGAAAATATTCCAACTTTAGCAAATGGAAAATTAAAACTATCAAGCAACATTTTAGATTGCTCTTTAGTTTTTGCAGTTGTCACAACAGTAATATCTAAGCCTCTAATTTTATCTACTTTATCAAAATTAACCTCTGGAAATATAATGTGCTCTTTAACTCCAAAACTGTAGTTAGCTTCATTATCAAAGCTATTAGGATTTAAACCTCTAAAGTCTTTAATTCTTGGCAAAGCAATGTTTACTAGACGATCTAAAAAAAAATACATTTGATCTTTTCTTAAAGTAACTTTCAAACCTAAAGGTATTCCTACTCTTGTTTTAAAATTAGAAATGGATTTTTTTGATTTTGTAACTTGAGCTTTTTGTCCTGCAATAGCTGAGAGGTCATCTTCTGCACTTTTTAAAATTTTATTATCAGTTCCATCTAACCCCAGACCCATATTTAAAACAATTTTAACTAATTTAGGAGCTTGCATTTTATTACTAAA
>AZOF01000021.1 GCA_000510845.1 alpha proteobacterium SCGC AAA028-D10 | reverse complement strand
CTAAAGTGTGATCTGTATTCATTCCAATTCCAAAGCGCATTCTCAAAACTCTTTCTTCTCTTGGAGTTAATGTAGCCAAAATTTTTGTAGTTGTATTTCTAAGTCCGCTTTGAATTGCCGCATCAACAGGTATTAACGCATTCTTATCTTCTATAAAATCTCCGAGACTACTATCCTCTTCATCTCCAACTGGCGTTTCGAGAGATACTGGCTCTTTAGCAATTTTTAATACTTTTCTAACTTTATCTAAAGGCATAGCTAATTTTTTAGCTAACTCTTCTGGTGTAGGCTCTCTTCCAAATTCACTAAGCATTTGTCTTGATGTTCTAACAATCTTATTAATTGTTTCGATCATATGTACTGGTATTCTAATTGTTCTCGCCTGATCAGCTATTGATCTTGTGATTGCTTGTCTAATCCACCATGTTGCGTAAGTTGAAAATTTGTAACCTCTTCTATATTCAAATTTATCAACGGCCTTCATAAGACCAATGTTACCTTCTTGAATTAAATCTAAAAATTGCAATCCTCTATTTGTATATTTTTTAGCAATCGAAATAACTAATCTTAAATTAGCTTCAATCATTTCTTTCTTAGCAATTCTAGATTCTCTTTCCCCTTTTTTTATTTTGTTAACTAAGATTTTAAAATCTGAAACTGGTAAACCTACATCTTTACTAATCTGAATTAGTTTACTTTTAATATTCTCATATTCTTTTTTTTCTTTAGTAAAGAAATTATGCCATTTTTTATTCTCTCCTAAAAAACTTTCAAAATTTGGATTAATTTCATTACCTACATAAAATTTTATAAATTCCTCTCTAGGAATTCCATGTTTAGAAGAAAGTCTTAAAAGTTCTCCATCAAAATTGATTAACTTTTTATTCTCAACGTAATTTAGTTGAACTAACTCTTCTTGCGTCGCTGGGTTCAGTTGCAATTGCAAAATATCTTGGCTAATTTCTTCTTTAATTAACTGATAATTCTTTTCTTTGCTTGGACTGAACTTAGATCTAGCAAGTACAGTTTCTAATTTTTCTTTCTGATAAGAAATAAGTTTTTTATAATTTTTTGATAGTTTTTCAAAAGTTTTTAATATTTTTGGCTTAAGCTCAATTTCAAGAGCCGCTAAAGAAATATTGTACTCATCATTTTCTTCTTCGATAGCTTCAACACTCTTATTATCTGGATCTTCTTCTTTGTCTTTCTTTGATTTAGGTTCTTTAACATCCTTTTCAACACTTTTTGCAGCTAAAGCTTTTGTAAAATTCCCATCTTCTAAATAATTACTATCAAGATCAATAATATCTCTAACCAACATCTCGCTGGCATTTAATTTATCTTTCCATTCAAATATTTTTTTTGCCATCAATGGACTTTCTGCTAACGCAGAAACCATTACATATTTTCCAGATTCTATTCTCTTTGCGATTGCAATTTCACCTTCTCTGGATAGAAGCTCAACGCCACCCATCTCTCTAAGATACATTCTAATTGGATCATCGCTTCTATCGGAAGTTTTTTCAGCTTTTGGCGCCTCTTCTTTTGTCTTAACTTTAAAATCAGACTTTTGTTTTACTAAGGTAATAAGATTGTCAAAAATATTTAAGACGGCTTTTTCTAAACTCTCTGGAGTGCTGTTTCTTTTTCCTAAAGATTTTTTTAATTCTTCATGAGTAATAAATCCTCGAGCCTTTCCACGCTCAAGCAATTTCTCAAATGATTTTGAAATAAGCTTATCTGCTTTCACTTTAATATCTGTTTATTGGAGAAGTATATATATTTACTAGGATAGAAAATTACTAGACTTTTTTTTGATGCTACAATCTGATCTTTTAAGGATAAAAGTTCATTATACTGAGCCTCATTCATATTTTTTGATAATGATTCTTCAGCATCTTTTAATCTATTCTCAAGTTTCAAATTATCGACTTGTTCAATCAGATCTTTTAAAAAATTATCAAATTTTTCTTCATTTAAATTTTCTGAAATTCCTTTTATAGATGAAAATTCGTTTATATCTTTAATAATTTGACGGAAATTATTTTCTTCTAAATGCTTTAATAAATTAAATTCTTTGAAGGTCACAGTCTTTTCTAAAATATTTATCAAAACTTTCTTTAATGCTTCTAAATCTTTATTATGAAAATTAATTAACGAAAATTTTTCAGATTGATCTTTTATAATCTGAATATTATTCAAAAAAAGATACATCAAAGAAAATTCTTTAAGTTCAAAAGATGAATACCTTGTAATTTTTCTTGTAAGTTCTTTAGTTTTATTAAGTGGCTTAAGACTTTTAGCTTTTCTATTTGAGAATTGTTCAAAAATTTTATTTTTAAAAAAACTTATATAATGTTTTTTTACAGTTGAATCTTGAATTAGTTGACATAAATCAATTATTTTTTTTTCAAATCCAGCTCTTTCTTCTGGTTGCTCTGATTGTAATTCTTGTAAATTATTTTCAAAAACAAAATTACCAATATCGATTTTTTGATCTAACAAACTCTCAAAATTATTTCTTCCATTCTTTCTTACAAAAGAATCTGGATCAAAACCATTCGGCAAAATCAAAAAAGATAATGAATAATTTGGCTTCATATAAGCAATTAACTTTTCGGAAATTTTGTGAGCAGCGTTTTGACCACTTCTATCACCATCAAAACAAACTACCGGATCATTAAAGTAGCGCCATATTAAATTTAAATGAGATTCGGTCATTGCAGTCCCTAGTGTTGCGACTACATTTTTAAAACCTGCCTGATAAAGACTAATCGCATCCATATAGCCCTCAACAACAAAAACAATTCCACTTTGTTTATTTTCACTTTTTGCATTATTTAAATTATATAAATTAAAACCTTTTTTAAAAAATTCAGTTTCTGGCGAGTTAATATATTTTGCTAAATAATTTTGACTTAATGCTCTTCCGCCGAATCCAATAACATTATTATTGTAATCAAAGATTGGAAAAATTAATCTATTTTTAAACCGATCAATAAGTTTATTGTTCTTTTCATCATAAAAAAATACTCCACTCTCAATAAGTTCTTTTTGGTTAAAATTACTAAACAAAGAAACATTTAAACCATATTCTCCGGAATATCCTATTTTGAATGTAGATAATATTTCTTCAGTCAAGCCCCTGCCAAGAGCATATTTTTTTACGCCTTCATTTTCAGAAAAGTTTTTTTGATAATGCTTCAAAGCAATTGTTAATATTTCATCATATTTTTTTCTTTTATTTTCTACTTCAATATTTTCTTTAGTAAATTTAAATGCAGGCATCCCGGCCTTTGCTGCTAATTTTCTAACAGCATCACCAAAATT
>AZOF01000001.1 GCA_000510845.1 alpha proteobacterium SCGC AAA028-D10 | reverse complement strand
TTTTTTTATCATCGGAGAAGATTTTACATTAATACCAATCCCAACAATTAAAAAAAATCTGCCTGAGACAATACTTTCTTGCAAAATTCCACATACCTTCTTTTTGTTAATATAAAGGTCATTAGGCCACTTTAGAGTGATATTTTTAATTTTATAACTTTTTAAGATATTTCTAATTTGCAATTGAACAAGAAACTGAATTTTTTTTAAATTAGTTCTTAAAATTGGAAAGAAAATAGTAAAATATAAATTTCCTTTTGGCGAACTCCATTGATTACCATATCTACCTCGACCCTTTGTTTGTTCATCAGCAATAATAATACCTTTAAAAATTTTATGTTCGGTAATTAATGATCTAGCAAAATCATTAGTGCTCTCTATTTTTGTAAAATTAAAAATAGGCAAGCTCATTTATTTTATATTTTTTGTAATACTTTCTACGATTGTATTAAGTGTTGATGGATCAATAAAATAAAATAATATTACAACTGTAGAAAAAATAAGTGAAAATTTTATACCATAATTAGAATTTTTCTCGTAACTCTCTTTAGCGGCATCAAAGTAAATAACTTTTATTATTCGTAAATAATAAAATGCTGCAATCACAGCAGATAACAATCCAACAACAGCAAGATAGTAAATTTTTTGCTGAATGATGGCTAAGAAGATATAAAATTTAGCAAAAAATCCCGCAAGCGGAGGAATCCCTGCTAAAGAAAATGTTAATATTGTTAAACAAATTGCGATAAGCGGATGGTGTTTTGAAAGTCCTGATAGATCAGAAATATTTTCAAAATAAACTCCATTTCGATTTAAAGACATAATGCAAGCAAACACTCCAATATTCATAAACACATAAATAACCAAATAAACTAATACAGCGCTTAATGACTGAGGTGTTGCTATAGCAAGACCTGCAAGAATAAAGCCAACATGACCAATTGAGCTATAAGCCATCAGTCGTTTTAAATTGCTTTGTCCTATTGCAGCAACAGCACCTAGGAACATAGATGCAATAGATAGAACTATAACAATTGTTCTCCATTCACTTATGAAGTTTGCGTAAGGAACGTTTAAAAATTTTATTAAAGCTGCAATTGCAGCAACTTTTGGCGCCATAGCAAAGAATGTTGTAACGGATGTAGGTGATCCTTCATAAACGTCTGGAGACCACATATGAAATGGTACTGCTGATATTTTAAATGCAATTCCGCAAAGAATAAAAACTAAACCAAATTTTAAAGCTCCACTCTGTTCAGTTGCAACTTTGGCTATTTCTGAATAATCAACTGAACCTGTAAATCCGTAAACTAAAGAACATCCATATAATAATAGACCTGATGATAAAGAGCCTAAAACAAAGTATTTTAAGCCAGCTTCTGAAGATTTGAGAGACTTAGTATTAATGGCTGCAAGTACATAAAGACATAAAGATTGAAGCTCTAATCCTAAATAAAAAACAATTAAGTTATTAGCACTAATCATTACAAACATTCCAAGTGTGGATAGCAATAGAATGATTGGGTACTCAAATTTAGCAATCTTTAATCTTTCAAGATAAGTGTTTGAAATTAACATTGTAAATAAAACTGAAATCAAAACTAAAGTCTTCATAAAATTCGACAATGGATCAATAGTGTAACTGTTGCCGAACAAGGTAACAGATGATGCAAAGTTAAAATAAACAACAAAAATTAAAGCTGCTAGCAATACAATAATGATATAATTTATTATTTTATTAAAAGTTTTAGAAAAAACTCCAGTAATTAATAAAGAGAATGAGCTTAATAATATAACTAATTCTGGAATAAGATTTTTCATTTTATAGCTCCCATATTTTTAACAACCAAATCTACCGAAGATGAAATTGGTTCTAAAATTAAATTAGGATAAACCCCAAATACAATTGTTAATATCATTAGCATAAACAAAATAACAATTTCCGTTACATCTAAGTCTAATAATTTTTCACCATGATTGTTAACTTTAAATTCTCCAAATACAACTCGTTTGCATAACCACAATGAATAAGCAGCAGACAATATAACCCCGGTTGCCGCAAGTATGGCTACAATGTAATTTACTTTAAAAGTTCCAATCAAAGTTAAAAACTCTCCAACAAATCCACTTGTGCCTGGAAGACCCACATTTGCAAGGGATGAAAATATAAATACTAAAGCAAATTTTGGCATAACGTTTACAACGCCTGAATAGTCTTGAATTAGTCTGCTGTGAACACGATCATACAAAACGCCAACACATAGGAATAATGATGCAGAAATTAATCCATGGCTAATCATTTGAAAGATTGCGCCATCTAATCCTTGTTTAGTAAATGAGAAAATTCCAATAGTAACATAACCCATATGAGCTACAGATGAATAAGCTATTAGCTTTTTCATATCTGTTTGCATTAAAGCTACTAAAGATGCGTAAATAATTGCAATAACACTTAAGACAAATACAAAGTTTGCAAAGTAATGAGAGGCAATTGGAAATAATCCAAGTGAAAATCTAATAAATCCATAACCAGAAATTTTAAGCAAGATTGCAGCAAGTATTACTGAACCTGCTGTTGGCGCTTCAACGTGAGCATCTGGTAACCATGTATGGAATGGCCACATTGGAAGTTTTACGGCTAGAGAAATAAAGAAACCTAACCACATCCAGTATTGTAAATTTTCAGGAATTTTAGATTCCGTTAATTTAACAAGATCTAAAGTATTCATGTTCCAATAGATGGCGATGATTGCAATCAGCATGAAAATTGAACCTAAAAACGTATATAAAAAGAACTTTAAAGCTGAATAAACACGTCTTTCTCCACCCCAAATCCCAATGATCAAAAACATTGGAATAAGTCCGCCTTCAAAGAATAAGAAGAATAAGAATAGATCTAAAGCGCAGAATACCCCAATCATAAAAGTCTGCATGATTAAGATCGCAATTAAAAATTCTTTAATTCTTTTCTTTAAACTATTGATCGATGCAAAAATACAAAGTGGTGAAATAAAAGTCGTAAGTAAAACTAAAAATATTGAGATTCCATCAACCCCAATTTTGTAAGAAACAAAATTTTTTATCCATTGTGATTCTTCAACAAATTGAAAACCAGGATTAGCTAGATCAAATTTACTCCACAGAAATAATGAAACTATAAAATTAATAACGGATACTAAAATTGAAATATTCTTTGATGAACGCTCAACAACTTCATCACTACCTCGTCTTAATAAAATAAAAATAACTCCAACTAATGGGAAGAAAGTTAAGAAAGATAAAATTGGAAAATTCATGCTAGATAATAATTAAAAAAGATACGATTAATATTACACCAATTAAAATTACTGTTGCGTAGTGGTATAAGTAACCAGACTGAATGCTACTTGCTCTATCAGATAAATTTTTTACAACTTTTGCAACTCCATCTGGTCCATAAGCATCAATTGTTTTAACATCACCTCTTTGCCACAAGAACGTTCCAATGCCTCTAAAACTTTTAACAAAAATTAAATCGTAAAGTTCATCAAAGTACCATTTCCTAACTAAAAAATTATAAAATGGTCTATTGTTGTTAATAAAGCCTTCAACAATGTCTTTTCTCTTTAAGAATAAAATAAATGATAAAGGAATTGCTAAAATTACTAATGTTGGAATTAAAATTAGTAACCACAGTGGTGGATGGCCATGTGCTGTTTGTTTTAAGAAAAATATTGCCTTACCCCAAAACTGTGTATTCTCTCCAATAAATATTCCATGAAACACATAACCTGAAAATATTGCGCCAAGCGCAAGCAAGAATAATGGAATAAGCATTACCGGTCCTGACTCATGAACTTTTTCAAAACTCATTGTGTTGTTATATTTTCCATGGAAAGTTTTAAAAATTAATCTCCATGAATAAATTGAAGTTATAAATGCAGTGGTAAGGCCAATTATAAATGCATAACCTGCAAACAAACTTTTAGAAAAATAAGCAGACTCTATAATTGCATCTTTAGAATAAAATCCAGCAAGTAGTGGAAATCCCGTTAAAGCAAGTGTTCCGATTAACATTAGAGCGTAAGTAAGAGGAATTTTTTTCCAAACTCCGCCCATCTTTTCTATATTTTGTTCATCATGAAATGCGTGAATTACTGAACCTGCCCCTAAGAATAAAAGAGCTTTAAAGAAAGCGTGTGTAAATAAGTGAAATATAGCAACATTATAAGCGCCCATTCCGGCTGCAAAGAACATATAACCAAGCTGACTACATGTAGAGTAAGCAATAATTCTCTTTATATCTGTTTGAACGATTGCAATTGAGGCTGCAAAGATTGCAGTTGTAGCTCCAACAAAAGCTACTAAGTTTAAAGCGTATTGAGAGTACTCAAATAAAGGTGAGCATCTTGCAACTAAGAATACTCCTGCTGTAACCATGGTCGCAGCGTGAATTAATGCTGAAACTGGTGTTGGTCCTTCCATGGCATCAGGAAGCCAAGTATGAAGAAAAATTTGAGCAGATTTGCCCATTGCACCAATAAATAAGAATACACAAATCGTTGTAATTAAATTGTATTCACCACCAAAGATCTTAATTGAATTTTTAGACTGATCTGCAGCTTGTGAAAAAACTTCACTAAAATTTAACGTTCCAAAGGTTTTAAAAATTAAAAACATTGCAATTAATAAACCAAGATCCCCTACTCTGTTCACGATAAAGGCCTTCATGGACGCATTGTTTGCAGATTCTTTTTTAAACCAGAAACCAATTAACAAGTAAGATGCAAGTCCAACTCCTTCCCAACCAAAGAATAATTGTAAAAAGTTATCAGCCGTAATTAGCGATAACATCATAAATGTGAATAGAGAAAGATAAGACATAAATCTTGGTTTGTGAGGATCGTGACTCATATAACCAATTGAATAAATATGAACTAAAGCTGAAACAGAATTTACAACAACAAGCATCACTGCTGTAAGTGAATCTACATAAATAGACCAATGCAATTTTAATGTTCCAGATGTAATCCAGTTAAGAATTGGATACTCATAAACTTTTCCAGTTTTAATTGTTTCAAGCAAAATAATTGAAGAAAGAATTGCTCCAGTTACAACAAATGCAGAAGTTATAATCTGACAAGTTCGATCACCAATCTTTTTGTAAAAGAAAGCTGAAATGAAAGAACCAAGTAAAGGTAAAAATAAAATTAAATAAAGCATTTACCCTTTCATTGAATTAATATCTTCTACCTGAATAGATCCTCTGTTTCGGAAAAAAACCACAAGTATGGCAAGACCGATTGCAGCTTCAGCGGCTGCAACAGTTAATATAAAGAGAGTAAAAATCTGACCTGTTATATTTTGCAAATAAACAGAGAAAGCGACCATATTAATATTTACTGAAAGCAAAATTAATTCAATAGACATTAAAATTACAATTACGTTTTTACGATTAACGAAAATCCCAAACACTCCTAAGGTAAAAATGCTTGCAGATAAAAATAGGTAGTGAGCTAGAGTAATTTCAATCATTAACTTTTACTCCCTTGTTACTTTCAACATCCACAAGCTCTATTGAGTCTTCTCTCTCACGAGACGACTGCTTCAAAATGTCTTGTCTCTTAAGATTGTCTCTACGTCTAAAAGTGAGTAAAATAGCACCTATCATAGCAACTAAAAGGACTATTCCTGAAAGTTGGAATGGTAAGAAATAATCTGTGTAAAGTAATTTTCCAATCTGAACAGTGTTTGTTTCTTTTACATCATAAGCAATTTTTGCAGTTTTAATAAATTCAGGTCTAAACTGCCAACTTCCAATAATAATAATTAATTCAAAAAAAATTACTAAGGCGATAAAAAAACCAAATGGCATGTATTGTAAGAACCCTTGTTTAACTTTTACAAAATTTCCCTCTAACATCATCACAACAAATAAAAATAACACCGCTACAGCACCCACATAAACAATAAGTAAAATCATACCGACGAATTCAGCACCGATCATAATGAATAGGCACGAAACATTTACAAACGCTAAAATTAAAAAGAAAACAGAATGCACGGTATTTTTTGAAGAAATAACCATGATACTTGAAAGAATGGTAATTGAAGACAGTAAATAAAAAATTAATGCGTGTGCTATCATCGAAATGATTTATCAACTTTGATATTATGGGCTAATTCTTTCTCCCACTTATCACCGTTTTCTAAAAGTTTTTCTTTGTTGTAGTAAAGCTCTTCTCTTGTCTCTGTTGCAAATTCAAAATTAGGTCCTTGAACAATTGCATCCACCGGACAAGACTCTTGGCATAATCCACAGTAAATACATTTTAGCATATCAATATCGTATCTCGTTGTTCTACGAGATCCATCTTCTCTAGGTTCAGCTTCGATAGTAATTGCTTGAGCAGGACAAACTGCTTCGCATAATTTACATGCAATACATCTCTCTTCGCCATCTGGATATCGTCTCAATGCATGTTCACCCCTAAATCTTGGACTGATAGGACCTTTTTCAAAAGGATAGTTAACAGTTGCTCTTCTTTTAAAGATATAAATAAAAGCAAGATAAAGACTTTTAACAAACTCTGATAAAAAAATAATTTTTAATATTCTAGAAAATTTTATTTTCATTTTGGTAATAAGTTAAAAAAATATAAAAACGACGCCGTCAAAACAACCCAGAACAATGAGAATGGTAAAAATACTTTCCAACCTAATCTCATAAGTTGATCATAACGGTAACGTGGAACAATTGCTTTAACCAAAGCAAATAAAATAAATAATAATAGTATTTTAAAAATTAACCAAAGAGGCGATGGAATTGCATTAAAAGGATAGGCATCAATTGGAGATAACCAACCACCTAAAAATAAAACAGAACCAAGTGCGCATAATAATAAAATATTTGCATATTCACCTAGCCAGAATAATGCATACATCATTCCTGAATATTCAGTTTGATATCCAGCAACAAGTTCAGCCTCAGCCTCTGGTAAATCAAATGGAGGTCTGTTTGTTTCAGCTAATGCAGAGATAAAAAAGATAACAAACATAGGGAATAATGGGATGGCGTACCAAATATTCTTCTGAGCAAGAACGATATCAACTAAATTTAAAGAACCCGCGCACAGCAATACATTTATTATTATAAGCCCAATGGATACTTCATATGAAACCATCTGCGCCGCAGATCTTAGTGCTCCTAAAAATGGATACTTAGAGTTTGAAGCCCATCCAGCCATAATAATTCCATATACACCAAGAGAGGACACAGCGAAGATATATAAAATTCCAACATTAATATTTGCAAGCACTAGCGTCTCGCTAAAAGGAATAACTGCCCAAGCGATTAATGCTAACGACATTGTAACAATTGGAGCAATTATAAAAATTACTTTGTTTGCATGAATTGGAATAATGACTTCTTTAAAAATATATTTAAGTGCATCTGCTAAAGTTTGAAACAAACCAAATGGTCCAACGACGTTAGGTCCTTTTCTAAGTTGAACAGCGCCCCATACTCTTCGATCAACCCAAACAATCATTGCAACAGCAATTAAAACTGGAACGACAAGAGCTGCAATCTTCAAAAGATCATACAAGACTATATTTAAATATTCTAAAAACATTAATTATCAGTTCCTGTCTTTTGTAAAATTTGTTTAGCTTTTTTACATTCATCCATTGTCTTTGATGAAGCTGCAATAATATTTGAGAAATAAAAATCAAAGTCAGCAATTTTAATATTGCCATTTACTGGTGTAACATTTTTAAAAGTTAGACTATCGATTTCAGATTTAGGTAACTCATCTACTTCTTTAAATATTGGATACTCTTTAAATAAATTTTCTCTTAAAATTAAATGAGAGTTGATATCAATTGTTTTTTTAAAAACATCAGATAACGCTCTAAGTATTTTCCAATCTTCTTTAGCATCTCCTGGAGGGAAACTTGCTTTATTTGCATCTTGAACTCTACCTTCAGTATTAACATACAAACCTTGTTTTTCTGTATAGGCAGCACCTGGTAAAATTACATCTGCAATTTTACTATTTATTCCACCGTGAGTTCCTTGATAAATTATAAATTTATTAACAGGCTTAACTTTGATTTCATCAGCACCTAAAAGATAAACTACTTTTGAAGTGTCATCATTTAATTTGTCTAAAAAATTTGATTTAAGTAAGTTTAAATATATCGCTCCAACGCTTGAGGCATTTTGATGTAGGATATTTAAACCATTCCAGTCATTATTTAAAAAATTGTTATCTTTTAAAATCTTCTTTATAGTTTCTAAAACATATTCACCATTTGCACTCAATCCAGATTCACCAATTATAAAGACTGGCTTCTTTGCTGACTTAAGACTGTTATAAATTTTTCCATTTTTAGCTAAAATATCGCCAATTGCAGAAAATGATGAACCAACATTCTCATGCGGATAAGTAAGATCACCCACATCACCAATGGAATAAACCTTAGTTTTTCTAGCTAAATAAGCTTTTCTAATTCTAGTATTTAAAATGGTCGCTTCTAATCTTGGATTAGTTCCAACTAAAACTACCAAATCTGCTTCCTCTAAACGAGCAATAGAAGTGTTAAATAAGTAATTAGCTTTATGTGATGGATCGATAAAATAATTTTTCGATCTAAAATCGATATTATCTGAAGATAAAACGTCTTTGAAAAATTTCTTAAACATGTACATGGTTTCAACATCAACTAAATCACCAACAGCTCCAAAAACTTTATCGCCTGTAAAACCTTTTGTGTTATCTGAGATAAATTTAAAAGCATCGACCCAGCTACAAGCTTGGAGTTTGCCATTAACTTTAATGAAAGGAGTATCTAATCGATTTTTTAATAAACCATCGCAAGCATAACGAGATTTGTCACTAATCCATTCCTCATTAATCTCATCATTTATTCTTGGTAAAATTCTTTTAACTTCCCAACCTTTGGTATCTACTCGTATGTTGGAACCCACTGCATCCATTACATCGATGCTTTCTGTTTTAGTTAACTCCCAAGGTCTTGCTTCAAAGGCATAAGGTTTTGAAGTTAAAGCGCCAACTGGGCAAAGATCAATTACGTTTGCAGATAATTCTGAATCTAAAGTTTTTTCTAAGTAAGTTGTAATCTCCATATTCTCGCCACGATTAATCGCACCAATTTCTGGTACACCAGCAATCTCCTCTGCAAATCGGATGCAACGCGTACAATGAATACATCTTGTCATAACCGTTTTAATTAACGGTCCCATATATTTTTCTTTAACTGATCTTTTATTTAATTCGTATCTTGATTTATCAACTCCATACTTCATTGATTGATCTTGAAGATCACACTCACCACCCTGATCACAAATTGGACAATCTAAAGGGTGATTGATAAGTAAAAATTCCATTACACCTTGTCTTGCCTTCTTCACCATCTCAGTGTTTGTATAAATAACTTGTCCATCAGCTACAGGCATTGCGCATGATGCAACAGGCTTTGGAGATTTTTCCATCTCGACTAAACACATCCTGCAATTACCAGCGATGGATAATCTTTCATGATAACAAAATCTTGGAATTTCTTTTCCAGCAACTTCACAGGCTTGAAGTACCGTTGCACCTTGTGGCACTTCTACTTCAATTCCATCTACTTTAACTTTTGGCATCTATATATTTTTCTTATGAGTTAATCTTTCTTCCATCTGAGTTCTAAAGTGTCTTAATAAACCTTGAACTGGCCAAGAAGATCCTTCTCCAAAGGCACAAATTGTGTGCCCTTCAATCTGTTTAGTTACATCCATTAGCATGTCTAATTCTGCAACTTCCGCATCCCCTTTTGCAATTCTCTCTAACATTCTCCACATCCAGCCAGAGCCTTCTCTACATGGCGTACATTGACCGCAGCTTTCATGCTTATAAAATCTTGCAATTCTGGCTATAACTTTAACAATATCTTGAGACTTATCGATTACGACAATTCCAGCAGTTCCAAGACCACTTTTAGCTTCAACTAAAGAGTCAAAATCCATTTTTATAGTCTCACAAATACTTTTGCTAAGTAATGGCATTGATGATCCGCCTGGGATGACTGCTTGTAAATTATCCCATCCACCAATTACTCCACCTGCATGTTTTTCAATTAAATCTTTTAAAGGAACTCCCATTTCTTCTTCAACATTACATGGATTGTTTACGTTTCCAGAAATACAGAAAATTTTAGTACCAGTGTTTTTAGGTCTACCAAATCCTGCGAACCATTTACCACCTCTTCTTAATATTGTTGGGACCACTGCAATCGTTTCAACATTATTTACAATTGTTGGACATCCATAAAGACCAATTAAAGCTGGAAATGGTGGTTTTAATCTTGGCTGTCCTTTGTTTCCCTCTAAACTTTCAAGTAGTGCAGTTTCTTCTCCACAAATGTAAGCGCCTGCTCCAAGATGAACATAAATATCTAAATCAAATCCTGTGCCACTAGCATTTTTACCAAGTAAACCTTCTTTATAAGCTTCATCGATTGCTTCTTGTAAAATTTTACTTTCTGCTATGTACTCACCACGAATGTAAATATAGCAAGTGTTAGCATTGACTGCGTATGATGCGATCAAACATCCTTCGATTAATTTTTGTGGTTCGAATCTTAAAATATCTCTATCTTTACAAGTTCCAGGCTCTGACTCGTCGGCGTTAATAACTAAATAATGAGGTCGACCTGGTTTTACTTCTTTTGGAGCAAAGGACCATTTCATTCCTGTTGGAAATCCAGCGCCACCACGGCCTCGAAGTTCTGAAAGTTTAACTTCATTTATGATCCAGTCTTTACCCTTTGCAATAATCTCTTTTGTATCTTTCCAATCTCCACGAGCTTTTGCAGATTTAATATCACGACCAAAGTCTCCGTATAAATTTGTAAATATTCTATCTTTATCCTGTAGCATTTAATTTTTAACTAATGTTAATCGTTTGTTTGGCTCAAAACCTACTCGACCTTTTTGTGATCCATGTTTTGGTAATTTATCGCTTTTAATTCCTTCAAAAATTTTAGTTGCTGTTTCTTCAGTTAGATCTTCGTAAAAATCATCATTGATTTGCATCATCGGAGCGCTCACGCATGCACCTAAACATTCAACTTCAATCCAAGATGCTTTTTGATCATCGCTTAGTTTTCCTTCTTTTTCTGAAATATGTTTTTTACAAAGGTTAACAATTTTGCCAGATCCTCTGATCATGCATGGCGAAGTTGTGCAAACTTGTACAAAGTATTTCCCAACTGGAGCTAAATTGTACATAGTGTAGAAAGTTGCAACTTCATAAACTTTTATGTACGGAACTTCTAAAATCTCACCTATTTTTTTAATCGCAGCATTAGGGATCCAATTATCATGCTGTCTTTGTGCTAGATCTAAAAGTGGCATTACTGCACTCTTTTTTCGCTCCGGGGGATATTTTTTTAAAATTTCCTGAATTCGTTTCAGATTAACTTCATTAAACTCAAATGCAGTGGGTTGATCTTTTGCAACGTGCTTTCCACTCATCGATCAATCTCTCCAAACACAATATCCATTGAACCAAGTACGGCAGGAACGTCTGCTAACATATGACCCTTCACCACATAATCCATTGCTTGTAAGTGCGCAAAACCTGGTGCTTTAATTTTGCATCGATAAGGCTTGTTAGAACCATCTGCAATTAAATAAACCCCAAACTCTCCCTTTGGTGCTTCAACACACGCATATACTTCACCTTTTGGAACATGATAGCCTTCGGTAAATAATTTAAAGTGATGAATTAAAGCTTCCATAGATTTTTTCATAGCAGCTCTTGAAGGTGGTGATACTTTTCCATCTGTTGTCATTACAGGACCTTCTGGAAGACTTTTTATTGCTTCAATTATAATATTTGTACTCTCGCGCATCTCTTCAATTCTGCAAAGATAACGATCGTAACAATCTCCATTTTTTCCAATAGGAATTTTGAATTTAAATTTGTCATATCCTTCATAAGGTTGTGATCTTCTTAGATCCCAAGCAATTCCAGATCCTCTTAGCATCACACCAGAAAAACCATGTGCTACCGCATCTTGTGGGCTTACAATTCCAATATCAACGTTTCTTTGTTTAAAAATTCTGTTGTCCGTTAATAGATTTTCTAAATCATCAATTACTTTTGGAAAATTTTTGCAAAAATCTAAAATATCTTCTTTAAGACCAACCGGAAAATCTTGGTGAACCCCACCTGGTCTAAAATAGTTTGCATGCAAACGGGATCCTGAAACTCTTTCATAAAACACCATTAACTTTTCTCTCTCTTCAAATCCCCAAAGAGAAGGGGTTAATGCTCCAACATCCAGTGCTTGCGTTGTAATATTTAAAATGTGACTTAGAATTCTTCCTATCTCACAAAAAATTACTCGAATATGACTTCCTCGTGGCGGAACTTTAATGTCTAATAATTTTTCAATCGCAAGAGCGAATGCATGCTCTTGGTTCATTGGCGCAACGTAATCTAATCTATCAAAGTAAGGAACGGCTTGAGTGTAAGTTTTATTTTCAATTAATTTTTCTGTTCCTCGATGGAGCAATCCAATATGTGGATCTGCTCTTTCAATAACTTCACCATCTAGTTCAAGAATTAATCTTAACACTCCGTGCGCGGCAGGATGCTGCGGGCCAAAGTTTAGATTCATAGTTTTTGTTTCTTTAGCCATTACCTTTTGTCCGTTTCTTTTTTAATGTACTTAGTTCCCTCCCATGGGGATTCAAAATCAAAATCTCTGTAAGCTTGCGATAATTTTACTGGCTCATAGACTACTTTTTTAAGCTCATCATCATATCTAACCTCTGTATGGCCAGATAAAGGGAAGTCTTTTCTAAGTGGATAGCCTTCAAATTCGTAGTCAGTTAGAATTCTTCTAAGATCTGGGTGGTTTGTAAATTTAATCCCGTACATATCAAAAGCTTCTCTTTCAAACCAATTAGCAACGGGAAAAATAGGCACTACACTTGGTAGAGCTCCATCTAGTTTTACTGATGTCTTAACTGTAATTCGATTATTAAACTCATGACTTAGTAATAAATAGATAACATCAAATCTGTTAACTCGTTTAGGATAATCAACTCCCAAAATATCAATAAGCTGTCTAAATCTTAAGTTTTTATTATCACGTAGATAAACTAACAAACCTGGCAATTCTTCTGTAGATACTTCTAAAACTGGCTCTGAAAAATTTTCAGTAATATTTAAAGATTTAAATTCATTTTTTAAATTTAGATCCAGATTAACTTTTTGCATAATTATCTCTCGATCGTTCCTTCTCTTCTAATCTTCTTTTGTAATTGTAATATTCCATACAACAATGCTTCAGCAGATGGAGGACAGCCTGGAACATAAACATCAACTGGAACTACGCGGTCGCAACCTCTAACTACTGCGTAAGAATAGTGATAGTAGCCACCACCATTTGCACAGCTTCCCATTGAAATAACATAACGTGGTTCTGGCATCTGATCGTAAACTTTACGAAGGGCTGGAGCCATTTTATTAGTTAAAGTTCCTGCAACAATCATCACATCCGATTGTCTAGGAGATGCTCGAGGAGCTGCTCCAAATCTTTCAAGATCGTATCGAGGCATTGACGTTTGCATCATTTCAACTGCACAACATGCAAGACCGAATGTCATCCAGTGTAATGAGCCTGTTCTAGCCCAATTAATTAAATTTTCACTTGAAGTGGTAATGAATCCTTTTTCAGTAAACTCTTTTGCGAGCTCTTTAAATTCTTCTGGAACTTGATCTAATTTATTTTCTATCATTCCCAATCCAAAGCTCCTTTTTTCCATTCATAAATAAATCCAACTGTTAATGTGCCAAGAAAAAGCATCATTGACCAAAAACCTAAGGCCCCTATCTTACCTAGTGTAATTGCCCAGGGAAAAAGGAAAGCCACTTCAAGGTCAAAGATAATAAAAAGAATAGAAACTAAATAAAAACGCACATCAAACTTCATTCTGGAGTCACCAAAAGGTTCAAATCCGCACTCATATGCTGATAATTTTTCAGCATCAGGTTTGCTTGGTGCGCAAAGAAAGTTAACAACGATGAAAGCTATTCCAATTCCAATTGCTACGAACAAAAAGATTAAAATAGTTAAGTAATTCTGTAAGTATTCGAAGAACATTGGCCATTCTTATATAATAAGAATAAAAACAACCAAACATTCAATTTGCCACAACTGTGAATAGATTTTTAAGTAAAAATTATTGTTTTTAAAGGGGTTATTAAGAGGAAATTATTTGTACTTTTCGATTTTTTCTTTCAATTCTTTATATTCTTCGCAATTACAAGTTTTTAGAACTTCTAATATTTTTTTAGCCTCTTCAGGTCGTTTAGTTTGAAGATAAAGTTCTCCTAAATACTCATTAGCACCAGCATGTTTTGGATTAATTTTAAGAGCTGCTCGGTAAAATTTTTCGGCTTTGTCGTATTGTTTTAAATTTCTTAATGAATAAGCGTAGTCATTTAAAATATCAGGGTTACTAGAGTTTTTACTATCTTTTAATAGCTCCTCTAACATTACAACTGCTTTATCAAACTTCTTACTTTTAACTAAAGTTTTTGCTTCAGCATAAGTTGGGTTTGTTTTTTTTATAACTTCTGGAGGAGGACCAGAATCTGCTGCTCTTACATTAATAGTATTGAAAGAAAATATAAGTAAAAGTGATAGAAATATTGTTTTTATCATAAGAAAAATATGTTCTAATAATAATAATAAAAATGGTTAAAGCAATCAGAATTACAGAAACCGGCAATGCAAACGTAATGAAGTTTGTAGATGTTGAGCTTAAAAAGCTAGCTCCAAATGAAGTTTTAATTAAAAATAAAGCAATCGGTTTAAATTACATCGACGTTTATCACAGATCTGGAACCTACCCCCTGCCTCTACCAAACGGTATTGGACTTGAAGCTGCTGGAGTAATTGAAGAAATTGGATCTGATGTAAAAGAATTTAAAGTTGGCGATCGTGTTGCTCATGCGGCCGCCCCTCCAGGATCGTACTCAGAAAAACAAGTTTATCCTCAAGAAAAATTAGTAAAAATTCCAGATTATATTTCAGATGAAATTGCATCATGTATTATGCTTAAAGGAATTACATCTGAATATCTTCTTCATAGAGCTTACAAAGTTAAAAAAGATCAATTTATTTTATATCACGCGGCAGCTGGTGGCGTTGGACAAGTATTATGTCAGTGGGCAAAATCATTAGGGTGTAAAGTTATTGGTACAGTTGGTTCTGAAGAAAAAGTTGCAATTGCGAAAGAAAATGGATGTGATTTTGTAATTAATTATTCAAAAGAGAGTTTTTCACAAAAAGTTAAAGAGATTACAAATGGTAAAATGTTAGATGTTGTTTACGATGGTGTCGGCGCTAAAACATTTGAAGAATCTATTGAATGTTTAGCAATTCGTGGGACGATGGTTTCTTTTGGTAATGCCTCAGGATTAGTTGATAAAGTTGATCCTAAAAAACATATCGCACCCAAGGGATTATTTTTCACACGTCCATCTATTGCTCATTATACAGTTACTAGAGAAGAATTAGTTAACAGTGCAAACACTGTATTTGAGGCAATCAAAACAAATAAATTTAAAATTAAAATATTTAAAAAATTTGCACTTAAAGATGCAGTTACAGCACACGAAGAATTAGAGGCTAGAAAACTAACTGGCCCTGCTATTTTAGTTCCTTAATTACAATTGTTTAAGCAATTGCCCTGTGGTACTTTTTTTTAATTTTAATATTAAACAAAGGGGAGATCATTAATGAAAAATAAGTTCGTGCACAATGCACTAGTATTTTTTGCGATATTCACCATGACTATAACTGGTGCTATGGCAAATACTTTAGAGAAAGCTAAAACGACTGGAAAGTTCACTCTTGCTTATAGAGAGTCTTCAATTCCTTTTTCTTACTTAGGAGAAGATGGAAAGCCATTAGGTTTTGGTTGGGAGATGTGTAAGTTAATTGCTGAAGAAGTTAAAAAAGAAACAGGTCGTAAAGATCTAGTAGTTGAATCTCAAGCAGTGACTTCACAAAATCGTATACCATTAATTCAAAATGGAACTGTAGACGTTGAGTGTGGATCTACAACAAATAACTCAGAAAGAGGAAAACAAGTTACTTTTGCTATAAATTATTTTTATACAGGTACTCGTTTTTTAGTTAAAGCTGATAGCGGAATTAAATCAATCAATGATTTAAAAGGTAAGAAAGTTGTTTCAACAACTGGAACTACTAACTATCAAATTTTAAGAAATCTTAATGACGAAAAAAAATACGGATTTGAATTACTAGGAGCTAAAGACCATGCGGATGCATTGTTGATGGTAGAGTCTGGTATGGCAAATGCATTCGGTATGGATGACATTCTGCTTTACGGATTAAAAGCATCATCAAAAGAATCTGCTAAATTAGCTGTAGTTGGTGAATCAATTCAAGTTGAACCTTATGCAATCATGTTCAGAAAAGATGATCCTAAGTTTCAAGCTTTAGTGAACAAAGTTATCACTAATTCAATTAAATCTGGAGAGTTTGAAAAAGCATATAAAAAATGGTTTCAAACAAATATCCCTCCAAAAAATGTTAACTTAAACGCGCCAATGAGCAAAGAGCTTAAAGATAATTTAAAAGCATTATCTGACAAGCCAGCGCTTTAATTCTATATAAAGAGTTAAATAATAACCTGAGAGAAAGTAATTTCTCTCAGGTTATTTATACAAGATAGCGCTTTCATGTTCACATTAGATTGGTCATTTTTATCTAAGAAAGTTGTCGGCACCCAAACTTATTTTAGTTGGTTGATGACGGCGTGGGAGACAACTTTAACAATTTCTTTGTTTGCATTCGTAATCGCTTTTACCCTTGGTTTTTTAATGGGGGTTTTAAGAACAACACAAAATAAATATTTAGTTTTAATTGGAAATATTTGGACGGAAATTTTTAGAAATATTCCAGTGTTAGTACAAATTTTTCTTTGGTATTTTGTGATACCAAAAATATTTCCAATATTTTCAAAACTACCAGCGTTTGCACTAGCAGTAATTGCTTTGGGATTATTCACCTCATCTAGAATATCAGAGCAAGTTAGAGCAGGAATTCAATCAATTCCAACAGATCAAAGATATGCATCTTTAGCGCTTGGTCTTACAACTTATCAATCTTATCGATTTGTTTTGTTGCCAGTTGCCTTTAGATTAGTTCTGCCTCCATTAACAAGCGAGGCTATGAATGTTATTAAAAACTCATCGGTTGCCTTTGCGGTTAGTATTGCGGAGCTAACAATGTATGCAATTCAAGTGCAGGAAGAAACTGCTCGTGGAATTGAGGTATACTTAGTTGTAACGGCTCTTTATTTTATCTCAGCATTGATCGTAAATTTAATTTCTATTGTAGTGGAGAAGAGCATTCAAATTCCACATTTTATTGGAGGGAAGAAATGAGTTTAGATTTTAGCTTCCTAACTTTAAAAGTAATTAACAATATTATTTTAACAGGTTTAATATTTTCTATTAAACTCACTCTTATTTCGATGGTTCTTGGAATTATACTTGGAACTTTACTAGCGATGATGAGACTTTCAAAATACAAATTTCTAAGTTCATTTGCATTAGCTTACGTAACTATTATTCGATCTATTCCATTGGTAATGGTTATTCTTTGGGTTTTTTTATTAATTCCTTTATTTATTGGCAGAAGTTTAGGAACTGAATATTCAGCAATCATTACCTTCACTTTATTTGAAGCAGCTTTTTATGCAGAAATTATGCGTGCTGGAATTCAAAGTGTTAAACGAGATCAAGCCAATGCGGGTTATGCATTGGGGATGAATTATTTTCAATGCATGGGTTATATTGTTCTACCGCAAGCATTTAGAAACATGTTGCCAGTTTTATTAACACAAACCATTGTTTTATTTCAGGATACTTCTCTTGTTTATGCAATTGGAGCTTTTGATTTATTAAAAGGTTTTAGTATTATCTCTAAAAATTTTAATAGACCAGTTGAGGCTTACATCCTTGCAACTATTGTCTATTTTATAATTTGTTTTGGTTTGTCTTATTTAGTTAAAAGAATTCAAAACAGAGTTAGGATTGTGAGATAAAATTATGATCGAATTGAAAAATGTTTCTAAGTGGTATAGTGATTTTCAAGTTTTAGACAATTGCTCTACTAAAATTAAAAAAGGAGAAGTGGTTGTTGTCTGTGGCCCTTCTGGATCTAGTAAATCAACTTTGATTAAAACAATTAATGGACTTGAGCCATTTCAAAAAGGTGAAATCATTGTTGATAATGTAAATGTCCATGATCCAAAAACTAATTTATCAAAATTAAGATCACGTGTTGGAATGGTATTTCAGCACTTTGAATTATTCCCTCATTTAAGTGTTCAGGAAAACTTAACTTTAGCGCAAATTAAAGTTTTAAAGAGAAACAAAACAGAGGCCATTAATTACGGCCTTAAATATTTAGAAAGAGTTGGGCTGACTAATCAAAAAGATAAATTTCCAGGTCAACTTTCTGGTGGTCAACAACAGCGTGTTGCTATTGCTCGAGCCTTAAGTATGGATCCGATCGTGATGTTATTTGATGAGCCAACTTCTTCACTTGATCCTGAAATGGTGGGAGAAGTTCTTGATGTTATTGTTAAATTAGCAAATGAAGGAATGACGATGGTATGTGTTACGCATGAAATGGGATTTGCTAAAAAAGTATCCAATCGAGTTATATTTATGGATGAGGGAAAAATTGTTGAAGATTGCACAAAAGATAATTTTTTTAATAATCAAACAGCATTATCTGCAAGAGCTAAAGAATTTTTATCAAAAATATTAAGATAATTTTAATAATTTAAAATATCAAATCCATGAATGAGAAGAACGATAAAGAGATTATCGAAGTTAAGGAAGTAGAAGCTGAACGAATTAATAATAACGAAACATTTAAACCTAGATTTAAAGCAATACGACTAAGCCCTCTTTTTCTTGTTGGAATATTAATCTATATAATTACTGCATTTTGGGGTTTATTCATTTGCTTTGACGTTGTGAAGGAAGTCTTTGGTCCAGTCATTGCTTTTTTAGGATTAATATTTTTTCCATTCATACTTGCACTTGCTCCTTGGTATGCAGCGCTAGCTAATCATGATTTTTATCCGTTACTAATTGTTTATGGTGGTGTGTTTTTAGGAACGTTGTGTTTTAGAATTGCAATGAGGTCTACGTTTAAACGCTGAAGATGGTGCCCTAATACGGACTTGAACCGCAAACCTACTGATTACAAATCAGTTGCTCTACCAATTGAGCTATTAGGGCATTTAGTAAAAAAGAGATTTTAGTACATAACTTCAAGAATAAAAACAAACATTATTTAATTTTTTTTTGATTTTTGATTTAGGATTAGAACACAACCAAAAATCAATACGGGTAGACCAAAAATTAAATTATTAGTCCATTGTAGACCTTCAAAAATGGTTGAAATAATTAAAGCAATAATTGGCATAATAACACCAATGTACCCTGCTCGAGCTGAACCAATGTTTTCTAATAATTTTAAATATAAATAAAAAGCAACAACTGAACCGATGATCGATAAATATAAAAATGATAAAATATAAGGAATTGAATTATCAAAAATAATTTCTGCACCTCTAAATTTTGCAACGATGAGAGTAAATAATGCTCCATAAAGCATTCCATAGGCAATGGACTGAATAAATGGAATTTTATCTTTAGAGTTTTTTTGATGAACTAAGTTACCGGTCGATGCCCAAAATGTTGCAATAAAAGATAAAATAATTCCAATGTGAGTTTTATCTTCTAATTTAAAATTTAATAATTCATTTCCAAAGATGATTAAAATTCCAACAATTCCAAATCCTGCAGCAAATAAAGTTTCTTTTGAGCTTTTAATTTTAAAATAAATTCTCTCTCCCAGTATATTCATTATTAAAATCGTTGAAAAAGCGATGGTCACAATTCCACTAATTAAATATGTATTTGCTAGATAGAAGAATATGTAGTTCAGGGAAAATAAAGTTACGCCTAAAAGTAAAAACGATAAATGTTGGTGAAGGTTGAATGACATTTTTTTGTTAGAAAGTATTAAAAAAATAAAGACAATAATACTTGCTATAAAGAAACGGTAAAAAATTGAAATTAACGGATCTACGACTCCAAACTGAAATTTGATTAAATACCAGGTAGGAGACCAGCAAATTAAGGTGCTTATAAAAAGGACTAAATTTCGCATTAATGTAAATTTCTTTTAAATTATTATCTAATTACTTCTAGTTAGTTCATTTAATCGACTTAGGGTTCTTTGAAATACTTTTTGAAGTTTCACACTGCTAGTGAGTTGATTAATTGGAACTGTTGCAGTTGCAACTAAACTTAATTGATTGTCATAAATAATATCGATTAGATTTATAAATCGATACTGTTCATTAATTAGTTCATCATTAAAATTTGGAATATTTTCAATGAAGAAGATTTTGGTAATTTTGCAAATCTCTATGTAATCTTCTGAACCATAAGTTTGAAAGCACAAATCTTTAAAATTAAACTTTGCAATTCCTGAGACATAATTATCAATAATTAATTTTCTCCCCTTTATTTCTATTTCTTTTGTTGCAAATTGTTTGCCACTTAAGACGTTAAACAATACTTGGTTAAAGTTTTTTTTGGTTTGTGGGTCCTTAACAATGAAAAACCTATTTTGTTTATTTAAATAAAGTTCGCGGTAATCTTTTCCTGAATTTAATGAGTAAATTAAAGTGCTGTCTTTAATATTTTCAATGTACGGGAGAAATTGATCTCTCTGTAATCCGCCTAAATACAAATCATCAGGTTTAACGTTAGATGTAGTAATTATGAAAATGTTATTAGAAAAGAATTGTTCTAATAATTTTCCAAGGATCATAGCATCTGCAATGTTGGTTATTTGAAATTCATCGAAGAAAATAACGTCGAAATCTTTTTTAAAAGTTTTAACAATTTTAGATAAGGGATTGCTTTCATTTTTTAACTTATGAAGTTTATTGTGAATATCCACCATAAACTTATTAAAATGAGTCTTTAGTACTCTTGGATGATTTAAATATTCTAAAAAGAAATTAACAATCATGGTCTTTCCAGCGCCTACATCGCCGTAAAGATAAAATCCCTTAGGTTTTTTACTTGAAAAAATACCAGTGACAGACTTTAAAAATGATGGTTTTAATTGCTCCGTTAAAGTGTCTAAAGTTTTAATTAAATCTTCCTGATTAATGTTTTTTTGAAGGCTATGTTTCTTAGTATATTTTTTAAATGCCTCAGTAATATTTAAGTGGTACATTAGCTTAGTTATTAAAGGATTTTAAATTTTTCACAAATGCATAGATCGTATAATAAAATTCACGTAATTGCGGACTCAAGTCCAAACGCACAGGCTTCAAAAAGATCTATTATTAAAAAGTATAAAAATTATTCAATCAATGATTCGGATGTATTCATTGTACTTGGTGGTGATGGTTTTATGCTTGCTTCACTTAAAAAATATCAAAAATACAAAATTCCTTTCTATGGAATGAATAAAGGTAATCGTGGTTTTTTATTAAATAAATTCGATGAAAAAGATCTAATTAACAAAATTAACAAAGCTAATATTGCAGAACTTCATCCGCTTGAAATGTATGCAAAGAACAAGAATGGTAAAATTAAAACAGCCATTGCTGTAAATGAAGTGTCTGTTTTTAGAGAAACCCGACAGGCTGCAAAGCTTGAAATTAAGATTGATAACAAAGTTAGAATGAAAGAAATTATTTGTGACGGTACCCTTGTTGCAACACCCGCAGGAAGTACTGCATATAATCTATCAGCGCGTGGTCCTGTATTAGATTTAGAATCTAATCTACTTGCAGTTACACCTATATCTCCTTTTAAACCGAGAGGATGGCGTGGTGCTAGTATCCACAATAACTCAAAAGTTTCTATTAAAAATTTAGATCCTAAAAAAAGGCCAGTGAGCGTTGTTGCCGACAATGTTGAATTTCGTCATGTTTTAAATGTGAATATTTATTTAAATAAAAATAAAACTTTTAGACTGTTGTACGATAAAAAATTTGGACTAAAAGAGAGAAACTTAGCCGAACAATTTAAATTTTAAAAGATTCTCCGCAGCCACAACGTTCAGTTTCATTAGGATTATTAAATACAAAAGAAGATGAGAATTTATCTTCTTTGTAATCCATCTTAGTTCCAAGCAAATACATAATCGCTTTTGGATCAATAAATACTTCAACGTTATTATCTTTAACCACTTCATCATTTGGAATAGTTTCTTTAAGATAAGTCATCTCATATTCCATCCCAGCACATCCTCCAGATTTTACAGAAACACGAACGCCTTTAACGCCGCTCTCAGCGTTGCTTAGAATTTCTTTAATACGCTTTGCAGCGTTATCTGAAATTGTAATTAATTGTTTTGTCATACGTTTAAAGCTAGTTTTGCAACTTCCGACATTTTACTCTTATCCCACGGCGGATCCCAAACAATTCGAACCACCACTTCATCGTAATGTCCTAAACTTTCAACAGCTTTCCTAACATTATTAGGAATACTTTGAGCTTCAGGGCAATTTGGAGAAGTCAGCGTCATGTCGATTTCGCAATTCTTATCCTTAAGCCTTACATCATAAATAAGACCTAACTCATAAATATCAACGGGTATTTCAGGATCAAAGATGGTCTTTAATTTATCTTTTATTTCGTCAATTTTTTGAGAATTATCCATTAGTCAATTATTTCTGAATTAATTGGTTTTTTTTCATCATCTAATGCTGCTTTTAAAGTATGCCAAGATAAAGTTGCACATTTTACTCTCATTGGAAATCTACCAACTCCTGCAAGTGATGAAAATTTAATATGTTCATCTTCGGATAAGCCTGCTTTTTTTATTTCCTGTCCTTCTTTAATCATTTTAAAAAATGCATTTAATAATTCACGAGCTTGTTTTTCAGATTTACCTTTAACAATTTCAGTCATAATAGAAGAAGATGCTACTGATATGGCGCAACCTGATCCTTCAAATGAAATATCTTTTACTTTTTTGTCAGTATCTAAAATTAAATACACATGAATATTGTCTCCACATAAAGGATTGTGCCCTTCTGCATCATGATTAAATTTATTACATTTACCAAAGTTTCTCGGCTTTTTACCATGGTCTAATATCAAGTCATGATAAAGTTCTGTTAAATCCATTATTTTAATTTAAATATTTTTTTACACTTCTTGATGCTCTCACATATGGCATCAATGTCTTGCTTGTTATTATAAACACCAAAAGACATTCTTAGGGATGATCCGATTTTCATCTTTTTATGAAGAATTTGACAACAGTGATGTCCTGCTCTTACCGCAATATTATCTTCATCAAAAACTGTTGAAGCATCATGAGCGTGAACACCTTTAATATTAAATGAAAATACGCTTCCTTTATTTGAAGGGCGGCCGACAAATTCTACATCGTTAAATTTACTAATTTTCTCTAGAGCATATGAAGCTAAACTTTGTTCATGACTTATAATATTTTTAACTTTTATATCTTTAACAAATTTAACTGCTTGTTTTAGAGCAATTACTTCTGCAGAAGCTAAAGATCCAGCTTCAAATTTACTAACACCAGACGCATAAGTTATATTTTTAGTATCAACATTTTGAATCATCCCGCCTCCACCATTGAATGGTTCAAATTGTTCAATCCATTTATTCTTCATGTATAAAATCCCAACGCCTGTGGGTCCGTAAATTTTATGACTTGAGAATGCATAAAAATCGCAATCTAAATCTTTAAGATCTACATGGCTGTGCGCAACTGCTTGTGTACCGTCGATACAAACGGATATCTTTTTAGCTTTGGCAATTGAAATTATTTTTTTAAGATCGGTTGTAAGGCCTGTAACATTGGATATGTGAATAACGCTAATAATTTTTGTCTTATTAGTAATTAGTGAAGTTAATTTATTAACCTCTACTTCTCCATCTTCATTGATTGGAATAAATTTTATATTTACCTTTTTTTTTCTTAAAAAATGCCAAGGCACATAATTAGAATGATGCTCAGCCTCAGTTAATATGATCTCATCACCTTCTTTTAAAAATTTACCAAAACAATGAGCTACTAAGTTCAATGATTCTGTTGAATTTTTAGTAAAAACGATCTCACCTTCTGTACCATTAACAAATTCTTTAATTGTCTCTCTAGTGCTTTCAAAGTCTGCAGTTGCTCTTGCTGCAAGACCATAAACGGCTCTGCCAATATTTGCGTAATGGTTTTTATAAAAATCCTCTAATGCATCAATAACCTGAATGGGTTTTTGCGCTGAATTTGCAGTATCAAAATAAATTAAATTTTTATTAAATTTAAATATTGGAAATTGACTTTTAATATCCTTTAAATTCATGACAACATATCTTCAGTTTTTTTTAGGAAATAATTCTTAAAGTTTTCATCTGAAATTTTTTCAACTACCTCAGATAAGAAGCCTTGAACGATTAATCTTTTAGCTTGGACTTCTGGAATACCTCTTGCCATCAAATAAAATAACTCATCTTTATTTAACGATGTAGATGATGAACCGTGGCTACATTTTACATCATCAGCATAAATTTCAAGTTCAGGTTTTGAATGAAATGTGCACTGATCAGACAAAAGAACGCTTTTAATTAACTGATAACCATTGGTCTTTTGAGCTATTTGATCGACAAATATTTTACCCTGATAAACCCCTTTGGCAGTTCCATCAATAATGCTTTTTGAAAACTGATAGCTTTGAGTATTTTCAGCTAAGTGATTAATTTTAACTTTAATTTCATGATCTTCATTATTTTTTAAGAACTGCGTGTAGTATAAATAACATTCAGCTAAAGACTGATTTAGATTGATCTCAACTTCATCTCTAATTGTTTTAACAATATTAGAGAATATAAAACTTTCATAATTTGCGCTTGCTGCAATATTAACTTTCTTAAACCTGTAAATACAATTTTCAGTATTATTAGTATTAAGAATGTAATTTTTAATATGCGAATTTTGTTCAACATCAATATTTGTGTTGATGCTAATAAATGTTTTTTTGTTTTCATTTGTAAATTTTTCAAAAACTGAAGCTTTTGAATTTTTATTTATTAAAATGTAATTTTTTTGATGCAATTGTTTTTGATCAATCTTTGAATTGTATTGATGATAAATAATAATTGGTAAATCTAAATTATCTTTAATTTCCAAATATAAACCAGATGTTGCTAAAGCGTTATTTGCAGCAACAAGTGGATTTTTTTTATTACTGAATAATTTTGATAGATGCTTATTATTTTTTTTATAATATTCATTAATTGTAGTGATGATTAATTTATCTTTATCTTTTCCAATAAAATCTGTTTTTTGAACTAATCCGTTTACTATAATAATTTTATTATGTTTAAAGTTTTCAAAAACTTCTTCATTAATAGAATCGTTATTAGTTTTGTAAATTTCAAGTTGCTTATTATCTTGTAAAAAATTATTTAATGGCGACTGCTTCCAATCCTCATCTCTTTTAGTTGGATAACCATGTTTATTAAAAAGATTTAAACTAAGCGCTCTTAATTCGCTTACCTCTTTAATGTCAGTAATAGTGTTCATGTTGGTTAGATTGCTTTTTGAAATTCCTTGTAACCAATCTTATCAAGCTCTTGTGCAAGTTTAGAACAGCCCGTTTTAACAATAGTACCATTCACCATTACGTGAACGTAATCTGGTTTGATATAATCTAATAATCTTTGATAGTGAGTAATAATTAAGAAAGATCTATTAGGTGATCTTAAAGCATTCACTCCATCTGCAACAACTTTAAGTGCATCAATATCTAGTCCTGAATCTGTTTCATCTAAAATTGCAAGATCTGGTTCTAACAATGACATTTGTAAAACTTCATTACGTTTTTTTTCTCCACCTGAGAAACCAACGTTTAAAGCTCTGCCTAATTGCTCATCTTTAATTCCAAGTTTTTTAGCGTGCTGTTTAACAAGAGATAAAAATTCTACTACATCTACTTCTTTTTGACCCTTTGCTTTTTTAACTGCATTTAGAGATGTTTTTAAAAAATTATTCATAAATACCCCTGGGATTTCTATTGGGTACTGGAATGCTAAAAATATTCCCTTCTGTGCTCTTTCATCGGCTGGAAGTTCAATGATGTTTTCATTTTTAAACATAATCTTTCCATCAACTTCATAACCATCTTTACCGGCTAATACGTATGAAAGTGTGCTTTTTCCAGATCCATTCGGCCCCATAATGGCATGTACTTCGCCTTTACCAATCTTAAGATTAAAATCTTCTAAGATTTTTTTATCGCCTACACTTACATTTAATTTTTCAATACTTAACATTAACCAACACTCCCTTCTAAGCTGATGCTAACTAATTTTTGTGCCTCTACGGCAAATTCCATAGGTAGTTGTTGTAGTACTTCTTTACAAAAACCATTTACGATTAAACTTACGGCTTCTTCTTGATTTAAACCTCTTTGCTTACAGTAAAATAATTGCTCTTCACTAATCTTAGATGTAGTTGCCTCATGCTCTGTTGTTGATGTAGAATTTTTATTATCAATATAAGGAACCGTGTGCGCGCCACATAAATTTCCAACTAATAATGAATCGCACTGAGTATAATTTTTTGCGTTACTTGCTTTTGAATGAATACTTACAAGGCCTCTATAAGTATTATCAGCATGACCTGCAGAAATTCCCTTTGAAATAATTCTACTCTTTGTATTTTTGCCAAGGTGAATCATTTTAGTTCCTGTATCTGCTTTTTGATAATTATTTGTAATTGCAATTGAATAAAATTCACCAGATGAGTTATCACCCTGTAAAATACAGCTTGGATATTTCCAAGTGATGGCTGAGCCTGTTTCAACTTGTGTCCAAGAAATTTTAGAATTTTTCCCCTTACAAATTCCTCTTTTTGTTACAAAGTTATAAATTCCACCTTTTCCTTCTTTATCTCCTGGATACCAGTTTTGAACTGTTGAATATTTAATCTCAGCATCGTCTAGTGCTACTAACTCAACGTTTGCTGCATGAAGTTGATTTTCATCTCTCATCGGTGCCGTACAGCCTTCTAAATAACTTACGTAACTACCTTTATCTGCAATAATTAAAGTTCTTTCAAACTGACCTGTGTTTGATGCATTAATTCTAAAGTATGTAGAAAGTTCCATTGGACATCTAACACCTTCTGGAATGTAAACAAATGAACCGTCTGTAAATACTGCTGAATTTAAAGTTGCAAAGTAATGATCTGTTAAGGGAATGACTGAGCCTAAATATTTTTTAACAAGATCTGGATGTTTTTGTACCGCTTCAGAAATTGAACAGAAAATAATACCAATATCTTCTAATTTCTTTTTAAACGTTGTTGCAACGGAAACAGAGTCAAATACGGCATCTACTGCAACTCCAGCTAATCTTTTTTGTTCATTAAGAGGAATTCCTAATTTTTCATAAGTCTTTTTAATTTCAGGATCAATTTCATCTAATGACTTTGGTCCTTCTTTAAAACCTTTTGGAGCTGAGTAATAATATAAAGCCTGATAATCAATTTTAGGATACTGAGGTTTTTGCCAGTTTGGTTCTGTCATTGATTGTAATCTCTCAAATGCTTTTAATCTCCACTCAAGCAACCATTGCGGCTCCTTCTTTTGTTTAGAAATAAACTGAATAACTTCTTTATTAAGTCCCTTTGGAGCTCTTACCGATTCAACATCGGTTATAAATCCATAAGCATAGTCCTGCTTAATTTGCTCTTGGATTAAATTATCTGACATTTAAAGCTCCATTTTTAAAACAATCTGACTTCCAAACACTAAAAAAAGTTTCAATTTGCTCTTTTGTTGAATCCCAACCTAAGCTCACTCGAATTGCTGAATGAATATATTTATCATCTACCTTCATTGCTTTTAAAACATGGGAAGGTTCAACTTTTCCAGATGAACAAGCGGCTCCTGAACTTACGCAAATTCCTTTTTGATCTAGGGCAATAACTTGGTTTTCACTCGTCATTGAAGGATAAGCAAAATAACAAGTATTTCCCAATCTATCGGTATCTTCTCCAAAAATTTTAATTTCATTCGATAGTTTTTTTAAATTTATCTCTAATAAATCTCTATTATTTTTAATTTCTGAATTACAAATTTTAGTTAAATTATTAACTTCATTGATAGCCTCACCAAAACCTAAAATTCCAAGAAAGTTTTCCGTTCCAGATCTTAAATTTTTTTCTTGGCCACCCCCTATAATTTCTGGAGTTATATTGTTTCTATTATTAATTAATAAAGCACCGATTCCTGTAGGTCCGCCAATTTTATGAGAAGAAATTGAAAATAAGTCTACATCAATATTGTCTAAATCTATTTCAATTTTACCAAGACTTTGAACACCATCACAATGAATAATCCCTTTATATTTTTTAACAATTTTTGATATTTCTTTAATAGGATGAATAATTCCAGACTCATTATTCGCAAACATAATGCTAACTAAAAATGGATTTGTTTGTTTTGATAATTTCTCTTCAATTTCTTTTAAATTAACTGTCCCATTTGAATTTATTTTAAAGAATTTTTTTTCAATTTCTAAATTTTTAACAACATCAATGACTGATGCATGCTCTGTCTCAAGCGAGTAAATAGTTTTAATATTATTTTTTTTTATAAACCCTTTAATAGCTAAATTGTTAGATTCTGTAGCTCCACTTGTAAAAATAAGTTCATAATTTTTTGCTTTTAAAATAGACAAAATATTTCTTCTAACTTCTTCGACAATTTTTTTAGAATTTCTACCGATTTTATGAACTGAAGAAGGATTGCCGAATTCTTCAAATTTTAAACTTTGGATTTTTTTAATTACATTCTTATGTAATGGTGCTGTGGCATTATAATCAAAATAAATCATCTATTCATTCCTTGTGATTGATTTATTGAGTTTTCAAATGGAACATTTCTTGGAATTTTATTCTCTAAAACATCTAGTAAAGTAACGGATGTAAAATAATTATTAATATGTTTTGATAGACCGTCCCAAAGGTTATGTGTGACACATTTAGTTGTTTTGCCTGTACAACCTTTTTTTGATTTTAGTTTGCATTTTGTTGTTTTTATATCTTCATTTACTGCTTCAATAACTGATGAGAGATAAATTTTATTTGGATCTCTTGAAAGTTTGTAGCCTCCTAGATTTCCTCTAACGCTTGTAACTAATTCTTTCTTTTTTAATTTTAAAAATAACTGCTCTAAAAAAGAAAGGGAAATGCCCTGCCTCATTGAAATATCGTTCAGACTAACTGGTTTTTGCTGCTTATTAAAAGTAGCAAGATCAGCCATCGCCATTACAGCGTATCTGCCTTTTGCTGTTAGTTTCATTGTAAATTAATGATTAATTTTCAATAAATTTAGCTATTCCTACTAATTTAGTCAACTTTAAAAAAAAACCAAAACTCAATTGCTTTTATGGTATAAGAGCCGCTTGTTAAAATAATAATTCTTCAAAATTCTATGAGCGTAGTTAATCCAGCAGGAACTTTTATTAATGGACCAGACGGAAAACTAGAAGCTAAGTACGTTCAAGGGAAAAACTCAACAGCACCAACCGTTCTAATTCTCCATCCTCATCCTGAGTACGGCGGAACTATGAATAACAAAGTAGTTTATAATGCGTTTCACACTTTTCTTAAAAATGGATTTTCAGTTTGTCGTTTTAATTTTAGAGGTGTTGGTAAAAGTGAAGGCAAATTTGACAATGGTCAGGGAGAATTGTCTGATGCAGCAGCAGTATTAGATTGGATACAAAGACAAAATCCTACTACTAATGAAAGTTGGATTGTAGGTTTTTCATTTGGTTCTTTAATTTGTATGCAATTACTAATGAGAAGACCTGAGATTTACAGATTTATAGCCATTTGTCCTCAGCCAAATATTTATGATTTTAATTTTTTAGCACCCTGTCCTTCTTCAGGTATGGTTTTATATTCATCTAATGATCAGTTAGTTCCACCAGATGCAACTAAAACTTTAGAAACCAAACTTAAAAATCAAAAAAGTATTAATGTAGATTTTGTTAAAATTGAAGGTGCTAATCATTTCTTTGCTGGAAAAGATAAAGAATTTAATGGTGCTATAGAAAAGTATATTAAAAAAGAATCTAGATTTTAATTAGAATAAACAATCCCACCTGTTACCGGCTCACTTACCCCAGTTGTTGTTGGAAGAGATAAATGTTTTTGCTCTAAACTTCTTATTGCAAGATAAGCAAATGCTTGTGATTCAATAAAATCACCAGCAAGTTTATACTGATCTATAGATTCAACACTAACATTTAAAAGTTTTGATAAAAATTTAATTAAAGTTCTATTTTTTCTACCTCCTCCTGCTAATATAATTTTATCTTTTTTTTCTTTTATATTTTTAACGAAGTTTGCAATTAAATTTGCAGTTACACTTACAAGAGTTGAAGCGCCATCTTCTAATTTAAGACCTCTAAATTGGGCAATATTAAAATCAGTAATATCTAATGATTTTTTTTTATCATGATAATTATAATGGTTTAGAAAATCTTCTTCCATTAATGAATTAACCTCACCTTTTCCTGAAATATTTCCCTCCCTATCAAACTCTAAGTCTTTTGAATTTAGTCTAATCCATTGATCTAATAGACAGTTTCCAGGACCAATATCGTTGGAATGAATAACTGAATTTTCAAAATAACTTCCATTTGCAATTCCTCCGATATTTATAATCACCCCGTTATTTATTAAGTTTAGATTTTTTAAAATTTGCCCATGATAAAGAGTGACTAAGGGCGCACCTTGTCCTTTATTTTTAATATCGTTATCTCTAAAATTAAAGATAACTTTAGTTTTTAATAACTGTGTCATCAATTCAGGATTTCCTAATTGAAATGTAAACCCCTGCTCAGGTTTATGAATCAATGTGTGACCATGATAACCAATTAAATCTAATTTGACTGTGGAGTTCTTCTTTAAAAATTCCTGAATAGCCTCAACATGAAGCAATGTAATTTTTCTTGATAAGTCGTTAATAAGTGCTTTTTTCAATGTTAAATCGTCCTTTTGTAAAACTTCTTTTCTAATATTTATTAATTCTTTTTTGAAATCAGAACTGTATTCGAAAAAAAAATTATCAATAATAGAGGTGTTCGTTTCTCCATCAGAATTTATAATAGAAAGATCAATACCATCCATCGAAGTACCACTCATAGTTCCTAAAGAAATGTATTTACTCATTTTATATAGATTTAATATTATTTAATTTTGTATAATACTATCTTATTGAATGAATCAGAATCTTATCAAAACCTTTCAACAAAAAGGATATTTTAATCAGTGTACTGATTTAAATAATCTTAACAAACTCTTAGATAATAAAAAAATTAAATTATATATCGGTTTTGATTGTACCGCACCAAGTCTACATGTTGGCAGCTTAGTACAAATCATGTGTCTTAGACTGTTTCAACAATTTGGTCATACTCCAATCGTTTTATTAGGTGGTGGCACTACTATGGTGGGTGATCCTTCTGGTAAAGAAGAGAGTAGAAAGATTCTAACGAGTGCAGAAATTAAAAAAAATACATTAGGTATTAAAAAAGTTTTTAATAAATTTTTAAGCGGTAAAGGTAGTAATAAATTTGTTTTTTTAAATAATGAAAAATGGTTAACTAAAATTAATTATATAAATTTTTTAAGAGACTACGGAAAACATTTTACTATTAATAAGATGTTAACCTTTGATAGCGTTAAACTTAGACTGGATAGAGAACAATCTTTAAGTTTTTTAGAGTTTAATTACATGATCTTGCAAGCTTATGACTTTCTTGAGCTTAATAATAAAAATGATTGTATTCTTCAGATTGGTGGATCTGATCAATGGGGAAATATTATTAACGGAATTGAATTAATAAGAAGAGTGAATGGTAAAGAGTCTTATGGATTAACTACACCGCTCATCACTACAAGCTCTGGTGCTAAAATGGGTAAAACTGAAAAAGGCGCTGTGTGGTTAGATGAAAAACAAACTTCTCCTTATGAATACTGGCAGTTTTGGAGAAATGTGAATGATGCCGATGTATTTAAATATTTAAGATTATTCACTGAGCTTCCCTTAGATGAGATATCTAATTTTGAAAATAACAAATCTCGAAATATTAATGATTTTAAAGTTATTCTTGCAAATGAAGCAACTAAAATTCTTCATGGTGAGAAAGCATCATCCAATGCTGAGGCTACTTCTAAAAAGACTTTTGAAGACAAATCCTTTGGCGATGATCTTCCTAAAATTGAAATTAAGAAATCTGATTTAAATAATGGAATAACGTTTAATGATTTAATTATTAAAATTAACTTTGCAAAATCTAATGGTGAATACAGAAGAAATATCGCAAATAAGGGGTATCGAATTAATAATGAAATTGTAACGGATGAGAAAAAAATAGTTACAAAAGAAGACTTTAATGGTGAAAAAGTTATTAAAATTTCATTTGGAAAGAAACAGCACGTCTTAATTGAGACTATTTAGAAGATCTAAATATATCTACAAATCTTTGAACAAATCTTGGTGTTAGCGTTCGAACTGGATTTATTGTTGTTTCAAAGTTGTCATCTTTGCCTTTAATTTTAAAACTCAAGCCAAATACTCCGTCACCACTCTTTCCAGTTAAAATCTGCCCCAGTATTGGTATATTTGATAAAAGACGATTTACTTCATAAGCTGGGATTACATTTCCATCCAAGCTTACAAAGTTATCCGCATTATTAATTTTGCCTTCAACAATAAAACCAAGGGATGGTCCTGTTCCATAAAAATCTTTAAAGGTGAAAAACTTTTCATCATTTTCATAAACAATAACTGTATTATCAAATCTAATTCCCTCTCCTTTTAAGGTGTCTAAAATTCCTGTAACTGAGGCAAGGGATAATATTTGTGCAAGCACTGGTATTTCTTTAATTTTAAAATCAGTAATAATAATTTTACCCTTAGATGAAGTTGCGCTTAAATCTTCAGAGTTAAATTCTAATTTTCCTTTTTCAAATCCTTTAATAAAACTAAATCCTGCAATAAACGGCCTTGCTCTATCTGAGAGCATATAAGTTGCAATGTTACTGTTTTTATTTTTGCTAATTTTAATGGTAATTTTTTCTTTATTAGAAAAGACTCCATTTGCATCTAATTTCGAAAATTGTCCTTTTAAGATAGTTCCAGTTAAGTTGAAATCTCGAATATCATCATTAGTTCCAGTATCAACAGTATCTAAATTAGCGCTAATAGTTCCGTTAAATTTTTTTGAAACTACTGTTGATGGCTTTGAGCTTGTTAAGCTATCAATAATATATTTAGCGTCTAATCTTTTTCCTGTAATTTCGATATGACTAATATTACTTTTTTTAGATGAAGTAATTTTAAAATTACTTTTATCGGTATTAACTGTAATGCTATTAAGAGAAGTTATAGAGAAATTCTCATCAAAACTTATATCAAATAATTCAATATTATTTTTACCAGTATTAATTGTAACTTTTTCTAATACAGAAGTATTTTTCTTCACTTCACCTTTTAAAAGAATCTGACCATCATCATTTAATAATTTATTAAAATTAATTGGAGTAAAATTAATTAAGCTTTTTTTAATATCTATTCGAGTGTCAAAATAATATTGATCTTTATTGGTATTTAGCTGAATATATAATTTTGAAGATCCCTTAATATATTCTGGCTTAAATACTTTTTGCCAGTTTGCAAAATTAATATCAGAAATAATATTAATCTTTGATGTTTTTTTATTAAGATCAGAGTTTATTTTAAAATCTAATGTATCGTTTTGATTAAAAATTATTCCATTTGTAGAAACATTTATTTTATCAAATTCAACTTTAAATTTCCCATTTTTGAACTTTCTATTTTTGTCATCTAAAACATTAGGATAAGCGCTCTGAAGTAAATCTAATTCCAAATTTGAAATGTCGGCTTTACCTTTGACAGAAGTGTTAAGAAGATTTCCTTTTTTATCAAACTCAATATCAATTTTATTATTAGCTGTTGTTGAGAAAGATAATTTTTCTATATTTTTAGTAATATCTTCTAAGGCCTCTATCTTTAAATTTTTAAACTCTTTTAATGAATTAAATTTTCCCGTTAGATTTAAATCTAGTGAAGCCTTATAGGAATCTGATGATTCATTTACAGAAATTTTAGATTTATCAAAATTTAAACCTGCGGCCGATCCTGATGAAATGTTAATATTTAATTCGTTATTTTTATATTCTATATCTGCATTAATATTTTGAAACTCAGGTAGCTCATTTGAAATAATAAAAGAGGTATCTTTAATGCTGCCTATAAACTCAATTTTTACAGTATCTTCGTTATATATTTTTAAATCACCTTTGATAAAGCCTTTCTTAACTTTGTTATCAAAGTAACTTTTCTGGTTATCTTCTAAAAAAACATCACGAATTAAATTAATACTTTTTTCAAATGAATTTTCTGAAAATTTTATTTCTATAAATTTAGGATTGTAATTGCCTTTTATTGCAGAAAAAATACCAACGCCAAAATTAGTTTGATAAATATTAGTAAGATCGCCTTTATGATAAAGCTTTGGCTGATTAAGACTAAATTTAACGGCAAAATCTTTAATATCTAAACTTACTCTTATATCTTTAAATTCTAATTTAACTTTCTTGTATTGATCATTAAATCTTTTTTGAATTAAATCGTTAAAATTAGAAGTTTGAAATCCAAAAGATAAAAAAGCTACAAGCGATATTAAAATTGCTAATACAATTAATAAGATTTTATTTCTTTTTAACATTAATGAATTCCTTGATAAACGGAGGCTTCTAAAAATACCGCAATATCTCCATCTAATACTTTTTCTGGATTTGTCACTTCGATATTAGTCCTATTATCTTTGACAAGCTGATAAGGTTGTAAAACATAATTTCTAATTTGACTTCCCCATCCTATTTCTTTTTTAGAATTTTCTAAATTGTCTGAATCCTTTTGTTTTTTTTGCATCTCAAGTTCATAAAGTCTAGCTTTTAACATATTCATGGCTGTTTCTTTATTTTTGTGCTGCGATCTTTCATTTTGACACTGAGCTACTATCCCTGTTGCAATATGAGTTATTCTAACGGCGCTATCAGTTGTATTGACATGCTGTCCACCTGCGCCACTAGATCTAAAAGTATCTATTCGAATGTCTTTTTCTAAAATTTCAATATTTACATCTTCATTCACAACCGGGTAAATCCATGCGCTTGCAAAACTAGTGTGTCTTCTCGCACCTGAGTCAAATGGAGAAATTCTAACTAAACGATGCACACCAGATTCTCTTTTTAACCAACCATAAATAAATTGTCCTGAAATTTTAATAGTTGATGATTTTATTCCAGCTTCCTCGCCTCTGCTCTCGTGAATTAATTCAACTTTAAAATTATTTTTCTCAGCCCATCTTGAGTACATTCTTCTTAACATCTCTGCCCAATCTTGACTTTCTGTACCTCCGGCTCCTGCGTGAATTTCAACATAAGCATCGAGGGTGTCATTTTCATTAGAAAGAAAACAAAGAAGTTCAATTTTTTTTAATTTTTCTAAATTACTTTCAAATGATTTATTTAAATCTTTAGCTAAAACCTCATCATTTTCTTTGACGGCAATATCTAATAGATCTTTATTATCTAAGTGTTCTTTAGAAATAAAATCGTAGTTATTTTTAATTTCTAATAAAAAATTTCTATCTTTAATTGTTTTTTCTGCATTCTTTTGATTGTTCCAGAAATCTTGAAGTTCTGTTTGTGCTGTTAGTTCTGAGATTTTTTTATCAACCTGATTTTTATCAAAGATACCCCCTTATGTTATCTAAGGATTTTCCTATTTTTTCTGCGATATTTCTAATTTCGATCATTTAAAAAAATTAATTTAACGGTTTATTTATTAAATAACTAAACAACTTCTACATCGATTTGCTTAAATTATTAAGATTTAAATAGATATTTTAACAAAGATGTTTATATAATAGTTAAGAAAACAAATGAATTTTATGTCATTAAAAATCAATCAAAAATTTAGGAATTTATTATTATGCCCAAGGAATTACTTATCGATGCTTCGCATCCAGAAGAAACTAGAATTGCTATCAAGTCCAATAATGGGATTGAAGAATATGAATATGAAAATATTCATCGCAAAAATCTAAAAGGAAACATCTACTTAGGTAAAGTAAGTAGAATAGAACCTTCTTTACAAGCTGCGTTTGTGGATTTCGGAAACGAAAGGCATGGATTTTTAGCATTTAACGATATTCAGTCAGATTATTACCAAATCCCTCAAGCCGACAAAGATCGTATTAAAAAAGAAGAGGAAGAAGCTAGAGCAAAACTTTTAGAGGAAAACGATAAAGAAATTATAGAGAATACCGAGCAAAGCGAAGATATTAATTTACAAGACAAAAATTCATCTAATGGAGATCAAGATGAAGAAAGCATTGGAAATAAAGCATCTAATCAAGACACTGATTCAAATGAAGAAAATCATTTTGAAGATAAACCTAAAAACAACAAAAGTTTTTACCGATTCAAAAGATATCGTATTCAAGAAGTAATCAAGCCAGGACAAATAGTTTTAATTCAAATTGTAAAAGAAGAGCGTGGAAAAAAAGGTGCAGCTCTAACAACTTTTATATCATTAGCGGGGAAATACATTGTATTGATGCCTAACACAGCAAAAGGCGGCGGGATCTCTAGAAAAATTTACAGTTCTAATGATAGAAAAAAAATGAAGGAAATTATTAATGATTTAGAACTTCCAAAAACAATGGGGTTAATCGTTAGAACTGCTGGTGCAAATAAAACTAAAAATGAAATTAAAGACGATTTAACAAACTTATTAGGCACCTGGGAAGAAATAAGAATGAATACTTTAAAGTCTATTGCTCCAAGTGCAATTTATGAAGAGGAAGATTTAATTGCTAGAGCAATTAGAGATTTTTATAGCAAAGACATTGATAGTATTATTGTTGATGGTGATAAAGCTTTCGAGGCTGCAAAAAAATATGCAAAGAAAATCTCAAGTACACACGCAAAAAACGTTATAAAATATAAAGGCAAGATTCCTATATTTCATCATTATAATATTGAAAAATATTTAAATTCAATTTTTGAACCAAGGATAGAATTAAAATCTGGTGGTTATATAATTTTAAGCCCAACAGAAGCTTTAGTTTCAATTGATATTAACTCTGGCAGATCAACTAGAGAAAGAAATGTTGAAAAAACAGCTTTAACAAACAATCTAGAAGCGGCAGAAGAGATCGCAAGACAAGTCAAATTAAGAGATTTAGCTGGCCTTATAGTTATCGATTTTATCGATATGGAAAACTATTCAAATAAAAGATTAGTTGAGAGAAAATTAAGAGAGTCATTAAAAAATGATAAAGCAAGAATTCAATTTGGAAGAATAAGTAACTTTGGTCTTCTTGAAATGACAAGACAAAGACTAAGAGAAAGCTCAATTAAATGGGAAATTCAGTTATCCGTTGATTCATTCGCGCTTAAAATTCTTAAATTATTAGAAGAACGAGCATTCAGTGATGAAAAAATTAAAATTATAGATGTGAGTTTATCTAAAAAAATAATTGATATTTTAAATAATACTTATTCAACTGAACTTAAATTTTTTAAAGACAAGTATAAATTCAAAATTAATTTAGTTCAAAATGCTGAATTTTTAAGTCAAGAATTTTTATTTAGTTTTTATGACGTTAAGAAGAAACTAATTAGTGAATTTAATGGCACTGAAGTTAAGGAAGACACTTCAGTAAAAGAAAAACCTGAATTAAAAGAAAAAGCTGAAAACTTTGCTAAAGAGGATGTTGAGGATGTTAAAGAGAATTTAGAAAAAAAAGAAGAAAGTATTGATCCAAAAAAACGTGAGAGTTATAAAACTAAAAGAAAAAAATTCTTTAATAAAAATAGATTTAAAGACAATAAAAAACCTAAAAAGAAGGAAGCTTCACCTAGTAAAGAAATAAGTTAATTATTCAATAAGTCCTTCAAATGGACTTGATGGATTTGCAGTTACTTTCTTTTTAATTCTTCCTGCTATAAAGGATTTTCTTCCAGCAATCACTGCATCCTTCATGGCTTCAGCCATTAATATTGGATTTTTTGCCTCCGCTACTGCGGTATTAACTAAAACGCCATCACAACCTAATTCCATTGCTATAGCCGCATCTGATGCGCACCCTATTCCAGCATCAACAATAACTGGCACTTTGGATTGAGTCTTAATTATTGAGATATTAAATCTATTTTGAATACCTCTTCCTGATCCTATGAGTGATCCTAATGGCATAATAGCTGCAGCACCCATATCTTCTAATTGCTTGCAAAGTATAGGGTCATCGGATGTGTAAACCATTACTTCAAAATTTTCTTTTTTTAAAACTTTTAAAGCCTCTATAGTTTCAATCATATTTGGATATAAAGTTTCTTTATCTCCAAGCACTTCTAATTTTACAAGATTCCAACCTCCTGCATCTCTTGCTAATCTTAAAGTTCTTAATGCTTCTTCCGCTGTATAACAGCCTGCTGTATTTGGAAGATAAACAATTTTTTTAGGATCTAAGAAATCAACCAACATTGGTTCTTTTGGATTTGTAACGTTCACTCTTCTTACTGCAACAGTTACAATTTCGACTTCTGCAGCTTTAATAGCTTGTGCAGTTTCTTCAAAACTTTTATATTTTCCAGTACCAAGAATAAGACGAGACTTATATTTTTTTCCAGAAATTATTAAATCTTCCAATTAACCCCCTCCAATAAAGTGAACAATTTCAACTCGATCTTTAGCTGATAAAATTTTTTTAATATAATTATCTCTTGAAACCACTTCTTCATTAATTTCTATAGCTACTTTTTTTTCTGAAAGGGACAATGTCTCTAATAAAGAAATTATATTAGTTTTTTCTTTTATATTATGAGGTTTTCCGTTTAAAATGATTTGTATCATGTTGGATTTAAGCTGTTTTTAAATTATAACATATCATTTTCTTATATGAATATAGTAATTATTAACGGTCCAAATCTTAATCTTTTAGGCGAAAGAGAACCAAAGATTTACGGCAAAGAAACTCTTAAATCGATTGAGAAAAAATGCAAAGAACATGCTAAAAAAAATAAAATTAAAATAGATTTTTTTCAATCTAATATTGAGGGTGAGATCGTAACTAAAATTCAAAAATCTAGAGATAAATTCGATGGCTTAATAATTAATGCTGCAGCTTTTACCCATACATCGGTTGCAATATTAGACGCTTTAAATCTTGTGAAAATACCTAAAATAGAAATTCATATTTCTAATATCTTTCATAGAGAAGAATTTCGTCACAAATCATTGATTAGCAGTGTTGTTAATGGTCTGATTTGTGGTTTAGGATCTTATGGATATATTTTAGCAATAGACGCCATTAAAAAAATAATTAAAGATAACAAATAATGAAAATAGATAAAAAAATTATTAAAGAACTTTCTGATTATCTAGATGAATTTAATCTAACCGAGATTGAATATTCTGAAAATAACGTAAAGTATAAAGTTAGCAAATCTAGCAAAGGCGTTGTTCATGAACAGGTAGTATCTACTGGTAATCAACCAAGATCATCTTCTCCTGGTTCTTCGACAGTTACCACTGGTAATATAAATAAAGCTAATATTATAAAGTCACCTATGGTGGGAACCGCTTATTTAGCTCCAGAACCTGGCGCAAAACCCTTTATCACAGTTGGGGCTAATATTAAAAAAGGCCAAACAATTATTATTATCGAGGCAATGAAAACTATGAACCATGTCCCATCCACTAAAGATGGTGTGGTTAAGAAAATATTAGTAACCGATGGTGAAGCGGTAGAATTTGATCAGGACTTAATCCTAGTCGAGTAAATGATTAAAAAAATACTTATAGCAAATAGAGGCGAGATAGCCGTACGAGTAATACGAGCTTGTAAAGAACTTGAGATAGCAACAGTTGCAGTACACTCAACTGCCGACAATGAGTCTATGCACGTTAGATTAGCCGATGAAAGTATATGCATTGGATCTCAAAAAGCTCAAGATAGTTATTTGAATATTCCCTCTTTAATATCGGCAATAGAGATTACAGGCGCAGATGCTGTTCATCCTGGCTATGGATTTTTGTCTGAGAACTATAAATTTGCAGAAATTTTAGAACAACACAAAATTAAGTTTATAGGTCCAAGCTCAGAGCTTATTAGAAAAATGGGCGATAAAATTGAAGCTAAAAAAATAGCAAAAAGTTTAGGGCTTCCAATTGTGTCTGGATCTGAAACAGGAATAAAAGATATTAGTGAAGCTATAAAAATATCTAAAGAGATAGGTTTTCCAGTGCTAATTAAAGCTGCTGGTGGTGGTGGTGGTAAAGGTATGAGAATTGTTCATTCTGAAGATAAATTAGAAGAAAATATTAAAATTGCACAAACAGAAGCTAAGAAATTTTTCAATAATGATGAGGTTTTTATTGAAAAGTTTTTTGAAAACCCAAGACATATAGAAGTTCAAATTTTATCAGATGGTAAAGATAATACCGTACATTTAGGAGAAAGAGACTGTTCTGTTCAAAGAAGATATCAAAAAATAATAGAAGAAAGTCCATGTCCAGTTATTAATGATGAACAAAGAAAATACTTACTAGATGTTTCTGTAAACGCTATTTCAAAACTTGGCTATGAAGGAGCTGGAACACTTGAATTTATTTATGATAAAGGAAAATTTTATTTTTTAGAGATGAATACCAGATTGCAAGTAGAACATCCCGTTACAGAAGAGGTTACTGGAATAGATCTTGTTAAACGACAAATTGAAATAGCTTCAACGGGTAAATTAAATTTACAGCAAAAAGATATTACATTTTTTGGCCATGCAATTGAATGTAGAATAAATGCTGAAGATCCAAGTAAAGATTTTTTACCAAGCGCTGGTACAATAAAAACTTATAATCAACCTTCAGGTCCAGGAACAAGAGTTGATAGCTGTGTATTTCAAGGATGTAAAATTCCCCCTTATTATGACAGTTTAGTTGCAAAACTCATTTGCCATGGCAAAGATAGAGCCTCTGCAATTTCTAGATTAAAAAGATCTTTAGATGAGTTTGTTATTGAGGGAGTGAGCACAACAATCGATCTTCATAAAAAAATATTAAGAAATGAAGATTTTGTTAATTCGAAATACGATGTGAATTGGCTATCAAAAAATAAATTTTATTAGTTTTTAAGGACGCCAACTTTCGTAATCAGCTTTAGTTTGTGACTTATATTTGTTTGGATTATAAGCATCTTCAGTTCCTGTCTTGTTTTCTTGATGATCTTTCTGCCATCCATACTTTGAAAATTCATCCTTGTTTGGAATCTCTTTAATTAAATGATGAATCCATGCATGCCATTCTGGTGGAATTTTAGTAGCTTCTACTTCTGAATTAAAAATAACCCATCTTCTATCGTTGTTATCAACATAATATTTATTTTGAGAATCATCGATACCAACAAGTTTTCCAAAAAATAGAGTATTTAATAAAGTTCCAATAGTCTGACCGTTCCACCAAGTAAAAATAATTTTAAGAAATTTAATCATTATAAAAATTTATATTTTTTAAGATATCCACAAAAAATTTCTATTTCAAGTTGTCTGTTTTTAACTAGACACTTATTATAGATTAAAATAGTGATTTAAAATCATTAATTTTTTAAGAATAAAAAATGTCCAAATATATTGCTGAAAGTTTCTATACTTGCTTATTTAAAATTACACATGATTTACAAGAATTAACTAACGAAGCACTTCAAGAAATTGATACTAGAAAAGATGGAAAAGTTGAGGTTTTGGACGTTAAATTTAATAAAAGAAAAACTAAATCATTAGCTGAAATACAGGCTAATAAAACTCTAAGTAAAGAACAGGAACTTAAAGAAATCTCCAGTCAAAAAATTAGTGAAGATATAACTTCTAGTATTTTTAATAATATCAAAGATAGCAAAACATCATCTTTGTCTATTGAGAACAAAGCTTTCAGTGAAAGAAGAAAAATGCCTGATCGCAGAAAAGGTTACATTCAAAAAGCCATGATTGGTGATCATAAAGTTTATTTGCATATCGGTGAATATGATGATGGTAGAGTTGGTGAAATATTTATTGATACGAATAAAGAAGGAGAGCTCGTAAAATCTTTAATGAATAATTTTGCAATCGCAATATCATTGGGTTTGCAATATGGCGTTCCACTAGAAGAATATGTTGACGCTTTCATTAATACCAAATTTGAACCTTCTGGAAAAATTAAAGGTAATGATAGAATTTTATCAGCTTCTTCAATTTTAGATTATCTATTTAGAGAGCTTGCAATTTCTTATCTTGGAAGAGAAGATCTAGCGCACACTCCTTCCATTAAAAAAACTGATCAAGCAGAAGATACTGAGGAAAATGCTCAGCTTATTGATGTTCTTAAAAATATCACAAGTAAAGGGTTCTTAAGAAATCAATATAAAGAAAAATTAGTAGATCTGAGTAATATTAGGTTAAATATTAAGAGCAAAAAAATAAATTAGTCTTTTTTAACTAATTTAATATTTAATTCTTTTAATTGTTTTTCAGAAACAATAGATGGAGCATTCATCATTAAATCTTGTGCATTTTGATTTAATGGAAACATAGTAACTTCTCTGATATTTTTCTCACCAGCCAACAACATAATAATCCTATCGATGCCAGGAGCTATTCCTCCATGCGGTGGCGCACCATAGGATAAAGCATTAATCATGCCGCTAAATTTATTATCAACTTCCTCTTTTGAATAACCAGCAATTTTAAATAATTTATACATCAATTCCGGAACGTGATTTCTAATTGCTCCAGATGAAAGCTCGATACCATTGCAAACTATATCGTACTGATAAGCTAATAGTTCCAATGGATCAGTTTTATCAATTAAATCGATTGGTGTTTGTGGCATAGAAAATGGATTGTGACTAAAATCAATTTTCTTATCAATTTCATTATATTCAAACATCGGATAATCAGTGACCCAACAAAATTCAAATACGTTATCTTTTATTAATTCTAAATTTTTTGCAATCTCAGTTCTGGCCCATGCTGAAAATTTCTCAGCATTTTTCTTAACATCACATACAAAGAATATAGCATCGCCCCCTGCAGCATTAATTTTTTTACATAGTGTACTTATTGCATCTTCAGAAAAAAATTTAGCTATAGGTCCTTTTCCTTCTAATTTTCCATTATTACTTTCAAGAATAACATAACCTAATCCAGAAGCCCCTTCTGTTTTTGCGCCTTTATCTAAATTATCAAAAAAGCTTCTTGGTTTAGAAGATACATTTTTTGCAACCACACATCTTACAACCGATTTTTTTTGTATTAACTTTTTAAATATTTCTAATTTAACATCCTCTCTTTCGAAAATTTCAGTCACATCATTAATTTCTATCGGATTTCTTAAGTCAGGCTTATCTGTTCCAAACTTTAACATTGCATCTTTATATTTAAATCTTTTGAATGGAGTTTTGCTAATTGAATAACCTTTGCTAAATTTTGTAAAAACTTCATGTAGTAATGGCTCGACTACTTGAAATACATCTTCCTGTTCAACAAAAGACATCTCAATATCTAATTGGTAAAATTCTCCAGGACTCCTGTCTGCTCTTGCGTCTTCATCTCGAAAACACGGTGCAATTTGAAAATATTTATCAAAGCCAGATACCATAATTAATTGCTTAAATTGTTGGGGTGCTTGTGGGAGGGCATAAAACTTTCCAGGATTTAATCTACTTGGAACTAAAAAGTCTCTTGCTCCTTCTGGACTAGAGGATGTTAGAATTGGAGTTTGATATTCCAAAAATCCAAGACTCTCCATTTTTTTTCTAATAAATGAAATAACATTAGATCTTAAAATAATATTATGATGTAATTTTTTTCTTCTCAAATCCAAATAACGATATTTTAATCTTATTTCTTCTGAATATTCTTGATCGCTAAACACTGGTAAAGGAAGTTCTTTTGTTGAGCCTAATACATTAAAATTTTTAATTGCAACTTCGATAGAACCTGTTGCGTGTTCTTTGTTAACTGTCTCTGAAGTTCTTGCAACTACCTCACCCTCTATTCTAATAACAGTTTCTAATTTTATTTTTTCTAATGTTGAAAAATATTCGTTTTTATTATCAATTATACACTGAGTAATTCCATAGTGATCCCGTAAATCAATAAATAATAAATTACCGTGATCTCTTTTTTTATGAACCCATCCAGATAGAATAGTTTGCTTGCCAATATTTTTAATTGTAAGTTCTGAGCAATTGTGAGTTCTATATTTATTCAAATCAAACCAACCTTTTTAATAATAAATTGAGATACAGTTAATGTTCAAAAAAAACAATCATAATTTCTCATTAATTAAAAACAATAAAGAACTAGATCAATTTCTTGCAAAAATTAAAAATAAAAAAAAATTTTTCTTTGATACAGAATTTGAAAGAAGATCAACTTATCAAGCTATTATATCTATTGTAGTTATTTTTGATGGAAAAAATATTGGCATTATTGATTGTTTAGAGAGAAATATTAATTTTAAGAAAATTTTTAAATTTTTAAATAAAAAAAATATTACGTTGGTGATTCACTCTTGCAGGCAAGATTTAGAAATATTTTTATCTGCAGTTAAAAAAATCTTATTTACTGTTTTTGATACTCAAATTGCAGCATTGTTTAATGGTTATGATTATAGACCTTCTTATAAGAAATTAGTTCAAGATTTTTGCAAGATTAGTTTAGATAAATCATTGCAGAGTGACGGTTGGTTAAAAAGACCGATTAATAATGAGAGAATTAATTACTTAATAAATGATGTTTATTATCTAAAAATAATTTTCAATAAATTAAATAATAACTTAGTTAAAAAAAATAAATTAAAATTATTTAATAAATTAATTAAAGAAGAGATATTTAAAATTTCTCATGAAGACTATCCTGTTATTTTTAAAAAAAGATTAGGTAATGATATTTTAAATAATAACAATTTTATTAAAATAATAAATTTTAGAAATAAAGTAGCAAAAAAAATTAATCTTCCTAAAAATTGGGTTTTTTCTGATAAAGAAATCATAAAAAATATTAAAAATACGGAATTAACCTTTATTTCAAAAAATTTAAAAAATATTGAAATTAAAAAATTAACAAAACTAATTAAAAAATTTAAAAAAACTTTTAATAAAGTTAGCTGATATTAGCTAATGCCTGGTTAATAATTTTTGTATTTATTTTTTTTTTATACAGTAAAGATAATTCATCTAAATTTTTAACAAACTTGGATGCAGCATGGTAACTTCTTTCAATATTTTTTAAGATAAAATTTACATCTTTTTTTGTAATATTAATTTGTTTATCAGAAAGCATTTTAGTTAGAATCTGAGAGAATAAATCATCAGAAGGATTAGTGATTGCTACCGCAACTAATGAATTTAAACGTGAAATTAAATCTTTTAATTTAAAAGGAATGCTTCCTGCTAACTTAATAGAGGATAAATATATAAATTTATTTTTGCTTATAAAATCATTTAAAATTGTTTGAAAGAAAATTTCGTCATTAAATAACTCTACATCTTCTATAATTAAAACTTTTTGATTTAATATTAAATCTATATTATTCTTATTAACACTTCCTCCTAAAAAAATTTTAGAATTAGTCTTATCAGAAAAAATTTTTGCAAGATAAGATTTTCCAGATTTTTTGGGACCATAAATATTGATTCCTTTAAAACTCCAATTCGGCCATTCTTTTATTAATTTGTAAGCTTCATAATTATTTTCACCTATACAGAAATCTTCTTCATAATAAAAACTCTTATCTGGAAATTTAAAAACTATTTGATCTTTCATAAAAAACCCGAAACTACATTATTTTTATAAAAAATCTTATTTAAAAACTGATTGTAAAATAAGAAAACAAGTGTATTGCTGACGTGTTAATATTTTTTTAATGAATAATTCAAATTTTACCTATCTTAAAAGTGGTGTTGATATCAAAAAAACCACAAAACTAGTTAAATTTATTTCTAAATTATCAAAATCTACAAAAATTAAAGGTAGTGAAATTAAAAACTTTAAAAACATAGGGGGATTTGGATCTGTATTTGATTTGGGACAATATAAAATTAAAGACCCTCTTATAGTAACCTCAACTGATGGAGTTGGAACTAAGCTAGAAATAGCAAATCATCTAAATGATTTCAGGACGATCGGTATTGATTTAGTTGCAATGTGCGTAAATGATTTAATTGTGCAGGGTGCTAAACCTGTTGTTTTTTTAGACTATATTGCAATTCCAAAAGTTATTGAAAAAAAATATAAACAAATATTATCCGGTATAGCAAAAGGCTGTAGAATTGCTGGTTGCTCTTTATCCGGGGGTGAGACGGCAGAAATGCCTGGAGTATACACAGGTGATTCTTTTGATTTAGCTGGCTTTGCTGTTGGTATTGTTGGAAAAAAAAATGTTATCACAGGTAATTCAATTAAACATGGGGATATAATATTAGGGGTCCCTTCATCNGGAGCTCATTCTAATGGATATTCTTTAATAAGAAAAATTTTGAAAGATAAAAAAATTAAAGTTAAAAATAATAAAAAATTATATAAAGAACTTTTAACGCCTACTAAAATTTACGTTAAAGAAATATTAAAACTTCACAGCATGAAATTAATTAAAGGGTGTGCTCATATCACGGGTGGAGGAATTATTGAGAACTTACCAAGAGTAATTCCTAATAATTATACCGCAGCAATAAATCTTTCTAAAATTAGACCTAACAAAGTTACAAAATGGATTAAATCAAATGGTGTTAACGATCATGAAATGCTTAAAACATTTAACTGCGGTATCGGCTTTTGCATAATTACAGATAAAAAAAATTATAAAAAAATATTTAATGTTTTTAATAAATCATCAAAGCCTTATGAAATTGGAACTATAATAAAGAGTAATAATATTAATAAAATTATATTAAATGAAAAAGTTAACTGGAAATATTAATGTTGGTGTTTTTATTTCTGGCAGAGGCTCTAACTTAAAAGAATTAATTAAATACTCTAAAAAAAACAATACTAATTGGAAAATCAAATTAGTTATTTCTAATAAAAAAGAAGCTAAGGGTTTAGCTTATGCTAAAAAAAATAGAATTACAAATTACGGAATAGAAAATAAGAAACCTCAATTTGAAAAAAAAGCTTTAAGATATCTAAAGAAAAATAAAATTAATTTATTATGCTTGGCAGGTTTTATGAAAATTTTATCAAAAGAATTTATTAAAAAAAGTAAATTTAAAATTATCAACATTCATCCTTCGCTACTTCCAAAATACAAAGGTTTAAACACTCACGAAAGAGCTATAAAAGCAGGTGATAAATATGCAGGATCTACGGTCCATTATGTAACGGCCAAACTTGATTCAGGTAAAAAAATATTACAGACAAAAGTTAAAATTCTTAAAAAAGACAAACCTAATTCTCTAGCAAATAGAGTTTTAAAAGCGGAACATATAATTTATCCTAAAGCGGTAGATATTGTTTGTAATAAAATAATTTAAAAATTATTCTTTAAAGAAAAAATCGATCTCAATTTTAGCGTTTTCTTTACTATCAGAACCATGAACTGAATTTTTATCTAAAGAAATACCATATAAATTTCTTATAGTGCCTTTAGCTGCATCTTTTGGGTTTGTTGCTCCCATAATTTCTCTATTTTTAACAACCGAATTGTTACCTTCTAACACCATAACTACAACAGGGCCTGAGCTCATATAAGTACAAAGATCATTAAAAAAAGGTCTTTCTTTATGAACAAAATAAAAATCTTCAGCCATTTTTTTGATAATATAATTTTCTTAATTGAATGAATTATTAGAGAATTTTTTTCAAAAATACTCACTATTTGTCCGATTAAATTTCTTTCAACGGCATCAGGTTTAATTATTGATAAAGTCTTCTCCATATTATTCGTAATACTTTTCAACAAATTTATTTAATAACTTAACTCCATATCCAGTGGCTCCCGTTGGTATAGTTTCTAAATCTTTCTTAGTCCAAGCCATGCCAGCAATATCTAAATGAGCCCAAGGGGTGCCATTCTTTAAAAATCTCTGTAAAAATTGCGCTGCCGTAATAGACCCTGCTCCTCCTGAGTAATTAATATTCTGCATGTCTGCAATTTTTGAGTCCATTAACTTGTCATAATTTTTATGCAGTGGAAATCTCCAAAGTTTTTCATTTTCGATTTCTCCTGCTTTAATTAATTTTTCTGACAATTTGTCATTATTTGAAAATAAACCGGCGTACTCACTTCCTAAAGAAACAACTATCGCTCCTGTAAGGGTTGCTAAATCAACTATTAATTCTGGCTTATACTGTTCATCAATATAATAAATTGCATCAGCGAGAATTAATCTTCCTTCAGCATCTGTATTTAAAACTTCAATTGTTTTGCCAGAGTATGATTTTACGATATCACCTGGCCTTTGAGCTGAGCCACCAGGCATATTCTCAACTAATGCAACAGCTCCTACAACATAGGATTTTGACTTTCTAAGAGCTAAAGTTTTCATCAAACCAACAACGGCCCCTGCTCCAGCCATATCATATTTCATATCTTCCATAAATTTTGCTGGCTTTAAAGAAATACCGCCAGTATCAAAACAAACTCCTTTTCCAATAAACGAGAGTGGTTTTTTATTTTTTGAATTATTTGGCTTCCATGTAATTGTTACAAAATAAGGTAAATTTTTACTTCCTTGAGCAACACCCAATAAAGCGTTCATTCCAATTTTTTTCATTTTTGAATAATCAAAAACATCTACTTTAAGACCTAGTTTAGAAAGTTTTTTAATTTCAGATACAAATTTTTCTGGATTTAAATAATTAGGAGGCTCAGAAACTAAGTCTCTTGTTAAAAAAACTCCATTAACAATATTTTCAATATTATTTTTAATCTTAATAAAAAAATTCTTATTTGATGAAATAATGAAGAGGTTTATTATTTCTTTTGCATTTTCATTTTTTTTAAAAATTGTTTTATATTTTGTAAAAGAGTATTTTTTTAAGAAACACCCTAAAAAAAAATTAAAATAATAATTTTCTAAGGATTTATTTTCATTGGAAAAAATAACATTAATATCTTTTGCTAATTTAATTTCACTAATAACCTTACCGCCAATATTTTGATTCTCAAATCCATCTTTATTATTTTTTTGATTAATAAAAATAATTTTTTTTGGTTTTGTGCTATGATAATTAAATACAAAATAATCCTCATCTTTATTTTTTAACAAAAGAGAATTAATTTCTTTATAATCTATATCAATAAATGATAGTTTTTTTGAATTAAAAGAAAAATTTTTTTCGCAAAAAAAAATATATAAATCTGAGTTATTATTTATATTTGGAATTATCTTTAAATCTAACATAATGGTATAAGATCATATACATAGCAAAATGAAAAAAAACAAGTTGGGATACTATTTTATCCAAGAATTTTTAAAGAACTATCTTTCTATTCTGTTTGCATTTGGGCTTATTATTTGGATCACTCAAGCTGTCAGATTGCTTGATTTGATTGGTGAAGAAGGAAATTCAATTAAAACTTATTTCTTATACATCTTGTCAATAATGCCAAAATATTTTTCAAAAATATCATTAATAATATTTTTTATATCTTTTGTCGTAACAATTTCAAAATTTGAAGATCATAACGAACTTCGGGCGCTATGGTTTTCAGGTTTAGAAAAAAAGAAATTTATAAATTATTTAATAAGATCATCAATTATATTGATAGTAATACTGGTAATTGTCAGATGCTTTATAGTTCCATATTTTTCTAATTATTCTAGATATCTTCTTTTAAATACCGGTGTTGGGGCCATTGGTTCTTTATTAAAACAAAATAATTTCAATAATCCTCTTAAAAAAATAACCATTTATGTCGGTAAAAAAAATCAGATTAACGAACTTGAGGATATTATTTTATTTGAGGATGGTGCGGATATAAAAAAAACCATAATAGCTAAATCAGGTGCTGTTATTAATGAAAATAATAAAAATTTACTTGTACTTGTTGAAGGTAGTATTCAAGAAGAACGTAATGATAAAAAAATTTCTATATTAGATTTTGACAAAATAACACTTGATCTAAGTCAATATAATAAAAAAACAGTAGATTATTATAAATTTAATGAAATTTTTTTTTTTCAATTGATTAAAAGATTTAATAACAAAAATGATGCACAACTTACTAATATAATCGGTGAGCTAAACGATAGAATTATAATGCCTTTATTTATTCCTTCCTTAGTTTTAGTAGCGTGTTTTTTAATTATAACAAATAAAGAGATTATAAATAATAATTTTCTAAAAATAATTATTTATACTTACGGAATTGCAATTATAATAATTAGTGAAATATTATTAGATCTTAGTTCAAAGAAATTATACGGAAGTTTATTTCTATACTTCACTCTTTTTTTATTTTTAATAATAAATTGGGTTTTGTTAAATTACTTTCTTAATAGAGAAAATATCAAATCATAAATGTTAAAATCAATAAACAGATACATAATCATTGAATATATTAAAAGTTTATTTGTTGTTATAGCAGTAATGCTTTCAATTATTCTACTCATTAATTTACTGGATGAATTTAATTTTTTTAAATCAAAAAAAGATCTTAAATTTATATTTTTTATAATTTTTACAATACTAAAAATACCTAATTTATTAATAAACTTATTTCCTTTTATAGTTTTATTTGGAGGAATTGTTTTTTATTTAAAAATTTACAATCATAATGAAGTTATTTCATTAAGAGTAATGGGTTATTCAAATATACAAATTATATTAATCCCAGCTTTAACTTCATTTATTATTGGATATATAATTGTGTTTTTAATTGTGCCTTTCTCTTCCTCAATGTTGAGATATTATGAGAGTTTAAGGTCCGAATATAATGAGACGAAAAATTTAGTATTTGTTAATGAAACTGGAATATGGATTCTAGATAAAAATGAAAAAGAAAAGAATATAATTAGAATAGAAAAGGTTAGTAAAGATTTTTCAGTAGCAAATCAAATTACTATTTATAATTATGACTCTTCTAATAATTTTATTAAAAGAATTGATGCTACTGAAGGATTTATAAAAGATAAAAATTGGCAACTAAATAAAGTTTATATTATTTCTGCAAATAAAAAAAATAATAAAGAAAATTATTTAAATAATTATAACTATACGAGTAATGTAAATATAAGCGAACTTAAAAATGTATACAAAAATACTGACACCACTTCCTTATTGGACATCAACAAAGAAATGATGATATTAGAAGATAAAGGATACTCAACAATTGACCTTAGAATTAGGTATCAAAAGTTAATATCCTTTCCTATTTACTTATTAGCCATGTCTATACTTTCTGGATTAATGATTATTAATTTGGGAAAGACTTCTAATTACCTAAAATATGGAAGCTATGGAGTAATAATAAGCGTAATAATTTATTTTCTAAATGATTTATCAATAACAATAGCTAAATCTGGCATAATATCTGTAGATTTTTCGGTATGGATACCTATATTTCTCATAATTTTAATAAATTTAGTAGGAATTACTCAAGTTAATGCAAAATAGAATTATTTTTATACTTTTTTTTGGATTTTTTTTTTTAAAAGTAAATATTAGTTATTCGCAACAAAAAGATATTTACAATTTTTCAGCCGATAAACTAACGTATTCTCAGGACAACAATATTATTGAAGCTACTGGTAATGTGGTGGCTAAAAATCAAGAGGGAAAACAAATCTCTTCTGATAAAATTATATACAATAAGACAAGTCAACTATTAAAAACTTTTGGAAATTCTAAATTTACTGACAATAAAAATAGAACTCTAACGGCAGATAATTTTGAGTATGATTTAGAAAAAAAAATTATTTCTGCACAAACTAAAGTTAAGTTTTTAGATAACTATAAAAATACATATTATTTTAGCAAACTAAATGCTGATGATAAATTCGATGAAATTATCGGATACGATTTAAGCTCTGATCTTAATAAAGAAAAATTTCAATCTAAAGATAAATTTAATGAATTTGTAGAACCAAAGCTTTCTGGGAAAGAAGTAAGCATAAAAGATAATATAACAATAATCAAAGATGGAAAATTTACATCATGCAAATCTACAAATGAGAAAGAAGGATGTCCATTTTGGAACTTAAACGCTAATTTAGTTACACATGATAAAGAAAATAAAAAAATTACTTATAAAAATGCAACTTTAGATTTAAACAACATCCCAATTTTATATACTCCTTATTTTTCGCATCCGGACCCAAGTGTGAAAAGAGAAGCTGGTTTTTTAGCTCCTTCATTCGCTTCATTAAGTAGTGATGTCGGTTCAATAATTAAAATTCCTTATTTTTATCCAATATCTCAATCTGCTGATTTTACAGTTAGTCCTGTTTATTACTTTAAACAAAATCCTTTGCTATTAGGTGAGTATAGAGAAAAATATAAAAATGGAGACTTATCAATAGAAGGGAGTTTTACGCAAGGTTATAAAACAATAACCTCAGCACAAACCGACGGTTCTAGAAATCATTTATATGGAAATTTAAATCTAAATTTTGCAGATAAAATTTTAGATCAAAGTGAATTTAATGCAAAAATACAAAGGATAAATAATCCTACATACTTAAGAGTTAATAAAATTAATTCTACTAATGATGGATTTAAAAGAAATCTTGTAAAAGAAAACGAAACTAAACTAACTAATGAAATATATCTTAATTCATTTGGAAAAAATGAAAGTTTAAATTTTAAAACAGCAACATATCAAAATATTGCAACTACAAAAACTTCAGATCAATATGAATATTTACTTCCAGAGATTATGTATTCTAAATATAACTTAATGAACAATAATAACTTAAATTTTACATCAAATTTTAAAAGTTTAAATGCGAATACCAATCAAAATAAAACAACTTTTATTAACAACTTAGATTATTCAACTACAGAATCTTACAACACAAATCTTGGAATCGGGTACAAATTTCTCACAAAAATTAATAATATTAATTACTATTCCGATTACAAAACTCCAAACGAAAATTTAAATAGTCAAATTAATCCAGTGGTTGGATTTGATACTTCATTACCATTTGCCAAATTATCAAAAGAAACTGAGCAATATTTAATTCCTAGAATACTTACTCGTTATTCTCCAGGCAAAATGACTAATGCCAGATCTAACGATACTTCTTTAGATACTGATAATTTATTTTCAATAAACAGAATGAACTCTGATGAATTAATAGAAAAAGATCTCTCATTTAACCTTGGCTTAGATTGGATGTGGAAAGAAAAAATTGTAAACAAAAAAAATCCCGCTCAAGCCGGCATTACAATAGGTCAGGTAATAAAATTCAATGAAGATCTTGATATGCCTACAAAATCTTCTCTTCAAAATAAAAATTCTGATTTAGTAACTAAAGTAAATTATTTAAGTCCTGGAAATTTTGATATGACTCTTAAAAACACATTGGATAACGGCTTTAATCATGTTTACTATAGCGATTTAAATTTAAAAACTTTTTTAAAACAAGGAGAAGTTAACTTTAATTTCTACGAAAAAAATAGTCATATTGGAAATGAAAGATATGCAAACGCTAATTTGACTTCTTATTTAACTGACAATACGAAATTATTTATTTCAATCGATAGAAATTTAAAAACTGACTTGACTAATTCTCATAAATTAGGAATTGAGAATGAAAATGAATGTATAAAATATGGTTTTTATTTTCGAAAAAATTACTCATCAGATAAAGACTTGAAGCCAGCAACTAGTGTCTTTTTTGGAGTAACGCTGCTACCATTTGGAGATAACTACACAACATCAAATATATTGCCTTCCATTGGTGGAATACAATAATTCAAAAAAATAAATGAGTAAAAAAATTTTTTTACTAATATTTGTTTTTTTTTTAACTAACTCTGAAGCAAAACAATTAACTAATAACGTAATAGTTTCTATTGATAATACAATAATTACGGACCTTGATATCAATAAAGAAATAAATTTTTTAAAATTTATTAACAAAGATCAAGCTGCTAATAATCCAGTGCTATTAAAAAGGGAAATTTTAAATAGTTTAATAGATAGAAAAATTAAAGATATAGAAACAAATAACTTTAAAATTGAAGTATCAGAAAAAGAAATCGAAATTAATTTATATAATTACTTAGAGAGAAGTAAAATTAATAATGAAATTATTAATTCTTTCTATAATCAGAATGAAATAGAGACAGATTATTTAAAAAATATAATAAAAATTGATATGAAATGGTCAAAATTAGTTAGACAGTTGTATGAGAGTAGACTTAATGTGAATTTAACAGAAGTTAATAAAGAACTAGAAAAAGAACAAAACAATACCGTAGATGATGAAAAATTAAAAAGACAACTAATTATTACAGAACAAAACAAACTTTTGAATAAATTTTCAGCCACTCATCTAGAAAAGAGTAAAAAAAAATATTTAATTAAATTTCTGTGAAAAAAAATATTATAATTGTTCTGGGAGAGCCAAATAGTATTTCTTCTGAAATTTTTCTTAAATCAATTAATTATATAAAAAAGACAAAATTAAATTTCATAATTATTGGAAACTACTCACTATTAAAAAAGCAGGCAAATTACTTAAATTTTAAAAAAAATATAAATTTTAGTTTATCTAAAATAGATAATTTAAGTAAAACAAAATTTAATTTTATTAATATAGATTATAAGCAATCAAAACCTTTTGATCTAAAAACTAATAAAACTGATGTATTTGTAAAAAAATGTTTTGAATGTGCAGTTCTCTTACTTAAAAAAAAATTAGCTTCTGGTCTAATTAACCTTCCTATTAATAAGTCAAAGTTTACAAAAAATAAATACAATGGAATTACTGAATATATTGCAGATAAAACTAATAACAAAAATAAAGAAAATATGCTTTTGTTTAATGATACTTTTTCCGTTCTACCTTTAACAACCCACATTCCTTTGAAAGAAGTTTATAAAGAAATTTCATATAAAAAAATTGAGAAGGCATGTAAAAATATCAATAATTTTTATTTAAAAATTATTAAAAGAAAAAAATTTAAAATCGGTATACTTGGCCTAAATCCACATAATGGTGAAAACGGATATATGGGAAATGAGGAAAAAAGAATAATTATACCAGCAATTAAAAAGCTTAAAAAAAAATATCCAATAACAGGTCCTCTTTCACCTGACACAAGTTTTTTACAAAGAGCAAAATTAAAAATTGATGTTTTAATCGGTCACTATCATGATCAAATTTTAACAACTTTCAAAACTAAATTTAATCATGATGCTATAAATATTACAATTGGTTTGCCATTCATTAGAATTTCTCCAGATCATGGGGTTGGTACCGAAATCATAGGAAAAGGGGTTGCAAATCCAGAAAGTTTTAAGAAAGCAATAAGGTTTTTTTCTAAATATAATGTTTAAGCATAAAAAAAAGCTTGGTCAAAATTTTTTAATTAACAAAGAGATAATAAAAAAAATTGCAGACATAGGTAAAGTTGACAAGAATACTAATATAATTGAGATAGGACCCGGTTCTGGTAATTTAACTGAAGAGTTATTAAAAAAAAATCCAAAAGAAATTTTTGCAATTGAGTTTGACAAAGATTTAAGTAATTATTTAGATAAAATTAAAAATAATTATAAAAATTTTAATTATAAAATTTCTGACGCTTTAACTTTTGATGAAAAGAGTATCTTTAAAAAAAATTCAATAATTTATGGCAATCTTCCTTATAATATTTCCCTAAAATTATTAATAAAATGGATTTACTCCGATCCATGGCCTCCTTTTTATAATCAAATGATTTTAATGTTTCAAAAAGAAGTTGCAGAGCGAATTATGGCGACCTCTAATAGTAAAAAATATGGAAGAATATCTATACTAACTGATGCCAGATTAGATGTTAAATTTCATTTTAATATTTCAAAAAAAGAATTTAATCCTGAGCCAAAAGTTGATTCTTCAGTGCTTTCTTTTGCTCCAAAAAAAAACACTAATTTTACATTAAATGATTTAGACATTTTGTCAGATCAAACAAAAATTTTATTTAATACCAAAAGAAAAATGATTTCAAAAACTCTTAAAAAATTACTTAATGAAAAAGAGCTTAAAATTATAGATTTTGATAATATTAAAAACTTAAGACCAGAAAATCTGGATTTTAATTTTTACTATAAATTGGTTGATTTAATTAAACTTAGATCTTAGTTCTCTTTCAATCCTAATTATCTTGGAAATTTGTTCAAAACAATTTTCTACCTCTTTATTTACAACAATATATTTATAATCTTTCCAGTGGTTGATTTCATCTTTTGCCATTTTCATCCTTTGATCAACTAATTCTTTATTTTTTTCTTCTCTTTTTTTAAGTCTTTTTTCTAAATCATTAATACTAGGTGGCAAAATAAATACTGGAACGATATCTAGTGGCATTATTTGTTTAACCTGTTCTGTTCCTTGCCAATCAATATCAAATAAATAATCTTTTCCCTGAACTAAAGTATCTTCTATTGGTCCTTTTAAAGTGCCGTAATAGTTACCAAATACTTTTGCTTTTTCTAAAAATTTATTATGAATAGATAGTTCTTGGAATTTATTAACGTCAACAAAGTTATAATCTACACCATCTATTTCGTTAGGTCTTGAAGTTCTGGTTGTGTAAGAAACTGATATTTTAAAATTACTATCGCTATCTTGAATTTTTTTAGCAAGAGTAGTTTTTCCTGCCCCTGAAGGGGAAGATAATATTAAAATTAAACCTCTCTTTGGTTTTGAAATCAACAGAACTACTTAGCGGGATTATTCTCAATAAATCTGATTGCGTCACCTACTGTTAGTATTTTTTCAGCCTCTGAATCTGATATTTCAGAACCAAACTCTTCTTCGAAAGCCATTACTAACTCTACAGTGTCTAGACTGTCTGCGCCTAAATCATCAATAAAACTAGCTTCATCTGTAACTTTAGCTTCATCAACACCTAGGTGTTCTACGATAATTTTTTTAACTTTTACTCCAACATCACTCATTTTTAAACTCCCTTAATTATTAATGATTCTTTCAATAAATGAATAAATTAAATAAATCAAGCCATATACATTCCACCATTAACATGGATGGTTTCGCCTGTAATATAACCAGAAAGATCAGAAGCTAAGAAAAGAGCACAATTAGCGATGTCATTGCCTGTACCTAATTTTCCCATTGGTATATTTTCCATAAGTTTCTTTTTGAATTCTTCATTAATATTTTTAGTCATCTTTGTATCGATAAATCCTGGTGATATACAATTTACTCTAATATTTTTTTTTGCGTATTCTTTTGCAAGACTTTTTGACATTGCTACTATTCCTGCTTTAGCGCTTGAATAGTTTGCCTGTCCAAAATTTCCTGTATGACCAACTATTGAACTAATATTAATTATAGATCCTGAATCCTGTTTCATCATTACTTTAATAGAATATTTACAAATCAAAAAAACAGCAGTTAAATTTATATTAATTACTTTATTCCACTCTTCATCTGACATTCTAATTGCAAGATTGTCTTTTGTGACTCCGGCATTATTAATAACTATGTCCAATCCTCCTAATTTCTCTTTGGCTTCTTTAACTAACTCTTCAATCTTTTGATGATTTTCTAAGTTAAAATTAGAAGTTTTAATTTTTGGAAAATTACTTTGTATAGTTTTAAGATTTTCTACATTTGTTCCGATAGTAAATATATCAGCCTCTAATTTATAAAAACTCTCTAAAATAGACAGTCCAATTCCGGCGGTGCCCCCAGTTATAAAAACTTTTTTACTTTTTAAATTAATTAAATTCATTGAATTGAATTATATTATCAATTGTAGTTGTTGTAAGTTCTTTTCCTATTCTTTTTATCATGCCTGTTAATGCTTTTCCCGGCCCTATTTCAATAAAATGTTTTACACCATTTTTTGCCATAAAATTCACAGATTCTCTCCATCTAACGTGGTGCGTAATTTGTTTTGTAAGTAAAGAAGGTATTTCTTGAAAGTTATCAATTGTCTTAGCTGTAACATTAGAAACAATATTAATTACAGGTTGTGAAAAATTAGTTTGTATTAAAATTTGATTCATCTTATCTGCCGAAGGTTGCATTAAAGAACAATGAAATGGTGCGCTGACTGGTAATAATATTGCTTTTTTACTATAGGTATTTTTTAGATCATCTACTATTTTATTAATCTTATCTTTATTCCCACTTATAACTATCTGGCCCGGACAATTATCATTTGAAATTTCAGCAATTCCTTCGCTAGATTTATTTTTATTTATTACTTCATTTATCAAATCTACCTCTGCACCCAATACAGCTGCCATAGCCCCAACATTTACTGGAACCGCTTCTTGCATTGATTTACCTCTCTCTTTTAAAATTTTAGCACCATCTTTTAAAGTTAAAGAGTTTGAGCAAATCAAAGAAGTATATTCTCCCAAGGAATGACCTGCAAAAAAACTATAATCTTTTAAATCTTTAATTTTCTGTTTTTTTAAAGTTTTATAAATCGCAACTCCTACGGTCATAATAGCTGGCTGTGTGTTTTCCGTAAGATCTAGAGTTTCTTTGGGTCCATTTAAAATAATATTTGATAATTTAAAACCTAAAGCATCATCAACCTCATGAAAGACCTCTTTAGCTTCGGTAAAAGTGTCATAGAAATCTTTTCCCATGCCAACATACTGAGAACCCTGCCCTGGAAATACGATTGCTTTCATAATTAAGTAAGTAATTATAACAAAATTAACCCTGTTGTATTAAAAAAAAAAAATTATATATTGCCCTGACTTTCTCAACTTTAATATTAAAGTTGGGATGCTAATTAAAAGCAACCAAGAGTTAAAATGAGTTATTACGAACATATATATATAGCTTCTCAAAGCTTAAATAATAAAGATCTTTCTGATCTACATCAAAAAATTGAAGATCTTATAAAAAAAAATAAAGGTAAAATTGAAAAAAAAGAAAATTGGGGTCTTAGGCAGTTAGCATATCCAATTAAAAATTTTAAAAAAGGTTATTATACAAATTTGTATTTTTCTGGAGAGCCGGTAGTTATTCAAGAACTTGAGAAAATTGAAAGAATTGATTCAAATATTTTAAGATTTATGACTATAAAAATAAAAAATATACCTAAAGAAAATTCAGAATTAGTTCAAAAAGAAGAAAGCAAATAATGAAAAGAAAAAATATTAAAAAAACTAAAAAGAATAATAATTCAAATTTAATGCTTTTTCAAAAAGCGACTACTAAATTTACAAGAGATTGTCCTTTAAGTGGAAAAGATGCCCCTGTAATTAATTACAAAAATTTAAAGTTGCTACAAAAGTATATATCTGAAACTGGAAAGATGTTGCCTAGTAGAATAACATCGGTTTGCTATGCAAAACAAAAAGAGTTATCTAATGAAATTAAAAAAGCTAGAATATTAGCTTTATTACCATTTGTAGCGGATTAATTATGGAAGTTATTCTTTTAGAAAATATTAAAAAATTAGGAAAAATTGGTAGCAAAGTAAAAGTTGCTAATGGTTTTGCTAGAAATTATCTTTTAAAAAACAACAAAGCGCTAGTTGCTTCAAAAGAAAATTTAGCTATTTTTGAAAAAAAAAAAGAAGAACTAAACAAAAAAAATAACGATCAAAAAAACGAAGCTGTTAAAATTCAAAAAGAGCTTGATAAATTTGAATTAAAAATCACTAAAAATTCTATGGAAGGAGGAGCTTTATACGGCTCTCTAACTATAAAAGAAATTATCCAGAATTTAGAAATACATAAATTTAAAAATATTTTAGCAAATATGATTGAGCTTAAGGAGCAAATTAAAAAAATTGGTGATTATGTTGTGATAATAAATTTACATGCCGATGTTCAAGCTTCAATAAAAGTAAAAGTTGTTTCAGTTGAAAAAATAGCTTAACCGCAAAGTTATTAACTTATCCACATCATTAAGAGTAAAAAATTATTCTATACTCATATCTTAAATAAATTTAAATGTTTCTATGAGCGCTGAAAATATTAGAATTTTAAATACTACTAAAGAACTACCAAGCAATATAGAAGCGGAACAAATAATATTAGGATCAATCCTAGTAAATAACGAAATATTTGATGAAATTTCTACTATCGTTAATGAAAATATATTCTTTGATCCAATTCATCAAAAAATATTTCATTATTTAAATAAATTAATCAGCAAGGGATTACTTGCAAGTCCTATTACTTTAAAAAATTATCTAGAAAATGATCAGTCATTAAAAGAATTGGGCGGTAATGAATACATTGCAAAGCTTACAAGACTCTCCACTTCTGCTTTTCAAGCCAAAGACTATTCTAAAGTAATTTATGATCTTTATTTAAGAAGAAAACTAATTGAATTATCTGAGAACACATTAACTGATGCTAATAACAAAAATTTAGAACATACCGCTGAACAATTAATAGAGGGAACAGAAAAAAAACTTTTTGATCTTGCTGAAAGAGGCAAATTTGACAGATCGTATATGTCTTTTGAAAAAGCTCTTGGCGAAACTGTTGATATGGCAATGCGAGCCTTTAAGAATGATGAGGGCATAGTTGGTGTGCCCACAGGTCTTCGAGATTTGGATGAGAGGCTTGGAGGAATGCACAAAGGTGATCTAGTTATCATCGCTGGAAGACCTTCTATGGGAAAGACTGCTCTTGCAACTAACATTGCTTTTCATGCTGCAAAAAACATTATGGAAAAAAAACTAGGAAAATCTTCTGTTGCGTTCTTTTCTTTGGAAATGTCTTCTGAACAATTATCAACGAGAATATTAGCTGAACAATCAAGAATTAGATCCAATGATATAAGAAGAGGAAAAATTACTCAGGAAGATTTAGAAAAATTTATCGAAGCTTCAAAAAATATTAATGACCTTCCTCTTTATATCGATGAAACTCCTGCAATTAAAATTTCTACATTAGCAAATAGAGCGCGAAGAATTAAAAGACTTCATGGTTTAGATTTAATTGTTGTCGACTATATACAGTTAATGACTACCGGAAATTTCAAATATGAAGGCAGAGTTCAAGAAATTGGAGAAATAACTCAAGGACTAAAAGCTCTAGCAAAAGAACTAAGTGTTCCTGTTTTAGCTTTATCTCAGTTATCTCGAGCTGTTGAACAAAGAGATGATAAGAGACCTCAGCTGTCAGATTTGAGAGAGTCTGGTTCTATAGAGCAAGATGCTGATGTGGTTATGTTTGTATATAGACCAGAGTATTATTTAGAAAAAAGCGAACCCCAAGCTGGAACCGCAGAGCATATAACATGGCAAGAAAAAATGAGCCAAGTACACAATCAAGCACTAGTAATAATTGGTAAACAAAGACATGGCCCTACAGGTATAATTAATTTAGAATTTGAAAGCGCTTATACTAAGTTTAAAGATGCAAATAATATAAAATTTGATAATTAACCATGAATGCAATATTCGCATTCAAAATTGATTATAAATTTAAATAATATTAAGAATAACCTCAATATAATCAAAAAATTTTCAAAAACAACTATCTGTCCAGTTATTAAAGCAAACGCTTATGGTCTTGGCGATGTTAAAATTGCAAAATTCTTAAAAAAAAATAAATGTAAAGATTTCTGGGTTGCAAATATTTCTGAAGCCTTAAAAATATCAAAAAAAATCTCAGATATTAATATTTATGTAGCCAATGGATTAAACAAAAATGAAGAGCAAATATTTTTTAAAAATAAATTTATACCTATTCTCAATACTTATGAACAATTTAAGAAATGGACAAATTTTTTAAATAAGAAAAAACTCTTTAATAAATTAGCCATCCAAGTTGATACGGGAATGTGCAGATCTGGAATGCAGGATGAGGAAATTTTAAAAATATATAATGAACGATCAATAATTAAAAAATTTAAAGAAGTTATAATATATACTCACCTTGCAAGTGCTGATGAAAAAAAAAGCAAATACAATTCCATTCAAAAAAATAGATTTTTAAAAATAAAAACAATGTTTAATTTACCAAATTGTAAATTTAGTCTTGCTGCCTCAGGAGGAATATTTTTGGGTAAAGAATATCATTTTGATATAGTGAGACCCGGTATTGCTTTGTATGGTGGAAAATTATTTTTTAAAAAAGAATTAAAAAATGTAGTCTCTTTAATATCTCCTGTTATTCAAATAAATCGTCTTAGGAAAGGTGAAACAGCTGGATACAATCAAAGCTATAAAGCAAAAAAAGATATAGTTACAGCAACAATTCCTCTTGGATATGCTGATGGAGTAAAAATCAGAATATCTAATATAGGTTATGTATTTTATAAAAATGTTAAACTTCCAATGATTGCAAGAATTTCTATGGATTTAATGATAGTAGATGTCACTAAAGTTAAAAATATAATTAAAATTGGAGATTATTTAGAAGTGTTTGGAAAAAATTTAAATTTAGATAGTTTTGCAAAAGTCTCCGATACTTCTCCTTATGATATTATTACTTCTGTCTCTGAAAGATGCGAGAGAGTATATATTAGTTAAAGATGAATTTTATAAATCAACTTTATAAGAAATTTTTAGAAAGACCCAAATTAATACTTATTTCGTTAATACTAATATTTTCATTCTCTATTTATAATGCCAAAAATTTTCAATTAGACGCATCAGCTGATTCATTATTATTGGAAAATGATCCTGATTTAAATTACTTAAGATCCATAAATGAACGTTATTCATCTGAAGAATTTTTTGTAATTACATATTCTCCTAAAAAAAAAATTAACGAGGAAAGTCTTAAAGAACTAAGAAAATTTGTTGATGAAATTAACAATATAAAATGGGTAAGCAAAAGCATAAGTGTTTTAAATGCTCCTTTATTTGAAAGTTCGGATCTACCCTTAATAGAAAAAATTAAAAATATTCAATACATAGTTACTCCAGGCATTGAAATTAATAGAGCTCTAAATGAATTAAAAAATAGCCCAGTATATAAAAAATTAATAATAAATGAAGACGCCACTACTTTTGGAATTGTTGTCTATATCAAAGATAATAAAGAATATTTATCAGCACTAAAAACAAACAAGATTTTTCTAGACAAGCAACAGAATAGTAAACTTTCGGAAAAAGATTTGAAAGAATTTGAATCTCAAAATAAAATTTTAGAAAAACTTAAAAAAGAACATAATAAAAATTTAGAATTTTATAATATTGAAATTAGGTCCCATATTTCAAAATATAAAAATATTGCAGATATTAATCTTTCAGGAATTCCTATGATAGCTGATGACTTAATAACTTTTGTAAAAAAAGATATTACTGTTTTCGGTTCAGGTGTTTTTATTTTTATTATAATAACTTTATGGTTCATTTTTAGAGATATAAGATGGGTCGTCTTCCCTCTTCTAAGTTGTTTTTTATCTATAGCTATAATGGTTGGAATGTTGGGTTATTTAAATTGGAAAGTGACAGTAATATCTTCTAATTTTATTTCATTAATGCTTATTCTTACAATGGAAATAAACATTCATTACGTAGAAAGATACAAACAACTACAAGCGGAATTTCCGAAAAAGAAAGAGAATTATCTAGCTTATCTGACTACAACTAAAATTTTTACCCCGATATTGTACGCAGTCTTAACAACCGCATTGGCATTCTTATCCTTTATCTTTTGTGACATTAAACCAGTTATAGATTTTGGATGGATGATGACACTTGGATTATTTATTTCGTTATTTGTATCAATGATATTACTTCCTTATTTAATCATTAAGTTTAAACCAAAAGCGACGCCCATTCATCAAAGCAAAGATTCAAAAATTGCAGAGATATTTGCCTCTATTGCTATAAATCAAAGGGGTTTAGTCTTGGCCTTCTCAACAATTATTTTAATTTTGAGTATTTATGGAATGACAAGACTAAAAGTTGAAAATAGTTTTATTAACTACTTTGATAAAAAAACTGAAATATATCAAGGGATGAAATTAATTGATGAAAAACTGGGAGGAACAACTCCTTTAGAAATTATTTTAAAATTTAAAGACACAGACAGCAAAAACAACAAGAGTGATGATGATTTTTTTCAAGGCTCTGACTCTAATGAATACAAAGATAGTTATTGGTTTACGAATTTTAGAGTAAATAAAATTGTTAATGTTCATCAATATTTAGAAACTTTACCTGAGATAGGAAAAGTCTTATCTTTTTATTCAGTTTTACAGTTGGGTGAAAAAATTAATGATAATAAAAAATTAGGACCGCTAGAAATGGCTATTTTATATAGTAAATTACCAGATGATATTAAAAAGAGTATAGTAACACCCTATGTTTCAATTGAAAACAATGAAGCAAGAATTTCTCTTAGAATAATAGATTCTAATCCTAATCTAAATAGAAAAGAGCTTTTAATAAAAATTCAAAAAGATTTAGAGGAAAAGTTAAATCTTAACAAAGACGAATTCAAAATTACAGGAATATTAGTAATATTTAATAACTTACTTCAAAGTTTGTTTGATTCACAAATTAAAACTTTAGGTATAACATTTGCAGGGATTTTCATTCTACTATTAATATTATTCAAATCATTATCTTGGTCTATTGTGGCTGCTATTCCAAATTTTACTGCAGCTTTATTTATTTTAGGAAGTTTAGGATTGTTTAATATCCCTTTAGATATGATGACAATAACTATTGCATCTATTAGTGTTGGAATAGCTATTGATAATAGCATTCACTACATTTATCGTTTTAGAGAAGAATTTAAAATAAACAAAAATTATAAAAAAACAATTGAAATTTGTCATAGATCTGTAGGTAAAGCGATAGTCAACGCTTCATTAACTATTGTCTTTGGATTTTCAATACTAATGTTTTCTAATTTTATTCCTTCAATTTATTTTGGAATTTTTACTGGTTTAGCCATGTTAACAGCTATGACTCTTGTGTTAACTTTAATGCCTCAGTTAATTGCAATTATAAAACCATTTAAGAATGGATAATTTTATAAATTTTTTTAAGTCTAATAATATAAATATATTTGATATCATCGTAGCTATAATAATTCTCTTTAACTTAATATCTTCGCTTAAAAAGGGATTTGTGTTGAGTCTAGTTTCCTTTTTGAAATGGATCATTGCTTTTATAATAGCAAAATATTCAATTCCTTATGTCCTTCCTTATATTAGTAAAATAATTGAAAATGAGTCAACGGCCAGAACAGTGTCGGGCGTAACTGTGTTTTTATTAAGTCTATTCTTAATTATAGTCTTAGGCAAAGCTATGGGAAAATCTTTAAAATGGGCTGGTTTAGGAGGAATTGATAAATTGTTTGGTTTTATCTTTGGGGGGATTACGGGATATTTTTATTGTGTTATAATACTGAGTCTATCTAATTATATTTATCTATATGATAAGTGGCCTGTCTATCTCAAAAACGGCTCTTCTTACAACGTCATTGAATATGGAAGAAAATTATTTGACGAAAAAATTCTATTTAGTAACGAATATATTGATGAAACAAAAAAGAAATTAAAAAAATAAATTTATGCTATTAGATTTAAACGCTGACAAATTAAGAGAAGAGTGTGGTGTTTTTGGAATCTTTGATCATATTGACGCTTCTGCTTTAACTGCTTTAGGACTACATTCTTTACAACATCGTGGTCAAGAATCATGCGGAATTGTTTCTTATGATGGTAAAAATTATTTCTCTGAAAGAAGATTAGGACTAGTTGGTGATAACTTTACAAAAGAAACAACCATACAAAAACTTCCTGGAAATTTTGCAATAGGTCATAATCGTTATTCTACAACAGGAGCTCCTGTTTTAAGAAATATACAGCCCTTTTTTGCAGATCTATATACCGGTGGAATTAGCATTGCTCATAATGGAAATCTTACTAATTCGATAATGTTAAGGGAAAAAATGATTAAAGACGGAGCTATATTTCAAACTACCTCCGATACAGAAACAATAGTTCAGTTAATAGCTCGTTCAAAAAGATTAAAAACTATTGATAAAATAATAGATTCTTTATTTCAAATACAAGGTGGATACGCTCTTGTTATGCTAACAAATAAAAAATTGATCGGCGTAAGAGATCCTTATGGAATAAGACCTTTGGTTCTTGGTAAGTTAAAAAAATCATACGTACTAGCCTCTGAAACTTGTGCATTAGATATTATTGGTGCAACTTTTGTTCGTGAGGTTGAAAATGGTGAAATTGTAGTTATTACAAATGATGGTGTTGAAAGTATTAAGCCATTCCCTAAAATGAAAGCACGTCCATGCATATTTGAATATATATATTTTGCAAGACCTGACAGTTTAATGTCTGGAAAAAGCGTTTATGAATTTAGGAAAAATTTCGGTGAACAATTGGCAAAAGAATCCCCCGTGGATGCTGATATGGTTTCTGCAGTTCCAGATTCCGGGGTTCCTGCTGCAATAGGATATTCTAGAGAATCAAAAATTTCTTTTGAATTAGGATTGATAAGAAATCATTATGTAGGAAGAACCTTCATTGAACCTACTCAGCAAATTAGACAATTAGGTGTTAAATTAAAACACAATCCAAATGCATCTTTAGTTAAAAATAAAAAAATAATTTTGATAGACGACTCTATAGTTAGGGGAAATACATCAAAAAAAATAGTTCAGATGATGTATGATGCTGGGGCAAAAGAAGTTCATATGAGAATATCTTGCCCTCCTATTATGTATCCAGATTACTATGGAATAGACACCCCAGATAAAGATCAGCTTTTAGCTTCAAATATGTCATTAGATGAAATGACTAAATATATTGGTGTCAAAACATTAAAATTCTTATCCATTGATGGCATTTACAAAGCTATGGGCTATCAAAAACGTAATAATACAAATCCTGAGTTTACAGATCATTATTTTACAGGAGACTATCCTATTCCTCCTCTAGATCAGTCAAATAGAAGCGTAAAAGATAATCAATTATCTCTACTTAGTAATATTAGGTAATTTAATATTTTTTAGATTTAAAAGGATTTTCAGCGCTGACAAATCTTAAGAAGATTTTAAAACCCTTAATATTAAATTTTTTACTTAAATTTTTTGCTAAATATTTTTGATAATCTAATGAAAGTTTATTAGCTTGATTTCCAAAAATTTTAAAAATGATTGGTCTTGTGCTTACTTGCTTAATATATTTTATTTTAGGTCGAAATCTTGAGTATACAGGGATTTTATTCTTATTTATTGCGTTATGTAATGCCTCATTAAGATCTTTATTATCAAAATTTTTTCTTAAACGGGAATGTATACTAATTACTTCATCAAATATTTTTTTAGGAAATTCTAGCTTTAAAGAACAGATACTAAATGGATCTTCTAATAAAGCATCAGAAAATAAATTTTTTATATAGTAAATATATTCATTTTTAATTTTTTTTAATTCATCAACTAAATCAATTTTATTAATGACAAAAATTAATCCTTTGCCTTTATCCAGTACTAGTCTACAAATTTGTTTGTCTGTTTTTGTAAATTCTTTATCGGCTTCAATCATAAACAACACAACGTCTGCAAGATAAATTGCTTTCAAACTTTCTTTTGTGATATATTGCTGTTCATCAGATTTTGATTTTCCTTTTCTTTTTAATCCTCCAGAGTCAATTAATTTAAAAGTTCTATTTTTGTATGTAATGTTATCTATAAAAAGATCTGTTGTTGTTCCTGGTATTTCACTAACAGGTGACAAATCTTTGTTTAAAACTTTGTTGAAAAAAGTAGATTTACCAACATTTGGTTTTCCTACTATTGCAAGAGTAATAACTCCTGATGATATTTTATCCATTAATTGAGTATTATTAATTCCGAAGAACGATTAAGGATTAATATTTTATTATCAACTATAATTGGCGCCCTAGACAGATCATTATTAATTTTTTTATGAGTAATATATTTTCCATCATTTGCTGATATCTTATAAATATCTCCTTTCGAAGATGTTACATATAAGTTATTTGAAGCTAGTAATAGTCCATAATAATCTGGGGAAACTTTCTTATCTTTTGATAACTTAGCAAGATTAAAAGACCATAAAATAACACCATTTGTTTTATTAAAAGCAATAACAAACCCATTTTCGGTTAACACAAATAAATATTTATCAGTGCTAATGTGGTTTTGAATTGATGATAATTTTTGTGACCATTTTATTTCGCCTGTTTCAAGGTTAAAATTAAATAAATCCCCACTATTTGAGGAAACAAAAACATCTTTTTTATCAATTAAAATATTTGAAATTTTAAAAACTAAATTATTAGAAATAGTATTTTGAGATAAAATATTTCTTGTCCAGATAATAACTTGCTGATCTAAATCAATTGAAGTTATGTCACCAACATCATTGGAAAATAATAATTTATTATCATATAACGAAATATTACTAGATCTTGATGGTTTTATTAAACCAGACAAAGATTCAAAGCTCCATATTTTTTGTCCATCCGAAGGATTAAAAGCATAAAGACGACTATTTTGATTCACAACATACAAAACGCCTTTGTGAAAATTCAAATGCGATGAAAATGGAATACCATAATTTTGTTGCCAAATAGTTTTTCCTGTCTGAACATCAACTGAATAGATAAATCCTAAATTATCAGCTGCATACAAAACATCGCCATTTAAAAATAACGCTATATTTTTTGGGTAATTATTATAAGTACTTGCGTATATTTTTAGTTCCCAAATAATATTTTGATTAATCACATCAAATTTATAAATTTTCCCTTTTTCATCACTAAAAAAAACAAAATTTTCAAATACTAATAATGAACCACTATCATTATTTTTATTTAAATAATCTCCTATATTCTTTTTAATGATATCTTGAAATTTTCCTTCATAAACTAAATGGTCATAAAAATTATTAGAAGAAAAATGTTCATAAGACCATTTTTTGTTAAGTTGAGGTTGATTTAATTGCAATATAGATCTGGAATCAACTTCCTTATCAAAAACATTATTTGCTTCAAAAACGTTTATTTTTTCTCCTTGCTTCTTAAAAATCTCAAGATCTACTTTCTTATCTTTATCGGATGAGCATGAAAAAATAAAAAGAGAAAAGAAAATTAAAAATAATTTCATTTATTTAATATCTTTAATTTTTTTTTCTATATCTTTTTTGAAAATCTCAGGAATATCTGAAATTTTAATTGCCTGATCATAAATATCTTTTGCTTTAATTTTCTGTCCTTTGCTTATATAAAAATCACCCAATATCTCTAATGACAAGACTCTCCATGGAGAATTTTTAAAATCACCTGGATTTAGTAACATTAAAACTTGCTGCTCATCTAAATTATCAAAAGCTAATAAAGTTTTCTTAATTTTGAATAAATCTTTATCATTTTTCTCTATATTAGACATAATTGCATAATCTAAAATTGAGATTTGCTCATTTTTATTATCTTTTGATAACTCTAGTAATTTAGAAATTGCTAATACTTTATATAAATTAATTTTAGAATCTTTTAAAATTTCTAGTCTCTTTTTGGCCTCAGCTATTTTTTTTATCATTAATAAGGCTTAAAATTACAACATATTCTTGTGTATATTTTTTTGCTCTATTTTCAAAAATAATATTTTTGCTAACTAATATAGCGATTATTAAAAAAAAAATAATAATAAAAATAATAATTATAAATTTATATTTTTTTAAAAAATTAATAAATTTATCTTGTTTTAAATCATCTTCTATTTCGTTGTAAATTTGATTCATAAAACTCGATACATATTTTTGATATTTGGAAAATTATTATTTTTTAAATCCTTTACAAATTTTTTTACACAAATCTCAGTTCTTTCCTTGAAATTATCATACATTTTAACAAACTTAGGAGGCTTTTCTGAAAATCCCAAAAGATCTTCTGTAACTAAAATTTGTCCATCACATTTATTTGAAGCACCTATTCCTATTGTTGGAATTTTTATTCTTTGACTAATCTTATCTGCCAAATCTTTAACAACGCATTCTACAACCACTGAAAAGGCTCCTGCTTTTTCTATAGAAATAGAATCTTTTAGAATCTGATTAAAGCTTAAATAATCTTTTCCTTTAACTCTATAATCTGATTTTTTTCTTACACTTTGCGGCAACAATCCTACGTGCCCCATAACTGGTATATTGTTATCAACTAAATATTTAATAGTTTTATAAAGCTTCATTCCCCCTTCAACTTTGACTGCGTCACAATTTGTTTCTTTCAAAATTTTGGTTGCATTTTTTAAAGCTATCTTGGGAGTTTTTTCATATGTTCCAATAGGCATATCAACCACCAATAAACTTTTATTAACACCTCTCCGTACTGCTTTTCCATGCATAATCATCATATCTAATGTTACTTCTCTTGTGGATTTCATTCCGTGCAATACCATACCTAAGGAATCTCCAACTAGAATTACATCGCAATATTTATCTAAAATTTCAGCCATTGGTGTAGTGTAAGCGGTTAAGCAAACTAGCGGTTTTTTAAATTTTTTTAATTTAATATTATTTATTAATAATTTTTTCTTCATAAAAATTATTCCCACTCTATAGTTGCTGGAGGTTTTGAAGTAATATCATAAACAACTCTATTAATACCTTTTACATTATTAATAATTTTATTAGAAATTTCAGATAAATCTTTATTTTTAAAATTAAAAAAATCAGCTGTCATTCCATCTTGGGATGTAACAGCTCTCAATGAACATACAAATTCATATGTTTTCGAGTCGCCCATAACACCCACTGTTTTGACAGGTAATAAAACAGCAAAAGCTTGCCAAATTTTTTTATAAAGATTTCTTTTTTTTAACTCATTAATGAAAATAATATCTGCTTCTTGTAAAATTTTAACTTTAATCTTATCAACTTTTCCGGGAATTCTAATAGCTAAACCAGGACCTGGAAAAGGATGTCTAAAAACAATCTCTTTAGATAATTTAAGGCTAAGTCCTATTTTTCTTACCTCATCTTTAAACAACTCCCTAAATGGTTCTACTAATTTAAATTTCATTTTCTTTGGTAAGCCTCCAACGTTATGATGCGATTTTATTACTGAGGAAGGTCCTCCATGATGGCTTTGGCTTTCAATAACATCTGGGTATAAAGTTCCTTGTGCTAAATATTTAATCTTTTTAAATTTCTTAGATTCTCTTTCAAAAATTTTTATAAATATTTTACCAATAATTTTTCTCTTCGTTTCAGGATCAGTAACATTTTTTAAAGCATTTAAAAAAATTGAGGATGCGTTAATATAATTTAATTTTACTTTATAATTTTTTCTAAAAACATTAATGACTTCTATTTCTTCATTTTTTCTTAACAGTCCTGTATTTATGAAAAAACAATGCAATTTTTTTCCAATTGCTTTATATAATAATGCAGCCAGAACACTGCTATCAACGCCTCCCGACAAGGCACACAAGATATTCTCATCGCCAACTTGAGATTTTATATTTTTTATTAAATAATTTATTTGATTTTTTGAATTCCAATTCTTTTTTAATTTACAAATATTAAATAAAAAATTCTTAAATAAAATATTTCCATTGGTCGTATGAACTACTTCTGGATGAAATTGAACTCCAAATATTTTTTTACTTAGATTTTGTATAATTGTGTATTTATAATCATTACTTGAAGCTACTCCTTGAAATCCTTTAGGTATTTTTATTACTACATCAGTATGGTTCATCCATACCTGTGTTTTTTTTTCTTTATTAAAGAAATTTTTGGTTAAAATTGATGATTTATTACTAGAAATATCGCATCTTCCAAATTCACTCTTTTTATAATTTTTAACTACACCTCCAAATTCTTTTGCTAACAATTGATGTCCATAACAAATACCAAGGATAGGCTTATTAAAGTTTAATATTTGTTTTGGAATTCCCAAGTATGAAGTTTTAGTTATTGATAAAGGTCCTCCTGATAAAATAATTCCTTTTAAACTAGATATATTTCTTAGCTCTTTAGTTTCGTAACAACTTATAATCTCACAATAAACACCCAATTCTCTAATTCTTCGTGCAATAAGTTGTGTAGTTTGAGATCCAAAATCTATTATGACTATTTTATCTGTATAAGAAATATCTTTCATTACTTCTTATCGATTATGATCATTTTCGATAAATCATTTTTTTTTGAACATAATTCTTTGCATACTTTTGAAAAAACTAAATTACTTTCTTGAGCCTTCTTAAAATCACCCTCCTCAATATTTAGTAAAATTTTTAAATATAGAGCCTCTTCATTTTTTGGATTTAAAACCAAAACTGTCTCTAAATAATTTTTTTGTTGATTATTATCTTTATTAATCGCTGATATTTTTGACAAATGTAAATATGATTTCTCATTCTTGGTGTTAAATACAATGTCTTTTTCGAAATAATATTTTGCTTCTTTATAGTCATTTTGATTAAAGAACTTAATGCCTTGATTAAAATAATCAGGATTTGCAGCGTAACTTTTTAAGGCTAAAGAGTAAAAAAATATTGATAAAAGATATTTAAAATATTTTTTCATAATTAACTTTCAAACGGATAATTTGGTGACTGCTTTGTAATCTGTATATCGTGTACATGGCTTTCTTTTAATCCTGAATTTGTAATTTTAACAAACTTCGCTTTTTTCTTTAATTCTGAAATATTTTTTGCTCCCACATAACCCATTGATGCTTTTAATCCTCCAATAAGTTGATGAATAACTGCACGCACTGGTCCTTTATAGGGAACCCTTCCTTCAATTCCCTCTGGAACTAATTTTAACGAATCGTTAATTTCTTCTTGAAAATATCTATCAGCGGATCCTCTAGACATAGCTCCTATAGAACCCATGCCTCTATATGATTTATAACTTCTGCCTTGATAATAAAAAACATCTCCCGGACTTTCTTCTGTTCCCGCAAATAACGATCCTATCATTACGGCGTCCGCTCCTGCTCCTATTGCTTTGGCAATATCACCAGAATATCTTATTCCACCATCTGCTATAATTTTAATTTTTTTATTTTTTATTGATTTTGCAACATTATATATTGCTGTAAATTGAGGAACTCCTACTCCAGCAACAATTCTTGTAGTGCAAATTGATCCTGGTCCTATACCAACTTTTACTGCATCAGCTCCATAATCTACTAATGCTTTTGCTCCTTCAGCTGTAGCTATATTTCCAGCTATTATTGTTATCTTTATATTTTTTTTGATCTTCTCTAATGTTTTTAATACGGAAGCTGAATGTCCGTGTGCTGTATCCAAAATAATTACATCTGCCCCAGCTTCTGCTAGCTGCTCTGCTCTCTGAAAACTTTCAGGACCAGTTCCAATAGCCGCAGCAACTACTAGTGATCCTTTTTTATCTTTGGCCGCTTCTGGGTAAATCTGAGATTTTTGAATATCTTTTACAGTAACCAAACCTTTGCATTTAAAATTATTATCTACGATAATTAATTTCTCTATCTTATTTTTAAATAATATTTTTTTTGCTTCTGTTAATGATGTTCCAACCTTTGCTGTAATAAGCTTTTTAGTCATTAAATCCTTAACTTTAATTTTTTTGTCAGTCACAAATCTAACGTCTCGATTAGTTAAAATTCCAACTAATTTAAGATTTTTATTAACAACTAAGATTCCTGATATTTTGTGGTTTTTCATTAATTCAGTTGCTTCAAATAAAGAGGCTTCATCATCAATCGTAATAGGATCAATGACCATTCCCGATTCAAATCTTTTTACTAATTTAATTTGGTTTGCCTGTTCTTCTGCACTCATATTTTTATGAATACATGCCATACCGCCGGATTGAGCCATAGCTATGGCTAGTTTATATTCTGACACTGTATCCATTGCAGATGCAATAAGAGGTATTCCAAGTGTTATAGATGATGAAAGCTGTGTAGAAACTATAGTCTCTTTTGGTAAAACAGAAGAATGCCTTGGCTCAAGCAAGACATCATCAAAAGTTAAAGCTTCGGGAATTTCCATGTATAAATTTATTATAATAAAAAACTAAAGTCAAATAGTTTTAAGATCTCTACATAATAAATACATTTCCCTAGATTCTTTTCTGCTGGAATCTGGTTTAATTCTTTCAATTATTTTAAAGGAATCTTTAGCATTTTTTATTAAGATATTTTCATCTTTTCCGCTAAAAATTTTTACTAATAAAGAGGATTTTGTTTTTAAAATTACTCTAGATAAATTTACAACATCTAAGGCTATAGAATTAGTTTTTATCGCATCTAAATCCTTATTTCCAGTTGTGTTAACCGCCATATCCGACAATACTATGTCAACTTTATTTTGATCAAAAAAATTATTAATAAAATCAAAAAAATCAGACTCATTAAAATCTTTTTTATAAAAGAATATATTTTCAATTTTTTCCATTTCCAGAATATCTATTGATAAATTTTTTCCGTTTTTGTTAATCTCAGAACAAACTTGAGACCATCCTCCTGGTGCGCTACCTAAGTCGACAATATTTAAATTATTTTTTAAAAATTTAAATTTTTTATTAATTTCTATAAGTTTAAAAGCAGATCTAGATCTATACCCTTTTGCTTTTGCTTCTTTTACATAAAAGTCATTATTTTGTCTTGATATCCAAAGCTTAGAACTTTTCTTTAATTTTTTATTATATATTTTTTGCATTTCAAAACAAATATACTAAACAAAACATCAAAAGAAATTATTAAAATTGAAAAAAATATTAATATATAATACAGGTGGCGGCCTTGGCGACTCTGTACAGATCGTAAACTTGATACTATCTTTAAAAAAAAAATTTGATGGTTACGAAATTTATTTATTACAAGGAAATCAAGAATATCTTTTTGAAACTAAGTTAAAAGATTTAAATTTAAATTTTATTAAAAAACCAAAAATTGAAATATTACATTTTGGTTTTAGATGGAAACATTTTTTAGAAATTGCTAAAATCATTAAAAGAAATAATTTATATTTTGATATAATAATAGATCTTCAGTCAAAATTAAGAAACACACTAATTTTAAAAAGAATACCTCATGCCTTTTTATTTTCTTCAACTTTAAATTTTTTTTTTAATCGACCCAAGATTTTAATAACAAATAAAAAAAAATCTATAAATGAGAGAATTATTGAATGCTTAATAATTTATACACAAAATAATTTTGAAACCATTAAATTTAATACTAAATTAATCGACCCTTCATTTAATACTGAAGCAACAAGATTGTTACCTGATAAAAATTATGTTGGACTGTCTATAACGCAAGGGAACCCGTACAGAAAAAAAAGTTTACAAATAAATACTATATTGGAAATAACTAAATATCTTTTGTCTATTAACAAAAAACCTGTTTTTCTTATTGAGAAGAAATATAGTGATTTAAAAAATCTAATAGAAACTCAAGTTAAAAATACACTATTTCCAGAGTTTGAATCAGAAGTTAACAACCCATGTCTAACTATAATGCTTGGTAGAAGATTGGATTACTCAATCACAATCGATAATGGAGTGATGCACTTACTATCTTTAGCTAATGTTCCAATGATTGCAATTTTCGGTCCAACTTGTGCAGATAAATTTGCTCCAAAAGTTGATAAAATTAAAATTTTAAGTAGTCAAAAATTATTTAATTCAAAAAATATAGATTTAATCACTCCAAGGATTATCATTGAGCAAATTGACTTAATAGAAAAAGAAATAATATAAAATTAATCATTATATAAAATCTTCAGAAATTAAGCTGTCAGTAGCTTTTGAAGATCGTTTTTTAATATTTTTAAAATGAACGAAACTTATTGGTATTAAAGACAAATAAAAACATCCTGTGGCCAAAAGAGTATTGAATGGATAATTAATTAAAAAGCCAAAATATACAGCAATTAATAACAATAAAAATATCAAGAATGGTCTACTTACTTTAATTCCTTTTAAAGAATAGGTTGGAATTTTACTAATCATTAAAAATGTTGAGCTTATTATGAAAATTATAGCTAGTTTTTTATAATCATAATTAGACGATAAATCACTTAACGATAAAATTAATGGTAAAAGCAATATTCCTGCTCCTGCAGGCGATGGAACTCCGGTAAAGAAATTCTCTCTCCATTTTTCATTAATTATTTTTTCTCCTAAATTAAATCTTGCCAACCTTAAACAACATGCAACTGAATGAAATAAAACTAATAACCAACCAGCATTTCCTAAATCTTTTAAAATCCATATATAAACTGTAATTGCCGGCGCTACTCCAAAATTTATAAAATCAATTAATGAATCTAACTCGGCACCAAATTTTGAAGTTCCTTTTATTAATCGTGCAATCTTTCCGTCAATTGTATCGATGATTGAAGCGATAGTGATTGCTATAACTGCATAATCAAATTGAGAATTAAGAGCAAACTTAATTGAACTAATTCCAACGCACAAACCTAGAATACTTATGATACTTGGAATTACATATCTCGGATGGATCATTTAAAAAAATATATTATCTAAATTTTGGCTAGTAAACTTTCTCCCGCAACTACAGTCTGTCCTTGTTTTGCTAAAAGTTTATAATCATTATCAAAATAAAGATCAACTCTACTTCCAAATCTTATAATTCCAATTCTATCACCCTGATTTAGATTCTGACCTTCTTTAACTTCACAAACAATTCTTCGTGCAACTAAACCTGCTATCTGTACAATTGCAAAAGTTTTTCCTGAGCTATTAGAATATTTAATTAAATTTCTTTCATTGTCTTCACTAGCTTTATCTAAAGATGCATCAATAAATTTTCCTGGCTTATAAAATATTTCATCTATTTTTCCAGTAACTGGAACTCTGTTAACATGACAATTAAAAACATTCATGAATACACTGACTCTTTGAAATTCTTTATTTTCCATATTAAGTTCCTTTGGACCTCTTACATTTACGATTAAGCTTATAACTCCGTCAGCGGGACTAACTAAAAAACTATCATCACTAATAGGATATCTCTCTGGATCTCTAAAAAAATAATAAACCCAGACTGTCAAAACAAACCCAATAACGCCTAAAATTTTATTAATTAAAATTAATAGCATAGTAATTATTACTGCTATTGCTAGCATTCTATAACCCTCTCTATGCAGCGGTGGAAAAATAATATCTAACATAATTATTTAATTAGTTAAAAACATACTATATAAAAATATTTTTTATTAATATCAAAAAATACTATGTCAAAAATAAAAGTCAAAAATCCTGTCGTTGAGCTTGACGGTGACGAAATGACGAGAATTATTTGGGATTTTATTAAACAAAAACTAATACTTCCCTACCTTGATATAGATCTTAAATATTTTGATTTAGGCATAGAAAGTAGAGATAAAACTGAGGATCAAATAACAATTGATTCTGCTAACGCAATTAAAAAATATGGTGTTGGTGTTAAGTGCGCAACAATTACTCCTGATGAAGAAAGGGTAAAGGAATTTAAGCTTAAAAAAATGTGGAAATCTCCTAATGGAACTATCAGAAATATATTAGGCGGAACTATATTTAGAGAACCTATTATTTGTAAAAATATTCCAAAATTAGTTCCTTCCTGGACAGATCCTATAGTGATTGGAAGACATTCTTTTGGAGATCAATACAAAGCAACAGATTTTAAAGTACCAGGAAAAGGTAAACTTAAAGTTCAGTGGGTATCAGAGGATAATAAACAAACAATCGAACATGAAGTATTTAATTTTACGGGCCCAGGTGTTGCGCTTGCTATGTATAACTTGGAAGATTCAATCAAAGACTTTGCAAGAGCATGTTTAAATTATGGGATTTTAAGAAAATGGCCAGTTTATCTATCTACAAAAAATACAATTCTAAAAGCATATGATGGGAGATTTAAAGATTTGTTCCAAGAAGTTTATGAAAAAGAATTTAAATCAAAATTTAGTGAGCTCGGAATTACTTATGAACATAGATTAATAGATGACATGGTTGCATGTGCTATGAAATGGAGTGGAAAATATGTATGGGCTTGTAAAAACTATGATGGTGATGTTCAATCAGATACTGTTGCGCAGGGCTTTGGATCTTTAGGTTTAATGACGAGTGTATTAATGACTCCTGATGGAAAAACTGTTGAGGCTGAAGCTGCTCATGGAACTGTAACTAGACATTATAGAGAACATCAAAAAGGCAAACAAACATCTACAAATCCTATAGCTTCTATTTTTGCATGGACAAGGGGACTCGCGCACAGAGGTAAATTAGACGGTAATAATGAATTAATAAAATTTTCTAATACTTTAGAAAAAGTTTGCGTTGCGAGTGTAGAAAAAGGATACATGACAAAAGATCTGGCTATTCTAATTAATAAAGATGCAAAATATCAAACTACAACTGAATTTTTAGAAACTATAAATTCTAATCTGAAAAAAGAATTAAATTAATTAATTTTTTTTAAAATTTCTTCAAAAGAACTCTCTATTTTTGAGGCGTCAGAACCTCCGCTTGCTTGGGCAAAATCTTTTTTTCCACCTCCGCCTTTCCCACCCAAAATTACTCCTATTTCTTTAGCTAATTTTGAGGCATCATATTCATTAATTAAATCATTAGTTACTCCAACTGCTACCGTAACTTTTCCATCATTTACAGAATATAAAATAATAATTTGTTTAATTGATTGTTTTTTTTGTTCTTCAATAAAATTTTGAATTCTTTTTACAGGATAATCTAATAATCTTTGAAATCTAATGCTTATTTTATTGTGATTAATATCTTTGGTGATATTTTTGCTTTTATCTAATAATATATTTTTAACCTCTAAATCCTCTAAAGTTTTTTTTAAAACTATAGTTCTTGCTGAAATATCTTCTTCTTTAATTTCATTAATATTACCTCCTAAATTTTTTATTTTTTTTTCTAATTCATTGATTTGAGCTATTTTGCTTTGATTGGTTTCATCTTTTTCATTTGCTCTATTTTTTAAGTACTCTGCTAATTGAGTATCTCTTAAAGCCTCAACTCTTCTTACTCCTGCTGCAACAGAAGACTGACTCACAACTGAAAATCTTCCAATTTCATGTGTATTTTTAACATGTGTTCCACCACACAATTCTATGGAAAAAGCCTTATTGCCATCAGTACCCATTGTTAAAACTCTTACCTCTTCTCCGTATTTTTCACCAAATAATGCCAAAGCTCCTTCAGCCACGGCAGCTTTTGGAGTCATAAGTCTAGTTTGAACATCAGATTTTTGTTCAATAATTTTATTAACACAATCATTAATCTTGATCATTTCTTCATTGGTTATTGGTTTGTTATGACTAAAATCGAATCTTAATCTATCTGGACCAACATATGCTCCTTTTTGTGAAACATGCTTTCCAAGAGTTCTTCTTAATGATTCATGAAGTAAATGTGTTGCGGAATGATTGGCCTTAATATTCTGTCTTTTAACTGAATCAATCTTAAGATCTGCCTGGTCGCCTTTTTTAATCTCACCTGAAATAAGTTTTCCATAGTGGATATAAAGATCGCCAAACATTTTTTTTGTATCTGTTACTTCAAATTTAAAATTATTATTAGAAATATAACCTGTATCTCCGACCTGACCTCCCGACTCTCCATAAAATATAGTTTGATTTAAGATAAGAGCTAAATCTAAATTTTTATTTGAACTATCAATTTCTTTATCAATATTAACTATTGATAAAATAACTCCTTGCGAAGCCTCTGAGTTGTATCCTAAAAATTCCGTAGGACCGCACTTTTCCTTAAGTTCAAACCATATTTTTGAAGTTTGATCTGAACCAGAACCTTTCCATGAGGCTCTTGCAATTTTTTTACTTTGTAACATTAAAACATTAAATTGATCTTCATCTACGGATATCTTTTTATCTTTTAAAAAATCCTGAGTAAGATCTAAAGGAAATCCATACGTGTCATATAATTTAAAAGCTAATTCTCCTGAAAGTTTATTATTTTTTATATTAACAATTTCTGTATTTAATATTTTCATCCCATTTCTAAGCATTATAGAAAATCTTTCTTCCTCTAACTTTAAATTTTCAGAAATTAAAGAATCTGCTCTTTTCAGTTCTGGATATTCAGAGCTCATTTCTGAGATAAGAGTTGGAAGAACTTTATAAAGAACTGGCAAATCTGAACCCAAAGTAAATGCATGACGCATAGCTCTTCGCATAATTCTTCTTAGAACATATCCTCTTCCTTCATTTGAAGGTAGAACTCCATCTGCTATTAAAAATGCTGTTGCTCTTAAGTGATCAGCAATAACTCTGTAGCTGGGTATATTTTTATCTGAAACTTTTATATTAATATAATTTTCTGCTGACTTAATTATGTTTTTAAATAAATCTATTTGATAATTATCATGAGTACCCTGCAATACTGCAGCGATCCTCTCAAGCCCCATTCCTGTATCCACCGAAGGTTTTGGTAAATTAACTCTTTTATCTTTTGAAATTTGTTCAAATTGCATAAATACAAGATTCCAAATTTCAACAAATCTATTTCCATCTTGATCTACAGAACCAGGAAGTCCTCCTTTTAGGTGCTCTCCATGATCATAAAAAATTTCAGAACAAGGACCACATGGGCCGGTATCTCCCATTGACCAAAAATTATCATTTGTTTTAATTCTTATAATTCGACTATCGTGCAGACCTGCAATTTTTTTCCATAAATTAAATGCCTCATCATCTTCGTGAAAAACCGTTACTGTTAGCTTTTCTTTAGAAATTCCATAGTCTTTAGTAATTAATTCCCAAGCAAATTTAATTGCGGATTCTTTAAAATAATCACCAAATGAAAAATTTCCAAGCATCTCAAAAAAAGTATGATGTCGCGGAGTGTAACCTACATTTTCTAAGTCGTTATGTTTCCCTCCAGCTCTAACGCATTTTTGAGAAGTTGTTGCTCTCTTAAAAGGAAGTTTTTCTAAACCTGTAAAAACATTTTTAAACTGAACCATTCCTGAGTTGGTAAACATTAATGTTGGATCGTTTTGTGGAACTAAAGGACTAGAATCTAGAATCTGATGAGAATTTTTTGCAAAAAAATTTTTAAAAGTGCTTCTGCATTCTGTAAGTGTTTTTGTACCCATCTACTTATAGATACAACTTTTTATATATATGTCTAGAATGCTAAAGGCGCCTTTTAAAAAGCGCCTTTAATTAACGTATTAGGAATATTTAAGTTAAAATTTACTAAGTTTAATTATCTTTTTTATTATCTTCTTTATTGTCTTCTTTTTCTTCAGAAATATTCTCTGAATGATCACTTAGTTTTTCTGAAATTAGTTTAGCATTAGCTCTAACTGCCATTTCAATCTCAGCTGCAATCTTTGGATTTAGCTTGAGGTATTGCTTAACATTTTCTCTACCTTGTCCCACTTTTTCACCTTTATAGGAATACCATGCTCCAGCTTTTTCTATAATGTTTGCTTTTGCTGCTAAATCAACAACTTCCCCCAGTTTGCTAATTCCTTCACCGTACATAATATCAAACTCCACTACTTTAAATGGAGGGGCAACTTTATTTTTTACAACCTTAACTCGTGTTTGGTTACCAATTATCTCTTCTTTATCTTTAATTGCTCCTATTCTTCTAATATCTAATCTTACAGACGAATAAAATTTAAGAGCGTTTCCTCCGGCAGTTGTCTCTGGGCTACCAAACATAACTCCTATTTTCATTCTTATTTGATTAATAAAAATAATCATAGTGTTTGTTTTGGAAACTGAACCTGTCAACTTTCTTAGAGCCTGACTCATTAATCGAGCTTGTAAGCCCATATGATGATCTCCCATCTCTCCTTCTAGCTCTGCTCTTGGTGTTAAAGCAGCAACAGAATCTACAACTAGGACAGAAATAGATCCCGATCTAACTAAAGTATCAGCAATCTCAAGTGCCTGTTCACCTGTATCGGGTTGAGAAATTAATAATTCAGTAGTATTAACGCCTAATTTTTTTGCATAAACTGGATCAAGAGCATGCTCCGCATCAATGAATGCACAAATTCCACCTTTTTTTTGCGCCTCAGCAATAACCTGTAATGATAAAGTAGTTTTTCCAGATGACTCTGGTCCATAAATTTCTACAATTCTACTTTTTGGAAGACCTCCAATTCCTAGCGCGAGGTCTAATCCTAATGATCCTGTTGATATAGATTCTATATCAAGAACTCTAGATTGACCCAGTCTCATTACAGAACCTTTTCCGTAATTTTGATCTATTTGACTTATGGCTGCGTCTAATGCTTTTTGTTTTTCTTTTTTGTCTTCCGTTTTCTCAGTATTTACTATTTTAAGTGTGTTTTTAGTCATTTTGTTCCTTTTTAATTTATTTTATTGTTTAACGACTCAATAAAACAAATGTACACATTTTGTTCTTTTATTCAATTATATTTATAAGTATTTGAAATATATGTATTTTTTACTAAAAAATATGTCTTATCCAGCTCTTATTTGGATAATCATTAGGATCATATAGTTTTGTCTCTAAAGCTAAATTTTTTGCTGTGAGACTACCTATTACAGATAAAAGCTTAAATTGAGAAACAATTCTATCCTTATCAGTAATTGCATTATTTACTCTTGATTCAAGCAATGTAGATCTTGATGTAATGACATCCAATGTTGATCTTGATCCAGCTTCATACTCTTGAATAATACCTTCGTATGCAATTTCGGATGCTTTTACTCTTAACTTTGTTAATTCAAAATTACTTATGGCAAGTTTAAAATTGGACCATGCAGAATAAGAATCTCTATCTACAATATTTTTAGAAGTTTGCAGATCTAATTCTGCGCTATCTAATAAAGATCTTTTTTGTATAATTAATGAAGTCTGCTTTCCTCCTTGATAAAGAGGAATTGAAGCTTGCGCTTTTGCAACTGATTGTTTTGTTTTGTCTATACTTGAACTGTAGCCATCATAATCAGTTATGTCTAACGATAAACTAAACGTTGGAGAAAGTTCAGCTATAGCTATTTTATGTTCGTCCTCAGCTTTTTTAAGGGAGAATTCCGAAATCTTTAAAATAGGATTTTCTTTTTGTGCAAATGCTGAAGTTTCTTCTAAAGATTTAGGTAAAGTTAAATTTAAATTATTTATTTCTTCTAAATCTACAGGATCGTAACCTGCAACATTTTTAAAATTCTTTTTAGTAATCAGCAGTTCATTTTCAGCATTTAATAAATTAGATTGTGCAGCCGCCAATGAACTTTCTGATTGTGCCAAGTCAGAAATTGTAATTATTCCTCGCTCCAATCTACTTTTGTCTAATTCAACTTGTTTTTCAGATAAGTCTAAATTTTCTTTGCTAAAAACAACTTTCTTTTGAGCAAGAAGTGTTCCTGTATAAGCTTCGACGGCTTCTAGAAGAACATCTTGTTCTACTTTTTTTAAAGTATATCGGGCTATTTCAACGGAACTTTTTTCTTTTTGATAATTATACATATCATCAAAATTAAATATTTTTTGTTCAATAGTAATTGATTTTGCAGTTGTCTGAGCATTAGTTGAGGGCGAAGAAGAACCCGTTGAATTTGTTATTTTAGAACTATCTGTATCACTTTTGTAAGCAGAGATCGTAACTGTTGGTTTAAACGCACTAAAAGCTTGAACTAAATTCTCATCAACAGCTTTAGTTCTTTCCCTTTCAGCGTTAAGTTTTGGATTATTTAAGTACGCAGCAATTAAAGATTTATTAATATTTTCAACTGCATAAGCACTCGTGCTTATAAAAAAAATCAAAAAATAAAATTTTTTTAAAATTCTCATCTATTTAGTATAATTTTTTTAGGTTGATGATTTGAACTTATTGGCACAACTATATCAGCAAATTTAGGCATATCTATGAGCATCTTTTTAGTTATTCTCTCATAAAACATTATAAATCTTTTAATTTCACTTTCTGACATTATTTTATTTTTATTTTTAGATATATTTTTTCTAGAATAAGCTAATTTTTTCTCCTGCAAGCCTCTCCAAGTTAAAACTTTATTAAAATTCGGTACTTTTAAATAAATCATTAAATCAATAAATGAAAATAATTTTTTATAATCATTCTTTAATTGTTGATTAACCGCAAACCTCCATTTACAATTTTTATCCTCATAAGACTCTAATAAATTAATAGTTTTTTTTAATTTACGATTATTTTCTTCAGGTCTAGCCCCAACACACCATCCTTCTAATATAAATACATCTAATTTTTTTTCTACATAATGCCACTTATTTTTTGGCAATCTGTCGTCTATGGATTTATCAAATTTTGGAATTAAATAAGATTTATTAAGTGTATTATCTTTTAGAACTTTAAAGAATTTAGTTAAAAAATTAACATCATGAGTGCCTGGAACCCCCCTAGTAAGAAATAGTTTATTTATTTCTTTTGATATTTTAATTCTTTCTTTTTTAGTTTTATAAATATCATCAATAGAAACTGAGACAGTTCTTAAGTTATACTTGCTCTCTAAAATTAATTTTAAAAACTGAGCGAATGTTGTTTTTCCTGATCCTTGTCCTCCAGCCAATCCAATAATCAAAGGTTTTCTTAATGAAATTTTTTTTAAAAAAATTAGCTCTGCAATCTTAAGATAAATATTTTTGTAATTTTTATTTAAATTTTCTTTTATTAGAAAATAATTTTTTAATTTATTAAGTTTATTGATTAAACTTTCCTTCATCAAAAAGAGTTTTAATTTTTTTTTAAAGAATACTCTAATAACTCTAGTCTATCTTGACCCCAAAACATTTCATTATTGTAAATATAAGTTGGAACTCCAAATATGTTCATATTAATAGCTTCTTGTGTATTAGCCTCATAAATATTTTTAATTTTATCTGACATTGCTAATTTATTTAAATCTTCAAAATTAATTTTTAGATCATTTGCTATAAGTTTTAGTGTTTCTAAATTAGAAATATCATTTTCTTGTGCCCATAATTGTTCTAAAACTTTCATGCCAAATTCTATTTTTATTCCCATATCAATACTTGCTATACAAAATAATGCTGGTGTATGAGGATCTTTTGGTGGAAAAAATTTTGGTTTTTGATTAATTTTAATATTCAAAAATTCACCCCACCTTTTTAATTCTAATAGTCTATAATTTTGTCTTGAGATATGTCTTTGCGGCACTGGAACTCCTCCAGTCGCAACAAAAACTTTTCCCACTAAATCAATTGGTTTTTCAATTATTTCTACTGAATATTTCTTTGAAATTTCTATTAACCTTTTATTTCCAAGATAAGCAAATGGAGATGCAACGCTATAAAAATACAAAATTTTTTTCATATGTACTTATATAAACTATTTAAATAAAACAAATAGCTTATATGATTGAGTTGTTTTATTACCCGACACCTAATGGTAGAAAAATTTCTATTCTTTTAGAAGAGCTAGAATTAAAATATAAAATAACAAGAATCGACATTACTAAAAACGAACAATTCTCAGAAAACTTTTTAAAGATTAGTCCTTTAAATAAAATTCCAGCTATAATTGATGATCAGGAAACTGTGTTTGAATCAGGGGCTATATTAATTTATCTTGCTAAAAAAAATAATTTTAAATTTTATCCTCAAAAATATGAGAAAAATATTAATGAATGGTTAATGGTTCAAGTAAGTTTCGTTGGTCCTATGCTCGGTCAACTTCATTATTTTTATAAATTTAATAAAGGCAAAAGCGAATATGCTGAAAATAGATTTTCAGAACTTGCAAAGAAAATTTATGAATATTTAGATATGCAACTTAGTAAAAATAAATATTTAGCATGTGACGAGTATACAATTGCTGATATTGCAACCTTTCCATGGTTATGCCGTCATGAATGGCATGAGATTGGAATTAAAAAATATAAGAATTTATCTAGATGGTATGAAGAAATTTCTAAAAGACCTGCTGTTGTAAAAGGTTATGATCCTGAAAATTTAGGAGAAAAAATTCCTTTAGCTTCTTAACTTTCGGCGAAAATTTTTTCTTCTCTCTCATGTCGTTCTTGGGCCTCAACAGTCAAGGTTGCTATCGGTCTAGCTATTAATCTCTTTAAACCTATTTGTTCACCTGTCTCTTCGCAATAACCGTAAGTATCATCTTTAATTTTTTTAAGAGCCTTATCTATTTTAGAAATAAGTTTTTTATTCCTATTAACTGTTCTCATCTCAATAGCTCTACCTGTTTGAGAGGTTGCTTGGTCAACAACATCGGCAGAAGTATCATTATCATCTAACTCATTAAAAAGTATTTTATCATTTTGAAGAGCTAGTTCTTTCTTCGACTCTTCCAAGACTCTTCTGAAATATTCTTTATGTTTTGCACACATGTACTTTTCTTTAGCACTTGGTGTGTAGTTTTTTGGTAATTTTGTAACCATTAAGATGGGGGAATATAAGTTCCTTTTTTATAGTGTCAAGTTGCATTGAATCAATTAAATCATCATTAATGATGCAACCAGGTAAAGAAAAAAATATTTTTTATCTATTATGTCTTTATCACTTAATTGTTTGGACCATCGTACCCTACTTATCTAATAAAAATTTACCCTTAGATATAATTGAAGCATTAGCGTGGGGACAAGATTTTGACTTAGGTTACAATAAGCATCCACCTTTAAGCGCTTGGATACCAGGTCTGCTATTTAAAATTTTTGGAAATAAAGATTGGATTTATTATTTATTAAGCCAAGTATTTATTGTTATTTCTTTTATATTTTTATGGAAACTATCTTCATTTTTTTTAAAAAATAAATCTCAAATTGTTTTATCCATTCTAGTAATAGAAAGTATTGCTTTTTACACATTTGAGACGCCACAATTTAACGTAAATATCTGCCAAATCCCTTTATGGATTGGGACGATATATTTTTTTTTTAAATCTATAAAAAATAATAAAATTATTGACTGGATTTTTTTAGGCACCTTCGCTGCTCTTGGTTTTTTAACAAAATATATCTTTGCCTATTTATTAATATCTCTTTTTTTTTATTTAATTTTTATTTCGCTAAAAAAGAAAAATAATAATTTTAATTTTTTATATGCTTTATTAACTTTTTTCTTAATAACAGCTCCTCATTTTCAATGGTTAATTCAAAATGATTTTACTACCATTTATTATGCTCTTAAGCGTGGAGGATTAAATGAAGCTAGTAATTACAACCATTTATTAAATCCATTTAAATTTATAATAAGTCAAATTACGGTCTTATTACCATTTCTTTTATTAATTTATTTATTAATAAAAAGAATTAAAATTAAATTACCTTTAAATAATGAAAAATTTATTTTTTTATTATTTTCATTTCTGCTTCCATTTTTTTTAATTTTAATAACCTCAGTAATTACTGGTTCTAGAATAAGAACAATGTGGATGATTCCGTTTTATTCTTTGATTGGTATTTTTTTTATATTTTTATATCAAGACCAAATAAATTTAAAAAAATTAAAAAGTTTCAATATTTTATTAATAATATTTTTAATCGCATCACCAACACTATATTCGTTAAGATCAATATATAATGACACAAGAACGGGTTATGAAGGAAAAAAAATAGCATTACAAATTGAAAAAGAATGGAAAACTATTTCAAAAGACGAGATATCTAATGTTGGTTTTTCAGAATGGTATGCTGGAAATTTATCTTATCAATTAAGTAATAGACCAAAAGTTTTTTTGGAAGAAAATAATAATTTTTATAAAAAGCCAGCAATTATTATCGCAAAAGATATTGGTCCAAGTTTATGTAATCGAAAAAACATAAATGTTAAAAATATTGTATATAAAAAAATAGACAATCATGATGTATGTTTTATTTTCCAAATAAATGAAAACTTATAAAATTTTAATCCCAGTTTTTAATGACTGGGAATCTCTTTCAATTCTCTTAAATAACATTCATGCTTTAAAAATTAATAATCTCGCCCGTATAAAAATCTTGATAATTGACGATTGTTCATCAGACATTTTAAATAAAAAAATAGAATTCGATTCATTTGAAGATATAGAAATAATTAAAAATATAAAAAATATTGGCCATGGCAAAAGTATTGCTAATGCGATTAATTATTTAAACAAAAAAAACGATTTTGATTACCTCATTGTTATGGATGGAGATGGCGAAGATAGACCAGAAGAAGTAAAAGAACTGATATTAAAATCAATTGAGCTTCCCTCAGTAACTATAACTGCAAATCGCATTAAACGTTCTGAGAGTGCATTTTTTAAATTATCTTATCATTTGCATAAAATTTTAACTCTACTTCTAACTGGTTATTCAATAAAATTTGGAAATTTTATGTGCATACCTAAAAAAGATTTAAACTTAATAACTTCTAACAAAAATCTTTTTATGAGTTTTTCAGGAACTGTTGCAAAATTTATTAAAAACAAAACATCTATACCCTCAATAAGAGGGGTTAGATATTGCGGCCCTACTAAAATGAGTTTTCTAAAACTTATTAGACACTCTTTGCTAATCATCACTGTATTTAGAAAAGAGACCGCTATCAGATTGTCTATATTATTTTCAATATATGTGACGTTAATATTTTATTTTTTACAAAATTCGTTTTTATTATTCATATTACCGCTTGCCGTAGTCAATATATTAATTATTTTCACTCTTTTCGTTCTTTATAAAAAAAACTCTTCTTAAAAAAATTTACTTTATTCCTAAGCGTTTATGTATCTGAGTAGATGATGTTGTGTATTGGAAAACAAGATTCTCATTTGGCCTTGCTCTCACAAAGCATTCTCTAGCTGCTAAAGCGCCTTCATGAAATCCAGATAAAATTAACTTTAGCTTACCTGGATAGGTACAAATATCACCAATAGCAAAAATACCCTCCTCATTAGTTTGAAAATTTTTTGTATTAACTAAAATACATTTCTCTTCTAAATTTAATCCCCAATTTGCAATTGGTCCAAGTTCCATCTTAAGTCCAAAAAAAGCAATTACTGAGTCTATTTTTAAAATTTCCATCACATCGTTATTTTTTTGTATTTCAATATTTTCTAATTCTTTATCTCCATTAATTCCTTTAAGTTGATAAAAAGTTTTAATTTCAACTTTTCCTGATTTTGCAATTTCTTTAATTTTATTTAATGTATGCGGTGCGCCCTTAAAGTCATCTCTTCTATGAATCAAATAAACTTTTTTTGCTATATTAGATAACTCCAAAGTCCAATCTAGAGCAGAATCACCTCCTCCAAATACTGCAACTATTTGATCTTTAAATTTAGATTTATCTTTAACCGAGTAGTAAAAACCTTTTCCTTCAAATTTTTCAACATTTTTAATATCTACTTTTCTAGGCTCGAAAGACCCAACTCCACCAGCTATAATAATATTAGGTGTTTCAAAAATTTTATTTTCACTAGTAATAACCTGCCATAATTTATTATTTTTTTTTAATTCATTAACTCTTTGGTTAAGATGAAACTGTGGTTTAAAGGGTTTTATTTGCGCAGATAAATTTTTGATTAAATCTTCTCCTGTGCAATCTGGAACTCCAGGAATGTCATAAATAGGTTTGTCAGGATAAAGTTCTATGCACTGTCCACCTATTTTATCTAAATTATCAATAACATGAGCGTTAAGACCTAAAATGCCTAGTTCAAAAACGGAAAACAATCCAACTGGTCCTGCTCCAATGATTACGGCGTCAGTTTTAACTGTCATATTAACTTTGCGTTTTTGGCATCCTGACTACTATACCATCAAGATCATTTGTAATAATAATCTGGCAGCTTAGTCTGCTCGACTTGTCTGCATTTTGAACAAAATCAATCATATCCTGTTCTGACTCTTGAGCTTTTGGAATTTTATTTAAAAACTTTTCATCAACATAAACATGACAAGTAGCGCAAGCACAAGAACCTCCACAATCAGCATCAATTCCTGGAACAGAATTTTTTATGGCTCCCTCCATTATTGAATAACCAACTGGCATTTCTATTTGATGTTCTTTTCCGCTATGTTCTATATAAGTAATTTTTGGCATTAAATTAAAAACCTTAGATCATATAACAGTGAATTTATGTTTTTAAAATTACAATTTGTTAAAAAAAAATTTTTTTTAAAAGATTCTTTTAAAATATCAAGAGAAAACAAAAAATTCATAAAGACTATAATAATAAAACTCACAGAAAACGATAAAGCCGGTTTTGCAGAATGTGTTCCATACAGAAGATATGGTGAAACTCAAGAGAAAATATTTTTATATTTAAAAAGTAATGAATGTGAAATCACAAAGCTAATTAGACAAAATAGACTTCAAGAAATTAAATATTTATCCTTAAGAACGGCTCTAGAATTAGCTTTTAAACATCTTAATTTAAAAAAAAAAAATAAATATTATTTTAAAAAAAAATATCAAACTTCAATTACTATTCCTATATTTGACCAAGAAAAGCTTAAGAAAATAATACACAAATTTAAAAATGTTAATTTTATTAAAGTCAAAGTTAATAAAAATAACATCTTAAAGACGATTAAATTTATAAATAAAAGATGTCCTAAATCAAAGATAATAATTGATGCTAATGAAGGATTAAATTTTATACTTTTAAAAAAAATTATTAAAGATTTAGAAAAATTAAATGTAATTATTATAGAACAACCATTGAAATATGGATTGGACTATAAGCTTAAAAATATCAAAACAAAAATATTATTTTGTGCTGATGAATCTTTTCATATTAAAAATAAAAACAAAATTTTAAAATACTACCAAGTAATAAATCTCAAATTGGATAAATTTGGTGGCTTAAGTAAAAGTCTTGAGATTATTAAATTTTTAAGAAGAAAAAACAAAAAAATATTATTAGGATGCATGGTCAGTTCGTCATTGTCGATTATACCAGCCTTATCGCTTGCAAAGTATTGTGATTTTTTAGATCTTGATGGTGCCTATTTCTTAAAAAAAGATTTTAAAAATGGAATTACTTATAAAGATAGCAATTTGCTTTTAAATAAAAATTTTATTAGCCTAAATAAAAAAGGCCCCCAAGAAAATCTTGAGGGCCTTTTTAAAAAAATTAGTTAATTATTATTACTTGCTACCAGCAGGCGTTAAGCTTGCTGCAGTTTTGTAAATAACTAAACCAAATAATATTTTATTAATAAAGTCTGCCAAGTTGTAAACAAGGTTTAAAGTAACCTCATTTGCAGAACCTGTCATATATCCAAAAAGATATCCTAATGGGTATACAGACCAACCGATTGTTACAATCCATTTACAGAATTCAAAACAATCTTTTGCGGCACCTGATAGTCTTGCTGCTTCTCTACCAGCTTCACCAGAGAAAATTTCATATAAAATGAAAATCCATCCGGCCATACCAATAATAAAACCAGCGTTAATATTCATATATCCAGCTTCGCCAAGATATCCGCCTACTAACATAACTAATGTTCCAATAAATAATCTCCAGAAAATTCCTGAAGAAACTTTTTTAACAGCTGAAAGTATAAAGTAAAATTCAATCATTAATAAAGGAACTGTTAATAACCAATCAATATATCTAAATACTGTTGGTGATGTACCTGTGCTTACCCAGACTTCTCTCATGTACATGTAATGCACAAATGCAATACCTGTAACTAGACCTGATAAAGTCATTGACGTTCTCCAAGAAGCTTTTACTGAATTTCTTTCTATGAAAAAGAAAAACGTACTAGCTAACAAGGCCATTGATATTAACCAGAATGTAATTCCAGTTATATCGCTAGATTGTAGAAGAGTTGTTTTCATTAATCCCCTGTTTGTTTATTTAAGTGGTGCAAAAATAGAGTAATTTGTTATTTTTTAAAAGAAAATTAAATTTAATTAAATCGATGATTTTCCTAACTTTTTGTAGTGACTATTAGCGTTAAAATAGAAATATGAATAAATCACTAAGTAAATGAACAAAAAAGCAATAATTATAGGCTCAGGTTTTGGAGGAATTGCATCGGCAATTAGACTGAGAGCTATGAATTATGATGTCACTTTAATTGAAAAAAATTCTGATTTAGGAGGTAGAGCAAGAACATTTTATAAAAATGGATATACATTTGACGCTGGTCCAACCGTAATAACAGCGCCCTATCTTATTGAAGAACTATTTTCACTTTTTAAAAAGAATATTAATGATTATGTAAAAATTGTGCCATTGAAAATTTGGTACCAATTTATATTTAGTGATTTATCGAAATTTAATTATACGGATAATCATAAAGTCAATTTACAACAAATATCAAAGATTAATTCTGAAGACACCATTGGATTTGAGAAATTGCTAAAATTTTCAGAGAAAATATTTAACAAAGGCTATTTAGAGTTAGCGGACAAACCGTTCACTAATTTTTTTTTCATGTTAAAACAAATACCATCTTTATTATTGTTAAAAAGTTATTTTTCTGTTTACAAACTTGTATCAAAATTTTTAAAAAACGAAAAATTAAGAAAAATTTTTAGTGTACAGCCGCTGTTAGTTGGCGGAAACCCATTTTCAACAACTTCAATTTATGCATTGATATTATTTTTAGAAAAAAAATGGGGTGTTCATTATGCTCTAGGTGGTACAGGAAAAATTATTATTGCACTAGAAAAACTAATGAATGAAATTGGAGTTAAAATTATTAAAAATGACGAAGTTATCAAAATAATAACAGATAAAAAAAATATTAGTGGAGTTATTACTAAGAATAATAAAATAATTAATGCAAAAATTGTTGTTTGCAATGCAGATCCCCCTTTTGTGTATAAATATTTATTAGATGAAAAACAAAATACATTTTTATTTAAAAAAAAAATAAAAAGAATGAATTATTCAATGGGTCTATTTGTTTATTATTTTGGATCTAAAAAAAAATATAATGACGTTCAGCATCACACAATTTATTTTGGAGATTCTTATAAAGATTTATTAAATAAAATTTTTGACGAAAAAGTATTAACTGATGATATTAGTTATTATCTTCACAGACCAACGGCGACAGATCCCACAATGGCCCCGAAAGATAAGGATTGTTTTTATGTATTGGTACCGGTTCCAAATAACTTATCTAAAATAAAATGGGATACAGAAGCAGAGAGATTTAAGAAAATAATCATAAAAAAATTAAGCTCAACTTTATTACCTAATATTGAAGAATATATAGAAAGTGATTTCTACGTCACGCCTGACTACTTTGAGAAAGAACTTAGAACTCTTCACGGATCGGGATTTTCAATTCAACCATTATTTTCGCAGTCTGCTTACTTTAGATTTCATAATAAATCTGAGATATATAAAGGACTATACTTTGTTGGCGCCGGAACACATCCGGGGGCAGGAATTCCTGGAGTTTTATCGTCTGCTAAAATTTTAGATAGAATTGTGCCTAAAATTCTATGAAATTAGAATTTTATATAAAGCATTACGGAAAATCATTTTATTGGGCAGGTAAATTTTTAAAAGAAGATGTATTTGCTGATTGTGCAATTCTGTATGCTTTTTGCAGGGTTGCAGATGATCTTGTTGATGAAAATAAAAACTCAAAAACTAAAATTGATAAATTTATAAAAGAATATTCAAATACAAAATCTAAAAATATAATTATTAATAAGTTTAAAAAAATTCAAGAAAAATATAATATTCCTAATAAATTTATTAACGATTTATTTTACGGAATAAAATTAGATACGAAAATTGTAAAAATTAAATCCGAAAAAGAAATTATTAAATATTCATATTATGTAGCAGGAACAGTAGGAGCAATGATGGCTCATATATTTAACACAACTAATCCTAAAGCAATTAAGCATGCAATAGATCTTGGGATAGCAATGCAATTAACTAATATTGCAAGAGATGTAGTGGCTGATGCCAAATTAGGAAGAATTTATTTACCTCAAAACTTTTTAAAACAAAATATTAAGCCGAAAGATATAGTTAATGAAAATTTTGATCGAACTAAATTATTTTCAGTTATAGCTAAAATTATTATTATGTCTGAAAAATTTTACAAAAGTGGCAATAATGGAATAAAATATTTACCACGGCCAATTAGATATCCAATATTTCTTGCAAGTTCATTATATCATAGAATTGGAGTAAAAATTATTAATAGCAATTTAAATAAATATTTTAATTCCAGAATATATGTTGGTTTTTTTGAAAAATTATTTATTTCTTTAAAAACATTTTTTATCTTTAACTTTAAATATTAAATCAATAATTAGTAATGAATAACTTCGATTTTATAATTATAGGAGCTGGTTGTTCTGGCTTATCTCTTTTGTATGAAATGAATAAAAGTAATATTCTAAAAAATAAGACTTGTGCAGTTTTTGATAAGAGAAAAAAATTTAGCAAAGATAAAATTTGGTCATATTGGAATGTTTTTGAACATTCATTTTCTGATTGCCTATTAGACCAATGGGACAAGGTAATTGTTAAGGGTAATGAAGAAATAATTTTAGATTGCAAAGACTTTGCTTATCAATCCGTAGATAGTGAAAAATTTTATAATAAAATATTAAAAAATATAAGTGATAATAAAAATATTAAACTTTTTTTAGATCATAGCGTCGACGAAATTAGAGAAGAGAATGATCAAATAATAATCAATAGTAAAAATGAGCTATTTAAGGCAAATTTAGTTTTTGATAGCTCATTAAAAATTAACAACAGTAAAGACTCTAAGATCTACCAGCACTTTTATGGTTGTGAAGTAAATTTTAAAGAAAATATAAATTTAAGTAAATACCCGACCCTTATGGACTTTAATTGCGATCAAGGTAATTGGACGCACTTTTTTTACACTCTGCCTCTAAGCGATAAAAAAATATTTATTGAAACAACTTGGATTTCAGATCAACAAAACTCTACAATAGATGAGTATATGTCTGAGATTAATGAATATATTCAAAAGAATTTAAATTATAAAAAGGAATATACTTTTGGCTACAATGAAATGGGGTCCATCCCAATGTTTCACTTTAAGCAAAAGACAGAATATAAAAAAATAATAAAAATTGGAGCTGCGGCAAATCTTACAAGAAAAAGTACTGGTTACACGTTTTTAAATATTCAAAATTTCACAAAAGAATTAGTTCAAAAACTAATCAAAAATCAAATAATTAGTAATGTTCAAATACAATCAAAATATAATTTTTTGGACAAAATATTTATCAAAGTTTTACTTGAGCAAAAAAGTAATATGCACAAAATTTTTTTTAGACTTTTTAAAAAGAATAATGCAAAAGATATTATAAGTTTTTTATCTAATGACAGTAATTTTATACAAGATATAAAAATAATTTTAAGTATGCCCAAATTAATTTTTATTAAAAAATTACTAAATTTTTAATAAATGACCTATAATTTAAAAAATTATTTTAATAATATTAATGTTTTTTTTTTATTATTAATTTGTATTTTAACTACAATTAATTTGTTTTTAAATTTGCCATCTGCATATATATATATTTTTTTGTTTCTTATTAATTGCAACAGTAGGTGTTTCGCATGGGGCCTATGACGGAAAAAAAGGTGAGTTATTATTTAATAATAAATTCAAGAATTGGAAATTTATTTTTTATTTTACTTATGTTGCATTAGCTATTTCAGTTTTTATAATTTGGTATTTAAATCCATTAATCTCATTAATAATTTTTTTACTTCTATCTTCATTTCATTTTGGAAAAGAAGATTTAGAAATTTATTTAGATAAAAAATATAAACTTCACCTATTTATTTTTTTTTTAAAAGGTTCTTTAATTGTGCTGCTTCCACTATTTTTTAATTTTGAACAAACTAACTTTATTTTTAATACAATAATTTTTTCAAAAGATTACGTTCTGCTATCAAGTAATGATACTAAATTGATTTTAATACTCAATTTGCTTACTCAGGTACTATTTTATTTATATGTTTATTTAAAAAAAAAATTAAACAGAAATGACTTTATTTCAATTATTTTTGAAATTTTTTTAATAATTATTGTATTTTATTTGTTTGCTCCAATTGTTGCATTTACCTTATATTTTTGTTTCATGCATTCTCTTAAAAACATTCTTCTAATTTCTAATGAACTTAACCCAAATTTAATTAGAGGCTTTCAAATATTTTTTAAGAAATCATTATTTTTAACTTTAATAACTTTTTTTATTCTAATTATTAGTTTATTTTTTTTGATAAAATTTAACCTTCTTCAAAACTCGATTGAGAAAATTATTTTTATTGGCTTAGCGTCGTTAACACTTCCTCATATAATCTTACATTCCATTGCGGAAAATATTGAAATATCAAAAATCTAAAGAGCAAAACTTTAATAGCTAAATTCTTAGCTTTGAAACTGCATATCTTTTGGTTTACTATTAAATTAACCTAATAATAGTTGGGAAAAAATTGAATAATAAGTACGATAATTTATATAAAGCATCGATTGCAGATCCTGAAAAATTTTGGGGTGAAGCTGCAAAAGATGTTAAATGGTTTTCACCTTATAAAAAAGTTTTAGATATTTCTAACCCTCCTTTTTATCGATGGTTTGTTGAAGGAAAAATTAATACCTGTTTTAATGCAGTTGATAGACATGTTGAGGAGGGAAACGGATCTCGGACAGCTATTATTTATGACAGCCCTGTTACTTCTAAAAAAATTTCATTTAGTTATTCTGAGGTAAAAAAAATAGTCTCTACATTTGCAGGCGCATTAAAAAATTTTGGAATAAAAAAAAGTGATCGTATAATTATTTATATGCCTATGATTCCTGAGGCAGTTTTTGCTATGCTTGCCTGCGCAAGAATAGGCGCTGTACATTCAGTTGTATTTGGAGGGTTTGCGGCAAACGAACTTGCTGCAAGAATAGATGACTCTGAAGCAAAATTAATTATTTCTGCTTCTTGTGGTTTTGAACCTGGAAAAACAGTTCAGTACAAACCACTTTTAGATGAAGCTATAAGACTCGCAGCCCTTAAACCAAAAAAGTGCGTAATATTTCAAAGAGAAAATAATTCTGTTGAATTGGGTATTAACGATATTTCTTGGCAAGATTTTATTAAAAATGCAAAAGAAGCTGATTGTGAGCATATGGATGCTAACGATCCTGCTTACATACTTTACACTTCTGGAACAACAGGAACTCCAAAGGGTATTGTGCGAGACATTGGTGGTCATGTCGTTGCTTTAAAATGGTCGATGAAAAATATTTACAATATTGACCCTGGTGATATTTGGTGGTCAGCAAGTGATATAGGTTGGGTTGTTGGTCACTCTTATATTGTTTATGGGCCATTGTTTCATGGATGCACAACAATATTATATGAAGGAAAACCCGTCGGAACTCCCGATGCCGGTTCTTTTTGGAGAATAATATCAGAACATAAAGTTAAATCATTATTTACTGCCCCTACTGCTTTTAGAGCTATAAAAAAAGAAGATCCCGAAGGAAAATTTTTTAAAAAATATGATTTATCTAAGTTTGAAATATTATTTTTAGCAGGAGAGAGAGCTGATCCAGATACAATTAAGTGGGCTGAAAACTTATTAAAAAAACCTGTAATAGATCATTGGTGGCAAACCGAAACTGGATGGGCAATAAGCGCAAATTGTGCGGGTCTTGATTTGTTTGAAACAAAATATGGCTCTGCCGGTAAAGCAGTTCCTGGTTATAATATTCAAATTTTAAAACCTGACGGCACACAAGCTAAACCGTCTGAAATGGGTGACGTGGTAGTAAAATTACCTCTTCCTCCAGGAACTTTTCCAACATTATGGAAAGCAGACAAAAGATATAAAGAAAATTATATGGATCCTTATAAGAGTTACTACAAAACTTATGACGCTGGGCACATTGATGAAGATGGATATGTATGGATAATGTCTAGAACAGACGACATTATTAACGTTGCGGGACATAGACTTTCAACTGGTTCAATGGAAGAAATATTGTCTGAAAATACTAGTGTTGCTGAATGTGCAGTGCTTGGGATTGCAGATAATTTAAAGGGTCAAATACCTCTTGGATTAATTGTTTTAAAATCTGGAGTAACAAAAAAGCCTGAGGATATTTCTAAAGAATGCATTCAAATGATTAGAGATAAAATTGGACCTGTGGCTGCATTTAAAAATATAGTTGTTGTAAAAAGACTTCCAAAAACAAGATCTGGAAAAATTTTAAGAGGAACAGTTGGTAAAATAGCAGATCAAGTTCCTTATAAAATGCCAGCAACAATTGATGATCCTGTCATTTTAGATGAGATTAAATTATCTTTGATTGAAGCTAGAATAATTAAAAATTAGAATTCTAAAGGTTTTCCAAATTTAGTATCAACAATCTTTTGATTCCATGAAGCAATTTTGCCATTTACAATAGTTCCAACTGGTAAACCTTTTACAGTTTTATTATTAAATGGCGTCCATCCACATCTACTTGCAATCCAATCATTGGTAATTTTGAAATTTAAGTTCATATCAATAACAGTAAGATCTGCATAATAACCTTCTTTGATCTCTCCTCTTTTTTTAATATTAAAGATTTTACAAGGATTAATGCTCAACAATTCAACTAATCTTTGAAATGTAAGTTTTTTATTATTTACATGATCTAACATAATAGGAAGCATAGTCTGAACGCCTGTCAAACCAGAAGGACTTTCTGGATATGGTTTTTGTTTTTCTTTTAATGTATGCGGAGCATGATCTGATCCAAGAACATCAACAGTTCCATCTAACAGACGTTTCCATAAAACATCTTGGTGATCCTTTGTTCTTATAGGAGGATTCATTTGCGCCAAGGTTCCAAGTTCCTCATAACAATCAGGTGCAAATAAAGATAAAAACTGTGGAGTTGTTTCAACAGTTACATATTTTTTATTGTTTGCTAAAAAATCTATCTCTTCTTTAGAAGATACATGTAAAATATGTATTCTTTTTTTATGTTTATTAGCAAAGCCAACAACTTTTGTAGTAGAAGTTAATGCGACTTCATAATCTCTCCAAATAGAATGTGTCTTAACATTCCCCTTTTCGATTAAAACTTTTTTCTTTTGTAACAAATCATCGTCTTCTGAATGAATTGAAACAACTCTTGGACTTATTCTAATAACTTCTTCAATCGCTTCGTCTTTTTTTACAAGCAATGTACCTGTAGATGAACCAACAAACATTTTAATTCCACAACATCCTTTTAAATCAGATGTTTGCTTTATTAATTCAAAGTTATTTTCTGTTGCTCCAAAATAAAATGCATAATTACAATGCATTCGATTTTTTGCTCTATCTAGTTTTTCCTGAAATCTTTCAAAGTTATCTGTTGTTGGATTTGTATTTGGCATTTCAAAAATAGAAGTTATTCCTCCTAAAATTGCAGCTTTACTGCCGCTTTCTAAATCTTCTTTATCTGGATTACCGGGTTCTCTAAAATGAACCTGAGTATCTATGGCGCCTGGAATAATTGTAAGACCCTTCGCATCAAGAACTTTATCTCCGCCTTCGTTGATTGGGCCTATTTTAATAATTTGATTATCTTTAATTCCAATGTCTGTTTGAATTAGATTGTTATTTATAAAACAGTTGCCGTCTTTTATAATTAAATCATATATATTTGACATCTAAAATTTAATACACCAAAGAACATAAACGTACAATAATGGAAACGGATAAAGCTTATATAACTTCAAAAGGTTTTATTAGTATTAAAGGGGAAGATAGTATCGATTTTATTCAAAATATTATTTCTAATGATATTAAGAAAGTAACAGATAATAACACTGTATTTGCCTCATTATTAACTGCGCAAGGAAAATTTTTATTTGAATTTATTATTTTAAAAACAAAAAATATTTTTTTAATTGAATGTAATGGCGAGTTAATAAAAGATTTATTCAATAAACTTTATAATTACAAATTAAGATCCAAAGTAGAAATTAAAATTGAAAATGATTTAGTAAGTATTGATATACCTTTTGCAAAATTTAAAAATCTCAATATTAATAAATTAAATCTAATTAATTATAAAAATTACCTAATTTTTGAAGACCCAAGAATAAAAGGTACTTTAGCAAGAGCAATTATAGAACAGCCTAAAATTAAAGAATTTTTGAACGACTTAGACATTGAACAATCCAATGAAAAATATTTATTAGAGAAAAAACTATTTGATTTGGGAGTTCCATCTAAAGACATTCAAAAATTACAAAATCAATTATTCTCTCTTGAGGCTAACTTTCTAGAACTAAATGGAATAGATCAAAAAAAAGGATGTTACATTGGTCAGGAAAATACTGCTCGAATGCATTTAAAAAATAAGGTCAATAAAAGATTATTCGCACTACAAACTATAATTGGTAAGGTTAAAGAAGAGCAAAAAATTACTTTAAATAACGAAGAGATTGGAAAAGTTTTAATTAACGATTTATTTCCCTTTGGATTAATCAAAATTAATAAGGACAGTAAAAATTTGATTATTGGTCGAGAATTAAAAACAGAAACGGCGTCTATAAAAATTAATATCCCTGACTGGATGCTTATCTAAGCAAATAGTGCTGTTTTAACCAATTTAAATATTAAATTTACTATAATAACTTAGTCAATTATCATTTATAAATTATAAAAATTTATGAACACTCAGCTAGAATTTACAAAAGAAATTGAAAAAAATACCGCAGGTATTTATCAAAAAATAAAATCTGTTGTACCAGCATTAGAATGGCCTTTGCATGCTCCCTATATTTATCGAATTAATGAACTTAAAAAAAAGAAGAATGCAGTTATTTTAGCGCATAACTATCAAACTCCAGAAATTTATCATGGAGTCGCTGATATTATTGGGGACTCTTTAACTTTAGCAATTGAGGCTGGAAAAACTAAAGCAGATATTATTATTATGGCAGGCGTTCACTTTATGGCTGAGACTGCAAAAATAATGTCTCCTAATAAAAAAGTTCTTATTCCAGATATGAAAGCGGGATGCTCCCTTGCAGAGTCGATTACTGCAGAAGATGTTAGAAAATTAAAAAAACAATATCCAGGCGTTCCAGTGGTCACTTATGTTAACACGTCTGCTGAGGTTAAAGCTGAAACAGATGTCTGCTGCACTTCAGCCAATGGTGTAAAAGTTGTCGAATCTTTGGGAGTAAAAGAAGTTATATTTTTGCCTGATGTCTATCTTGCAAAATATGTCGCTTCACAAACTAAAGTTAAAATTATTCCTTGGGATGGAACATGCATGGTTCATGAACAGTTTACAGCAGAAGAATTAAAGCAACTTAGAAAGAGTTATCCTGATTTAGTTATTGTTTCACATCCTGAGTGTCCTACTGATGTTATTAAAGCTTCTGATTTTACTGGTTCAACATCTGGAATGATTCAATATGTTAAAAATAACAAACCTAAGAATGTATTTTTGGTTACAGAATGTTCAATGAGCGACAATGTTCAGGTTGAAAATCCTGAAACTAATTTTGTTAGACCATGTAATTTATGTCCTCACATGAAAAGAATACAATTACCAAAAATTTATGATTGTTTAATGAATGAAACGAATGAAGTTTTGATCGATAAATCTATTATAGATAAAGCAAGACTTCCTATTGAGCGTATGATTAAAGTTGGTCGTCAATCTAGTCTTGCTTAATGGAAAGTTTACACACTACTGACGTTATTGTTATTGGATCTGGAATTTCTGGATTAATGACTGCAATCTGTCTTTACCCAAGAAAAGTTACTTTAATTTCTAAAAAAAAATTAGGTGAAGCTTCATCAAGCGCTTGGGCACAAGGAGGAATTGCCGCAGCCGTTGGTAAAGATGATAGTCCAAAGATTCACTTTGAAGATACTATTAAAGCAAGCTCAGGACTAAGTGATGAAAAAATTGTTAAAATTATAACGGAAGAAGCATCTTCTATTATTAAATTTCTAGAAGAAAAAGGAGTTAATTTTGACAAAGATCATCTTAAAAATTTTTTAATGTCTCAAGAAGCAGCTCATAGCAGACGTAGAGTATTAAAAGTAAACGGTGATAGTTCGGGAAGAGAAATTATAAAAACTTTGATAAATAACATTCAAAAGTTAGAAAATATTACTATTCTAGAAGATGTTACGGTTGATGAAATAATAACTGAAAATAATAAAGTCATTGGTTTAATTGGTCGTCATATTGGAAAGAACATAGTTGATAATTTTACATTTTTTAAAGCACCTAATGTTGTTCTAGCAACAGGAGGTCTTGGTAGTATTTATGAGCATACTACAAATCCAAGGGACATCTATGGTGAAGGTATTGCAATGGCGGCGCGTGCTGGTGCTGTTCTTTCTGATATGGAATTTGTTCAATTTCATCCAACAGGGATGGATGTTGGGCTTGATCCAACGCCTTTATTAACTGAAGCGCTTAGAGGAGATGGCGCAAAGTTAGTTGATGAAAATGATAATCAATTTATGAAATCAATTCATCCAAGCGGAGATCTTGCTCCCCGTGATATCGTTGCTCGTGAACTACAAAGATTAAAAGATCTAGGACATTCAACATTCTTGGATTGTAGAAAATTTTCAAACGAACAATTAGAAACAATGTTTCCAAGTGCTTACAATTTTTTAAAAAAAGCTAATATTGATTTTACTAAAGAAAAAATACCTGTAACTCCTGCTGCTCATTATCATATGGGGGGCGTCCTCGTTGACGAAAATGGAAAATCATCTATTAAAGGGCTTTGGGCTTGTGGTGAGGTTTCTTCAACAGGTGCTCACGGAGCGAATAGACTGGCTTCAAATTCTCTGCTTGAGGCCTTTGTTTTTGGAAAAAGAATAGCAACTTCTATTAATTCTGAAGTTCTTAATATCATCGAAGATAAAAATATTAATTTCAAAAAATATTTACCGAAAGAAAAAACTTCATCACGAATTAGAGCAAAAAAATATATTTGGCAGCTTAGAAATATCATGAGTGATTTAGTAGGTGTTTATAGAAATGAACAAAAACTACGAAAAGCATTCATTGAAATTGATAGAATAGAAAGAGAAGCAAAAGATTTATCAGCTAAACTTAAAGATATGATTTTAGTATCAAGATTAATCACTTACTCAGCCTACATGAGAAAAGAAAGCAGAGGAGCTCATTTTAGAAGTGATTATCCAAAATCAAATGAGAAATTTTTATTTAGAAAAAAAATTACGTTAAAAGAGATGCAGGAATTCTTAAATAAAAAAGAATATATAGAAAAAGTTGCTTAAAGAATGTCAAAATCTAAACTTATTACTAGCGGCTATATAAAAAGCATTGTTGGCGCTTCTTTATTTGAGGATCAAGCACAAAAAGATATTACGACTGATCTTTTGGTAAATAAAAGTTCTATTACTTCTGCAAAAATTATTGCAAATGAGGATGGAATTATTGGTGGATTAGATTTTGCAGATGAAGCTTTTAAACAAATTGATAAAAAAACAAAATTAAAGAAAAAATTTCAAGAAGGATCATCTATAAAAAAAGGCGATATTATTGCTGAAATTAAAGGATTAACTGGCTCTATTTTAAAATCAGAAAGAACGGCAATTAATTTTTTAGGCCTAATATCAGGCATTGCAACAAAAACTCATTATTACGTTAACTTAGTTAAAGAATATAAAACAAAAATTTGTTGTACTAGAAAAACTCTACCAACACTTAGAGCTATTCAAAAATACGCCGTAACTCTTGGCGGTGGCACGAATAATAGATTTAATTTATTTGATGAAATTTTTATAAAAGACAACCATATTTCTGCATCACAAAATATATTTGATCTTGTGCAAAATGCTTTAAGATTAAACAGAAGCGGAAAGGTCATAACGGTAGAAGTGGACACACTAAGTCAATTAGAAACTATTCAATCGCTAAATTTTAATAGATTATTATTAGACAATATGAAACCGGATGAAATTAAAAAAGCATTAAGTATTGTTGGTAACAAATATGAAACAGAAGCTTCTGGTAATATTAATGATAAAAATATTCTTGATTATGCAAAGACGGGTGTTAATAGAATTTCAATTGGAAGACTGACCCACAGTCCTCAAAATCTGGATATTTCCCTAAACTTCAATTAAATTTAATTTTTGCAACTAAAATTACAAAAGCTAAAAATAAAGTTACGATATTTGCAAATATTATAGGTAAATTATTAGTTAATACTCCGTAGACTAACCAACTAGCAACACCAATTATAAATATTAAAAACATCCACAAAGAAATATCCTTTGTGCTTTTAGTTTTCCAAACCTTGTAAGCTTGCGGAACAAAGGCAACTGTTGTGCAAAAACCAGAAAAGAAACCAATAAAAGTTATGTATTTGTCCATTAATTGATAAGACTAAACTCTTTTTTTTAATTAAATGATTCTTTATTCTTATAATTTTTTCTATTACCTGTATTGAAATTTCTATCTTTGAAGTCTTTAGATTTTTTATTAAAAAATTTTGGCTTTTCTCTGTCACTTTTTCTTCTGTAGTCTTTTTCACCGCCTTCTCTTGGTTTGTATTCTTTAAAACCTTCGGTATTTTTAGGCTTAAATCCTTCTGAATGTCTATTTCCTCTAAATCTATCTGTGGGTTTGTTTTCTCGAGATCTTTCTGCTGGCTTATTTCCTCTAAATCCTTCTGAGGATCTGCTTCCACCAAAGCTTGGTCTTCCTCCTTTATTTCTGTCTCTTTCCCCTCCTCTTCTTTTATTTTTATAATCTCTTTGAAATCCACCGCCTCCGCTTTTGCTCTTAGAAAAATTTTCTTTCTTTTTAGTTGGATCTAATAATCTCTCAATAGCATTCCATTTTTCTCTATCGCTATTAGTAATAAAGGATAAAGAAGAACCCTCTGCTCCTGCTCTAGCAGTTCTACCCATTCTGTGAATATAATCTTCAGCAACTTGGGGAAGGTCGTAATTAATAACATGTTCAATGTGGGGAACATCAAGTCCTCTTGCAGCAATATCTGTTGCAACAAGTATTGTAAATTTCTTATTTCTAAAGGCGCTCATCACCGTAGTTCTTTTGCTTTGTCTTAGATTTCCATGCAAAGCATCTGCTTTGAATTTTTCCTTACAAAGCTTAGCTGCTAAATTTTTTGAATTATGTTTAGTTTTAACAAATACTAAAATTGAGCCGGTTCTTTCTTGTAATTGCTTAATTAACTCCTGATATTTTTGCTCTTGTTTTATATGAATAACTTCTTGCTTAATTTTTATGGATGGCACATTCGTTGCCCCCATAGAAACTCTTTCAGGATTTTTTAAATATTTAGACGACATTCTAACAATCTCTTCAGGTAGAGTTGCAGAAAACATTAATGTTTGTTTTTTTGCCGGAAGGTGTTTTAATATTCTATCAATTTGAATTCCAAAGCCCATATCAAGCATACGGTCTGTTTCATCTAAAACTAAAAAACCTGTATCTGATAATTTTAATGATTTTCTATCTAAGTGATCATTTATTCTTCCTGGTGTTCCTACAATAATTCTTGGACGTGATTTAAGTTGTCCTAACTGTTTATACATAGACTCTCCTCCAATTAAACATGCTGCCTTGATTGGATTACTTTTTCCAAGCAACTGAATAATTACAGCTATTACTTGATTAGCGAGTTCACGTGTTGGAGTTAACACTAGAGCCGAACCTTGCTTTGATCTACTTAACAATTCAACTAATGGAATACTAAAGGCCGCAGTTTTTCCTGTTCCTGTTTGTGCCGAACCTAAAATATCACGACCTTCTAGGGCAAGCGGTATAGAACTTACTTGAATAGGAGTTGGTGCTGTAAAATTCATTCGCGCTAATGAATTTTGTAAGTTTTGTGAAAGGCTAAAGCCTTCAAAGTTAATCATTTAAATTTGGGGAAAGTTGTAAGTAAAAATCTAATAAAATTATTTAATAATAAAATGTAACCTTTATCAGTTAACAAGATTAATTAAAGCTATATTGAAGAGTAATTTGGCTTTGTTTCACCAAAATCGATTAAGAAGCTATTTTATTATGCTCTAGATACTTAACTTTATCAGTGTCTGATCTTTTAACTTTATCTTTTTTATTTTTTTGTACATGACCAAAAATATCAGCCCCTTCTAAAACAGTTAAGTTATTTTCAAAATGAAGGTTCCCTCTAATAACTCCTTTATTTCCAATATAAATATTTTTAGAATCAATATTACCCACCATGTGACCCAAAACCTCGACATCCTCTGCTTGGACTATGCCTTTTACTATTCCGGTTTCTAATATTCTCAATTTTTTTGCTTTAACATTTCCTTTAATTTTTCCAGCAATCTCAATTTCTCCTTTACAGTCTATTTCTCCATCAAAACGAAAATTTTCACCTAAATGTGAAAAACCACGAACTTGATCTTGATTTTTTTTATCTGATTTAAAAAACATTATTATTCTTTGTTATTATTTGTTATTTTTTTTCTTGTAGAGGATACAATTTCTAATTGTGCGCCCTCATCAACAACAAGATTTCTATGTGATAATTTACCTCTAATTTTGGCCGAATTATTTAAATGAATTCGCTCTGAATAAAGGTCGCCTGTTATTTGACCTCCTGCTTCAATATTATTATCTGCTGTCACATTGCCTGTAATATTTCCATTCTCAAGAATAATAACCTCTTCAGCTTTAATCTCGCCCACAACTATTCCGTCAATTGTAATGCTATCTTTTTCGGTAATATTACCTTGTAAATTTGTATCTCTTAAAATAACTGATGGCATAAATTATAAAATCCGATTAAATAATGAATGCAAGAGTTTAGCAAGTGTTTATTAATGCTATAATTCTTAAAAAGTTAAATAAAAATAAAAATTTTATGAAAAGAGTTGAGATTTTATTAGAAAAAACAATATTTGCATCGCGTTGGATACTTGCTCCGTTTTACCTAGGCCTGTCTTTAAGTTTATTAGTTTTGCTTTATGAATTTGGTAGAGAAATAATTCACTTCTTCACAATTATTCATGAAACAGATATTGCGGGTGTTTTACTTTTTATACTAAGTCTCGTTGATATTTCGCTTGCTGCAAATTTATTAATTATTGTTATTTTTTCAGGCTATGAAAATTTCGTATCTAAAATTCATATAAAAAATCATGAAGATAAGCCTGAATGGATGGGTCATGTAGATTTTACAGATCTTAAAATTAAATTAATTTCATCAATCGTTGCTATTTCAGGAATTCATTTACTAAAAATATTTATGAATTTGGATAAATATTCAAAAGATACTATTATTTTATATGTTGTTGTTCACCTGACTTTTGTTGTTAGCGGGGTGTTGCTAGCGCTGATGGACTACATTATGAACAGAAGCATTAGCAAACATTCAAAATCAAAAAAATAGTTCATAAACGCTCGTGTTAAAAAGTATTATTTTAAAATTACAAAAATAAAACAATAGAAATTTAAAGATTATTAAGATTTAATTAATTTATATTTATGAAGCAAGATTACTCAGTAAAAGACATCTTAAGTGCAGTAGATGATATTTTAAAAGTTAAATCGGCTCAAGAATCAACGAAAAAAATCGCAAATGAAATTCCCGTAAAAGATATTCTGAGCGCTATGGATAATATTTTAAAAGTTAAATCTATTCAAGATCCTGCAAAAAAAATTATAAATGAAATTTATGGAAAAAATGATAGTACAAAAAAATTAATAGGTGATCCAGAATCTAAAAAAGAAAATAAAATGAAAAAAAAATATGATTTATTAGTAGTAAATAATGCTAAAGATATTTTAATATTAAATCGTATTATTTTTAAATGATTATTGAGTGCGCTTGTAAAAAATATAAATTTGCAGTTAAAGCTGAGGAAATTGGTATTAATGGTCGAGTAGTTCAGTGTGGAGTTTGTGATGAAAAATGGTTTCAAGAACCAGCAAGTTCTGAAGAATTTAAAGTTTTAAAAGACAATCATATTAAAGAGGAAGAGAAAAAAAAAGAAGAAGCTAAAAATCAAAAACCCAAAAAAGAAAAGCCTGGAAAAAACTATATTCCAATTAAATATGAAAATAAAAGTAAGATAAATTATAGCAAAATTTTTTTAACTATTCTGATTATTTCTATAATCGGTATGGCTATCAGCTTTGAAAATAGAGAATATATACTTAATAAAAATCCTGAGTTTACTGATTTCTTTGGTCTTTTAGAGGAGTTTGTTGAATATTTAAAAATATATTATTCGGATATTATAGAGGTGTTTAACCCAAAACCAAAATAAAAATTTATGAGTTTAATTACAGGTCTTATACTTTTCGTCGTTGGCATGATTGGAACTATTTTATTCTTTATATTTTTAACTTGGGTAGAAAATAATAAAAAATAATTAAGAGCAAAGTTTAGAAATTAAAAAATAAAGCTCCATACCTTTAGTTTGATAAGAATAAGCAACTGCTAAAAGAAATGAAGCAAAACCTACCCATAAAAAAATTATTGATTTTTTCATACTGCTTTTATTTCTAATCTTGAGATCGTTTTTTCTTCAATTGGATAATTAATAATTGCCCCAAATACTCCAAGTGCAATTGAAATATACCAAACAATATCATAAGAGCCTGTCACATCATAAACTTTGCCCCCCAACCAACCACCTAAAAAAGCTCCCACTTGATGAAATAAAAAAGCAATTCCATAGAGCATACTCATATTTTTAACACCAAAAACTGTTGTGATTGTTCCTTGAGTTAGTGGAATTGTTGAAAGCCAAAGCACTCCCATTAAAGCAGCAAATATATAGGCTGTTAAATTTGTAACAGGAAATAAAATAAAAATTAAAATAATCACTGCACGTGATGCATAAATAGAACTTAAGAGTAAAGGTTTTCTAATCTTACCTCCTAAAAATCCTGCGTAATAAGTTCCAAAAATATTAAATAGTCCTATTAAAGCTAATACAATAGTCCCTATTTGCGGTGATAGACCTCTATCAATTAAGAATGCTGGCGCATGAGTCATAATAAAAAGAATATGAAAGCCACATACAAAGAATCCAATGCATAACAGCCAAAATCCTTTATGGCTAAAAGCTTCTGTTAATATTTCTCTTAATGATAAATCTTGAGCAACTGTTTGTTGAATTGGCTTTTCAAACATAGGAACGGCGAGGACTAACATTACTAGTGTGAAAACAGATAAAATACCAAAGGCTAAAGTTGGACCAAAGTTTTGCAATAACACTAAAGATGCAGGCAACATTATAAATTGTCCAAGGGATGCGCTCGACATTGCAATTCCAATTGAAATGCTTCTTTTCTCTGGCGTTACAGACCTGCTAATTGCTCCAAAAATTGGAAATGTAACTCCTGATATTCCAATTCCTAAAATTCCTGATGCAATAATAAATCCTGTTTTGGTTGAAAGAAATCCCATTAAAAACAAACCTAATGAATAAAGAATGCTACCAACAAATACGACAACACCAGAACCTATCTTGTCAGAAATTCTACCGGTAAAAGGTTGCCAAATTCCCCACATTAAATTTTGAAAAGCAAGACCCATTGCAAACACTTCTCTGCCCCACTCATTCTTTTCACTAATAGGAATTAAAAATATTCCAAAAGAGTGTCTAATCCCAAATGCAAGGGCAAGTAGAATTGAACCTGCAATAAGCACAAATATTGGTTGTTTAAATTTATCTAATACTTGAAACATTGTTATTAACTAATAACATTATTTTAAAAATAAAGAATTTATATAATGAGTAATAAAATATTTAAAATTTTATTTGGTTTATTAGTTGTCTCTGCGATAGCAATGCTAACCTATTATCGAGGAATAGACCCCACTCCTTTTAACAGTGATTTATTTTTCTGGGCTTTATTGTTTGGATCGATTGCTGCATTAATCGATGGTAGCTTAGGAATGGCTTATGGGGTGACAGGTACAGCTTTTTTATTGGGCTACGGAATTTCTCCTGTTAAAGCAGTTGCTTACATTCATATAGCTGAAATTTTTGTCTCAGGATCGTCAGGATTAAATCACTGGAAAATTGGAAATGTTGATACAAAATTATTTAAAAAACTTCTGATACCTGGGATCGTTGGGGCTATTCTTGGAGCTTTAGTGATAACTAGAGTTAAAATTCCCTATTTATCAATCGTAATTTCTATTTATTTATTCTTCATGGGAATATTTCTAATTGCAAAAGCCTATTCAAAAATAAAATTACAATTTAAACAAAAAAATTCAGCTGTTATTCCTCTTGCGGTAACCGGTGGATTTGTGGATGGCGCTGGTGGAGGTGGCTGGGGTCCTGTTGTTACAACAAGTTTATTAGGTGGAAAAATGTTGCCAAAAAAAGTTATTGGAACTGTTAATGCTTCCGAATTTTTTATTAATTTAGCATCAGCAACTACTTTTGTATTTTTAGTTAAAATTACAGATTGGGAAGCATTAGCTGGCCTTATAATTGGTGGTTTTTTAATAGCTCCTTATGCTGCAAAAGCTACCTCAAAAATGAGTATTAAAATGATTTTAACAATTGTTGGCTGTCTTATTATAATAATAAGTCTCAGAAAAATTATTCCGCTATTTATATAATTTTATAACAAATAATTGCAACAATCGTAGGTCCCAAAGCGGATAAAAACAAATACAAAGGACTAACGATACCTCCAGAGAATTTTTTATTTAAAATTGAATAACCTGCAGGGTTAGGAGCGTTTGCAATTACAGTTAATCCTCCACCAGTAATTGCTCCTGCTGCAATTGCGTACTTGAATTGGTCTGAAAGGCCATCAACAAGCGAGGCTAAATAAGTAAGAGCAGCATTATCTGTAACAGCTGTTAAGGCTGTTGCAACATAGTAAATCTGATCTGGGGTTAATTTAGCAAGAACTGTTTGAAGCCACCATTTTTGTTGCCCTCCTAAAACCACTAATCCTGCTAAAAATAACGAAACTAGAAAAGCTTGATTAATAATCAGCTTATCTTGATATTGATTAAAGGCATTTACAACCGCTAAAAATATTAAAAAAATTCCAAGAAAAATTATTAAATCATGAACAAAAAAGATTACTCCTAAAAGTAAAATTAAATGTAAAATCAAAACAAAAGACGGAATTTTAATTGTTTTAATCTTAGATTCTCCTAATTTAGTAAGTTCATTTCTAAAAAGAAAAGTAAGAATTATACTATTTACAAAAACGGCAAGTGCAGTCCTCCACGCAAAAGTATTAATCATGAAATTTAAATCCCAATTCCATTTAGCAGCAACCATAAGAATGGGAGGCGCAGCAAATGGTGTCATAGCTCCACCTATGCTTACATTTACAAATAAAGTTCCAATGATTCCATATTTAAATTTATTTGAAATTTTTTTTGAGTAAAAATGATCTCTTAAAATTAATGCCCCCAAAGTCATTGCTGCAGGCTCTGTTATAAATGAACCCAACAAAGGCACAAAAGACATTGTAATTAAAAAAAGACTTAAAGATTTATTAACAGGTAACAATGCTGATATTTTTTTAACACAAGATAATGAAAAATCTAAAATCGGCTTACTAGCTGCTATTACCATTATTACAAAAACAAATAATGGCTCAACATAACTTTGGTTATTTAAATAATTAACTGTTTCAGTTTTTCCTAGTAAAAAGAATATAATTAAAACCAAAACTATAGCCCAAAATCCAAAAACAATTTCAACCTCTCCCAACATATCAAAAATATTATGATGCCTTGGAAATTTCTGAGCTAGAGATTTAAAAAATTTTACAGAAAATGTATGAAGAATTGCTACAACAAATATTATTAAAGCTATACTTTGAACTAACGTAGGGCTCATAAAATATATTTAACCTAATCTACAAAAAATACTATCTTATAGACGAAATGGATTTGTAATTTTTAATAACTTTTTAAAAACTTAGTGAAAAACTTCTATTTTGAGTAATTTTAGAGGAGGGGGATTTTTAAAGTGCTAACCAGAAGTTAGCACTTTAAAAAAAAATGCTTACTTCTTAGCCGGAGCTAGAACAGCAGAAGCGGCGTTGATTGATTTAACGCAATCAGCTTCTTTTTTAGCTGCTAGTGCATCACCAGCTGCTTTTCTAAGATCACCAGCTTTTTTAGTTGCTGCTGCATCTAATTTTGCTGTTTTTACTGCTGCATCGTAACCTTTGATTAAATCAGCGCAAGATTTAGCTTGAGCATTTGCAAAAGATACGAATAAGAACATACTTACGATTGTTGCTAGTATAGTTTTCATTTGTTTTACTTGTTGTTAAGTTAATTAGGGGCGAAACTATTTAATTTAGGCTTTCCTGTAAATGTTTTTTTGACAAGGAAAAGCCTTCATTCTTAATAAAGATTCTTAAATACCCAAGTAAATCAATGATTTTTAAACAAACTACATACCTGGCCTATGTGTAGTTCTGTTAGTTAAGAATTTATCTTAAATTTATAAGAATCGATTTATTTTTTGGCTCTTATGCTTGCTTGGGCAGCAGACAATCTTGCAATTGGAACTCTATATGGAGAACAAGAGACATAATGCAATCCGGCTCTATGGCAAAAATCTATAGAATCTGGATCTCCACCATGCTCACCACAAATTCCAAGTTTGATATTTTTTTTTGCTTCCAGTCCTCGTGAACATGCAAGTTTTATAAGCTCACCTACTCCATCTTGATCAATACTTACAAATGGATCAATTTTGAATATTTTATTTTCAACATAATCATCTAAAAATTTACCAGAGTCGTCTCTGGATATGCCAAGTGTAGTCTGTGTTAAATCGTTTGTTCCAAAACTAAAAAAGTCCGCATGTTTTGCAATATTATTTGCATTAAGAGCAGCTCTTGGAAGCTCAATCATAGTGCCTACTAAATAATCTACTTTAAAATTATTCTTTTTTTGAATTTCTTGCGCAATACGATCAACTAATTCTCTTAAAATTTCAATTTCTCTTTCTGTTGCAACAAGTGGAATCATAATTTCCGGAATGACAGCTTCAACTTTTTGTTTTTGTAATTCATATAAAGCTTCAAAAATTGCTCGACATTGCATTTCATAAATTTCAGGAAAAGAAATTGCTAGACGACAACCTCTGTGACCCAGCATAGGATTTTCTTCATGCAAATAATTAATTCTATTTTTAATTTCACTTGAATGAATTTTTAAAGATTTCGCTACAATATCTATTTCTTTTTCAGTTTTTGGTAAAAATTCATGCAAAGGAGGATCTAACAGTCTAACTGTAACGGGAAGACCTTTCATGATTGTAAAAATTTCGACAAAATCTTTTCTTTGAAATGGTAAAATTTTATCTAAAGCTTTTAGACGATCTTCTTTAGTTTTTGAAAGGATCATCTGTCTTACATATAAAATTCTTTCTTCATCAAAAAACATATGCTCTGTTCTACAAAGTCCAATTCCTTCTGCACCAAATCCTCTTGCAGTTCGAGAGTCTAATGGGGTTTCGGCGTTTGCTCTAATTTTTAAAGTTCTAACTTCATCGGCCCATTTCATTATTTCAGAAAAATCTCCTGAGATATCTGGATTAATTGTCTTAACTTCTCCAAGCATTACTTCGCCTGTTGAACCATCGATTGTAATAATGTCGCCCTCTTTTACTTCAATGCTGTCTACTTTGAAAAGTTTAGTTGCATAATCTATTTTTATAACACCAGCGCCTGAAACGCAGGGTCTTCCCATTCCTCTTGCAACAACGGCAGCATGGCTTGTCATTCCTCCTCTGCAAGTTAAAATTCCAACAGCAGCGTGCATTCCATGAATGTCTTCTGGCGATGTTTCAACTCGAACTAAAATAGTATTTTGATTGTTAGCTTTCATTTGCTCAGCATCATCTGCATTAAAAGTAACTTTTCCTGTTGCAGCACCTGGTGATGCCGGTAGTCCTTTTGCTATTACATTTTTTTTAGCTTTTGGATCTAAAGTTGGATGAAGAAGTGTATCTAAAATTTTTGGATCAATTCTGAGCAATGCCTCGTCTTTTGTGATCAATTTTTCACTAACCATATCTACTGCAATCTTAATTGAAGCCTTTGCAGTTCTTTTTCCTGACCTTGTCTGTAACATCCAAAGTTTCTTATTCTCAATGGTAAATTCAATATCCTGCATATCACGGTAGTGAGTCTCTAATTTTTTATAAATTTTTGTAAGTTCAGCGAATGCTTCTGGCATTGTTTCCTCTAATGATAAATCCTCAGAAGATGACTCTAATCTTTCTTTTTTAGTAATATTTCTTGGTGTTCGAATGCCGGCAACAACATCTTCTCCTTGAGCATTAATTAAATATTCTCCATAAAAACTATTTTCTCCTGTGGACGGGTTTCTGGTAAATGCAACACCCGTTGCACAATCATTGCCCATATTACCAAACACCATGGATTGAATATTGACTGCTGTGCCCCACTCTTCAGGAATATTATTTAACCTTCTGTATGTTTTTGCCCTTTGATTTTGCCAAGATTGAAATACAGCACTTATTGCTCCCCATAATTGTTCATGGGAATCTTGAGGGAAATCTTTTTTTGTATTTTTCTTTACAATATCTTTATAATTGCCAACAATTGTTTTCCAATCTTCAGCTTTAAGATCTGTGTCTGACAATACACCTTTTGTTAGTTTATAATTATCAAGCAAATCCTCAAAATTATGATGATCTACTTCAAGGACAACGTTGCTATACATTTGAATAAAGCGTCTGTAGCTATCATAAGCAAATGTTTCGTTATTAGTTTTTTTAATTAATCCTAAAACAGTTTTATCGTTCAGTCCTAAATTTAAAACAGTATCCATCATTCCGGGCATAGACACTCTTGCGCCTGATCTAACTGATACTAATAAAGGATTGTTAACATCGCCAAAATTTTTTCCTAAAATTTTTTCAATATTTTTTATAGCGTCTTCTACTTGAATTTTAAGATCGGCTGGATATTTTTGATTATTTTTATAAAACTCAGTGCAAACTTCTGTTGTAATTGTAAATCCCGGAGGAACAGGAAGGCCTAATTTTCCCATCTCCGCAAGGTTTGCACCTTTTCCACCTAAAAGAGGTTTTTGCGAGACAGTTCCTTCGCAATTTGAACTATTAAACTGATAAACCCACTTTGGCATTTTTAAACCTCAAATTTTGAAAAGTCAGCAAAGCTATCAAAAGTTTTACACAATAGAAATAATAACTCTAATCTGTTCTTTTTAATTTGTTCGTTTTCATCATTAACTTTTACGTTATCAAAAAACTTATCAACAAAACCTTTTGTGCCAGCTAGCAAACCCATCGTCTGTTCTACCGTTCGTAATCGTGCAGGAGTTGTATAATGTTCTCTAATTTCATTTATTTTTTCAAATAAAAAATTCTCTTCGTTATGTTTAAATAAAACAATTTCGGGATCTCCAAAAAGTTCTTGTTTAAGATCTTTTTTTGATTGCTCTAAGATATTTGCACATCTTTTGTACACTGCAATAACATTTAGCCCATCATTACTTTTTACTACTTTGTTTAAATTTTTAATTTTAGTAAACAATGAATAATAATCATCGGATCTACTATTAAATAAAACAGACTCAATAACATCAGGTCTAACTTTTTGATCTTTAAGTAAGTTTTTAAAACGATCTGAAATGAAAACCAAAATCTCCTCAGCAAACTTAGGATTTTGTATATTCACTCTTTGCGTAAGATATGAGTTTTTTGAGTTATTAATTAACTCTTTTAATGAAATAGAAATTCTATTTTCTATTAATATTCTAAGAATACCAAGTGCTGATCTTCTTAGCGCGTAAGGATCTTTTGAGCTTGTTGGCTTTTCATTGATACCGAAGAATCCAACTAAATTATCAATCTTATCAGAAAGAGCGACTGCAATTGAAATTTTTTCTTTTGGCACTCTATCTTCTGGTCCAATCGGTAAATAATGATCTGAGATTGCATTTGCGATTTGTAAGCTAAAACCTTGCTCTACTGCAAAATACTTTCCTAACACACCCTGAAGCTCTGGATATTCTCCTACTAAATCTGAAACTAAATCTGCTTTACAAATTGAAGCTGCTATTTCTGCATCATCTTTTTTACAATTAATAAAATCTGCAATTAATGATGCTAAAACTCTTATTCTTTGTGTTTTATCATGAAGCGAACCAAGACTTTGGTAAAAAGTGATTCCCTTAAGTTTATTTACTTGTTTTACTAGATTTTGACTTTTATTTTTTTCCCAGAAAAATTTTGCATCTGATAAACGTGCGGCAAGAACTCTTTCGTTCCCTTTTATAATTTTATTTGTAATATCTTCTTTATTTGCAACGACAATAAAATTATTAATTAATTTATGATTGTTAGTGGAGCGCATTGGGAAATATCTTTGATGATGCTGCATTGTTAAAATGAGAAGCTCTTCTGGTAATTTTAAAAAATCTTTTAAAAATGATCCTTTTAGAACAATTGGATCCTCAACAAGATTAATGACTTGCTTAAGTAATTTATTATTAATTTCTAATTCACAATCATTCTTTTTAAGAAACGATTGAATATTTTTAGTAATTAATTTTTCTCTCTCTGCGTTATCAAAGGCAATTCTTTTATCGGTTAATATTTTTTTAAAATGACTATAATCTTTTATAACAACTGCTTTGTCTTCTAAAGGACCATCCACATAAGTGAAATTTGTTGATGTTAAATGAAAAAAATTAAATGAAATAGTTTGTTTATCAAATAAACATAAAATTGATTTTAAAGGTCTGCCCCAAGAAAGATCATGATTGCCCCAACGCATTTTTTTTCGCCATTGCAGGCCATTTAAAAAATGAGGAATATTTTTCTTAATTTCCTCAATAACTGGAGTTTCTTTTTTTTGTGTTTTTGCAAAAATAAACTTTCCTTTGTCTGTGTCTTCTTCATAAATATCTTTTGTGTCTAAATTATTTGATTTAACAAAACCTTGCACTGCTTGTTCTGGTGCTCCAACTTTTGGACCTCTTAAAACTTTGGCTTCAGTTTTGATATTTGTTGGTAAATTACTATAATAAAAAATTAATCTTTTTGGAGTTGAGTAGATTTCACTTACGACTTTTTTAAAACCATTCTTTTCAAAAAACGATGTAAAATTTGCACTAATATTACTCTTTGCATCTTCTTGTAGTGTGGGTGGTATTTCTTCAGAATATAATTCTAATAATAAGTCAGACATTAGTCAGGGTTCTTTAACCAAACTTCTGCTGTGCTTTTAACAAGTGTTCTAATTTTGTTAATAAATCCAGCTCTTTCTGTCACGGATATAACTCCTCTTGCATCTAAAGTATTAAAGATATGACTGGCTTTTAAACACTGATCATAGGCAGGAAGTGCTAAATTTTTAGATAATATATTCTGACACTCGCTCTCTGCCATCGCAAAAGATTTTAGAAGATTGTCTGTGTTTGCAAATTCAAAATTGTATGCTGAAAATTCTTTTTCATTACGTTTATAAACATCGCCATATTTAACCCCTTCATTATTCCATCTAATGTCGAATACACTATCTACTCCCTGAATGAACATTGTAATTCTCTCAAGACCATAAGTAATTTCTGCTGAAACTGGTTTACATTCAAACCCTGCCATTTGTTGAAAGTAAGTAAATTGAGTAATCTCCATTCCATCGCACCAAACTTCCCATCCAAGTCCTGATGCTCCTAATGTCGGACTTTCCCAATCATCTTCTACAAAACGAATATCATGCTCTTTATAATTTATTCCAAGCGCACTTAAACTTCTAAGATAAAGACTTTGAACATTCTCTGGCGATGGTTTGATTAAAACTTGAAATTGATAATAATGTTGAAGTCTGTTTGGATTATCTCCGTAACGTCCATCCGTTGGTCTTCTTGAGGGCTGAACATAAGCTGCTTTCCAAGGTTTAGGTCCTAGAGATCTTAATGTCGTTGCGGGATGAAAAGTACCAGCTCCAACTTCCATATCATAAGGCTGCATCACAACACAACCATAATCAGACCAAAATTTTTGTAATTTAAATATAACTTCCTGAAAAGATAAATCTTGAGGTTTAGATTTATTTTTAGTTATAACTTTTTTTTTTGTTATAACTTTTTTTTTATTTAATTTCTTTTTTGCCACCATTTTTATAAGCCATATTTGTTCCAGATCGATCTTACTTCCAGTTCATTTATAACTTCTGAGTACGATCCTGGTAGTTGTGAGGAAAGTTTTCTTTTTAGCCAACTTTGCGCTGCTTCAAATTTTTTAATTTTAAGGTCTTTACCAAATTTTTCTTTTAAAATTTCTTGTAAAGTTCCAACTCCATCAACTAAACCAAGTTGTAATGATTTTTTTCCAGACCAAAACTCCCCAGAGAACAACATTGAATAATTTTCAGATTTTAATTTATTTTTTCTACTATTCTTCACTAAATTAATGAACTCTTCGTGCAAATCTTTTTGCAAAGATTTTAACTTTTCTACATCTTCTTTTTTTTCTTCTAAAAATGGATCTAAAATACTTTTACTTTCGCCAGCAGTATGTACTCTTCTTTCTACACCAATTTTTTTTATTAAGTCTTGAAATCCAAATGCTGAATAAATAACTCCAATAGATCCAACAATTGAATTAGCGTTTGCATAAATTTCATCTCCTGCGCACATCAACATATATCCACCTGAAGCAGCCACATCTTCAGCATAAGTAATTACTTTGACTTTTTTCTCTTCCGCTTGTGATCGAATGAGATCATATAAAAGATTAGACTGAACTGGTGATCCTCCAGGAGAATTAATAGATATGACTACTGCTTTAATATTCTTTAAAGCAAAGGCTTTTTTAATAATATAGGTTTGAGAAGAGTAGCTCATGCCTTGGCTAAATCTGCCTACATTGCCTATAACTCCATTTAATCTGATTAGGGAAACCGTTGGTTTTGATTTAAAAAAAGAAAACATATTTATTCATACCTATTAAACGTTTATTATCAGTATTCCAGAATAAAAATTTAATAAAACTTTATATTTATTAATGCTACAAACGCCTCGTGAAAAATAATATCGTACAACTAGAAAAATTTCAGAAAAAAAATCCTTACGATTCTCTAAAGGAAATATTTAATAACGACTTAGATAAAGCAGAAGAATTTACTAAATCAAAATTATCAAGCGAAGTAGATTTAATTGGAAAAATGGCCCTATATCAATTAGGCTCTGGGGGAAAAAGATTAAGATCTATACTTACTTTAGCAAGCTCAAAAATTTCAGAATATAAAGGAGAGCATAATATTCATTTAGCTGCATGTGTTGAGCTTATTCATAGCGCAACTTTACTACATGATGATGTTATTGATAACAGCTCCGTAAGAAGAGGTAAAAAAACTTCGAATGTTATTTGGGGAAATCAAACCTCTATATTAGTCGGCGACTATTTCTTAAGCAGATGTTTTGAAATTATGGTTGATGTTGGCTCTTTAGAAGTTTTAAAATTACTATCAAATGTGTCTGCAGAAATTGCTCAAGGTGAGGTACTTCAACTTCAGCACAAAAACGAAGTAGATATTACTGAACAGGTTTATTTAAATATTATAACACAAAAAACAGCTTCATTATTTGGTGCCGCAATGAAAGTGGGTGGTTGTCTTGCAAATAAATCTGAAAATGAAAAAAAAGCATTACAATCATGTGGAGTAAACCTTGGTATCGTATTCCAAATCAGTGATGATATTTTAGATTACAATTCTACCAAAGTATTTGGAAAAGATATCGGTAATGATTTTTATGAAGGCAAAATTACTTTACCAATAATTATTTTGTTCCAAAAATCAAATGAAACTGAACGTGAACAAATTAAGAAATATTTTACTCAAGAAACAAGAACTGAAGAAGAGTTAAATAAAATTTTATCATTAATGCAAAAGTACGATGTAATTACTATTTGCAAAAAAAGAGCAGAGCATTTTTCAAATATATCTGCTGACTCTTTAAATATATTCAAAGATTCTGATATTAAAAAAAATCTTCAAGAACTATCTTTTTATTTAATTAATAGGTCGAATTAAGAATATAAATGGTGCTATTTAAATATAGCGCAAACGTCGACCAGGCAAAATAAGGAAGCATTAGCAAAACGGAAGGTTTGCTATATTTTGAATATAAAACCATCAGATATAAAATAAAAAAAATAATGATCGAGATTATAAAGCTCGCAAGAAAAATTTGCTTATAATAGAAAAATACATAACTCCAACTTGCATTAATTAATAAATGAATAAAATAAATTGCTAAAATTTTATTTGAATGTTTGCTTTTTTTATAAGCAAGCCAAACTGCAACTGACATCATTACATAAAGTAATGTCCACACCGGTCCAAAAATCCAATTAGGAGGATTAAATGCTGGCTTTACTAAATTATAATACCAAGGATCTAATGCTGCCCTTGTTACAAATCCTGCTGGAAAAGTTATAAAAAAAGTTGCTGCAACAATTGCAAATAAACTTAAGTAGCCTTGTGATTTCGATTTAGATTTTTCCATTATTAACTAGTTGCTTTAACGTAAAACAATGCAAGCGCCGCCAATATATGTCCGTAATAAGTTAAGTTTGTGAAAACTCTTAATATAAATTTATGATCATCTTTTATTTTAAGATAATCGCAAAGAACATTGCCTGGATTATAAAGTAACTCTAATTTCAAATAACTAGCTTTGTTTTGTAACTATTAAGAGGTCTATTGCTCACGAATCCCATATTCTTTTATCCAATGTTAAAAGTCAATTTTACTAACCTTAGCAGGTTTAATCATATGAAAAACAAAAGTTTTACTGACCTTATAATTGCACACAAGAATGATATATCTAATTTAATTAAGTATTTAAAAATATGAAATTAGGTTTTATTGGTGTTGGAAAAATTGCAACTTCAGTTGTTGAGGGAATTTTTAAAGCAAAAATAAACATTAAAGAAATAATTCTTTCGCCTAAAAATAAAAATAACGCAAAAATCTTAAAAAAAAAATTTTCAAGAATTAAAATCGCAAAATCCAATCAAGAAGTAATAGATAAATCTAATTGGATTGTTTTGTCGGTTACTCCAAAAGTTGGAAAACAAATATTAGAAAAATTAAAATTTAAAGCCAGTCACACAGTTTTAAATTTTATCTCCACCATCCATAATCAACAATTAAAAAGCGTCATATCACCAGCTAAAAAGATATTTAAAATCGCACCTCTTCCTATGATTAAACATAATCTAGGTCCTATTATTGTTTATCCAAAAAATAAAGTAATTGAGGGTTTCTTTAACAAACTTGGAAAAGTCATTTCAACAAGTAATGAAAAAGAAAATAAAAAATTATGGGTGATGACTTCATTTATGGCAACCTATTTTGAAATATTTAATACCGCACATAAATGGTTTTTAAGAAAAGGAATTAACAAAAATAAATCTATGGAATATCTAATTCATTTATTTAAAGCGCTAAATAATGAAACTATAAAAAATCCAAACTATTCAATGGATAAAATGATTAAAGAATTTCAAACTAAGGGCGGTATTAATGAAGAGCTTTTAAACAAAGCAAAAAAATCCGGAGTATTTAAAAATTTAAATAAAGGTTTTGATAAAATTTATAACCGAGTAAAATAATCTTAAGGATATAAAATTTCTTTTACCCAACGAGATCCCAATTTTTTATATCTAAGTCTTTCATGAATTCTATTGTGTCCATCTAACCAAAATTCAACTTCATTTGCTTTTAAAGCAAAACCTGACCAGTAAGGTGGCCTTGGAACTTTTTTATGACTTGGAAATTTTTTTTTATATTCTTGAATTCTATTCATTAAATCTGATCTAGATTCCATAGGCCTAGACTGTATAGATGCCCAAGCACCAATCCTGCTCCCATAGGGTCTTGAATTATAATATTTGTCAGCAACTTTACCTGGAACTTTTGCAATTGAGCCTTCAATTCTTATTTGTCTTCTTATACTTTTCCAATGAAAACACATTGAAGCTTTTGGATTACTCTTTAATTCATTGCTTTTTTTACTATTCAAATTTGTATAGAAAATAAATTCTTTATTAGTTAGTCCTTTAAGAAGCACCATACGAACCGATGGCTGTTTGTTGCGATTAACTGTTGCAAGCGCTAGAGCATTTGGGTCATTAATTTCTGTTTTTTTGGCTTTTGCCATCCAAGTTTTGAACAGATCAAATGGATTTTTCTTATTTAAAAAACATGAATTGAGTCCAGCTTTGTTCGATTTATATTTTTTTTGATTCATAAATAACTAAAAATACCTTATAAAATATATTTAATGTCATTTAATACTTTTGGAAAGCTATTTAGATTTACTACATGGGGAGAGTCCCATGGTCCTGCAATAGGCTGCGTGGTTGACGGCTGTCCACCAAATATCCCTATTTCTGAAAAAGATGTTCAAGTTGAGCTTAATAAAAGAAGACCTGGTCAGTCAAAATTTGTAACTCAAAGAAAAGAGAAAGATCTGGTGCAAATATTATCTGGTGTGTTTCAAGGAAAAACTACTGGAACTCCAATATCAATGATCATCTTTAATGAGGACACAAAATCTAGAGACTATGAAAGTATTAAAGATAAATTTAGACCAGGACATGCTGATTTTACTTACTTTATGAAGTACGGAAACCGTGACTTTAGAGGTGGCGGGAGACAATCAGCCAGAGAAACTGCTTCGCGAGTTGCAGCTGGAGCTATTGCTAAAGTTGTTTTAAATAAATTACTTGGAAAAAAATTTTCCATAACTGGTGGAGTTATTCAAATTGGTCCACTGATGATTGATCACAATCTTTGGAATGATAAAGAAATTAGAAAAAATCCTTTCTTTTGTCCTGATAAAGAAACTGTGCCCGTGTGGGAACAGTACTTATTAGATATTAGAAAAGCTGGAAGTTCATGTGGTGCAATTATCGAACTTAGAGCAAAAGGAATTCCGGTTGGACTGGGCGCTCCTATTTACTCCAAACTTGATCAAGATATTGCTGCAGGACTTATGAGTATCAATGCGGTTAAAGGTGTTAACATTGGCGCCGGCATGAATGCTGCAAGCTTAACAGGTGAAACTAATTCTGATGAAATAAGATCTAAAAGCGGAAAAGCAAAATTTTTATCTAATAATGCAGGTGGAATTTTAGGTGGAATTTCTACAGGGCAAGAAATTATTGCATCATTTGCAGTTAAACCAACATCTTCAATTTTAAATACTCGTGACACTATTGATACTAAAGGAAAAAATACAAAAATTTCTGTTCGTGGCAGACATGATCCTTGTGTTGGAATTCGTGCTGTTCCAATTGGGGAAGCTATGCTTGCATGCATTCTACTAGATCATTTGATGATGCACCGAGCGCAATGCGGTAACTAGTTTGTGATCCCATTAAAAGACGAAAACAGTACACTCTCTACTCCAATACTAAGTTACGCAATAATAGGCATTTGTGTTGTAGTTTTTTTAATACAAATAAGTTCTTCTGGTTTTGACAATGGACATTTATTTTATTCTTATGGAGTAGTTCCAACTTCACTTCTTGGTATTGAGCCTTTACCAAATGATCTAAATAAAATTGATCCCTATCTTACTTTGATTACTTCAATGTTTATGCATGGAGGTTTTATGCATTTGATAGGAAATATGCTTTATATGTGGATCTTTGCTGACAATATTGAAGATGATCTAGGAAAAGTAAAATTTATTTTATTTTATTTAGCATCAGGTGTTGCGGCTGCAATGACTCAGGTTTATTTAAATGTAAATTCAACTATCCCAATGGTTGGAGCAAGCGGAGCAATCAGCGGAGTACTAGGCGCTTATATGGTCAGATATCCAAAGAATAAAGTTTTAGTATTAATACCTTTGGGATTTTTTACTCAACTAGTGAAAATTCCTGCAATGTTTGTTTTGGGGTTTTGGTTTATCTTACAATTTATTAGTTCGAGTGGAAGCTCTAGTCAGGGTGGTGTTGCTTATGGAGCTCATATTGGAGGATTTGTGTTTGGAGCTGCCGCGATGTTTTTCTTTGGAAACTTTTTAATTCCTAAGAAAGCATTTTTTAAAGCTCTTAATGAAAAAGACGGTAAGAAAAAAAATCCCTGGATACAGGACTAAGTTACCCACATAAAATAACAGCGATATCAGATGAATGTTCTCGTTTTGATTCCCTTTTGATTCCATTTTGAATCAAATTTTCTACTTTTAAGGGTGTATGTGGATACTTAAATTTAAATCGTCATTCCACCGTCTAATGGGTAAACGACACCAGTAGAAAATGCTGATTCATCAGTTGCTAAATATGTGGCAAGAGCTGCCACCTCTTCTGGTTTTCCTAATCTTCCCATAGGCTGTCTATCGATAAAATCTTTTCTCGCTTTTTCAGGATCTTTAAAAGAATTAACTCTATCTTCCCATGATGGGGTATGAACTGTTCCTGGAGCAATAGCATTACATCTAATATTATATTTTAAAAAATCAACTGCGATAGATTTTGTAAGGCCGATAACAGCTGCTTTTGTGGCTCCATATACAAATCTATCTTTAACTCCTTTAACGCTAGATACAACTGAAGCCATATTAATTATAACGCCTGATTTTTGATCTACCATTTTAGGAATAATGTTTTTAATCATTAAATACATAGACCTAACATTTACATTAAATGAAAAATCCCAATCTTTTTCTTCGCACTCTAGTATTGTCCCGTTATGAACAAACCCTACACAGTTAAAAAGAACATCAACTTTAGAAATAGTATCTGCAAATTTTTTAATATCCGCAGCATTAGTTGAATCTAAAGTATAAGTTTTAATTTTAGGATATTCTTTTGAAAGCTCTTCTAATTTATTAGTTCTATTAATGTCTGTTGCAATAACGTTGGCTCCTTCTTTAAAAAAACGAATAGCAGTTTCTTTACCAATCCCCTGTCCCGCTGCAGTGATTATTACGCTTTTATTTTCTAATCTTTTCATTTAAATTAAATTTTGTATTAAAAAAATTTTATAAATTGAATGTTAAATATCACAGATCCAGCTGAGGCAAGAAAAATTATTAGAGCTGATAAATACGATAAGCAAACAGCAGGTATTGCTGGAAAATATGTGCAAGGAAACATTTGTATATTGCCAAGTAAATACGCTCTAGATTTTGCAGCATTTTGTCAAAAAAATCCGAAACCTTGTCCGCTTATCGGTTTTGGAATTAAAGGCGATCCCCACTTAAAAGATTTAGGGGATATAGACATTAGGACAGATGTTCCAAAATATAAAATTTGGCAAAATGGAAAAGTAGTAGATGAGCCTACTAATATTAAAAAATATTGGAATGATGATTTGGTAACTTTTGTTCTAGGCTGTTCGATGTCATTTGAATTGCCATTAATGGAAGCTGGAATTGAAATGCAGCATATAAAAAACAATACGACTGTTCCAATGTATAAAACAAATATTGATTGTGAGCCAGCAGGACCCTTTAAAGGAAAATTAGTTGTATCAATGAGACCTTTGAATGCGGAAGATACTATAAAAGCAATTCAAATTTCTTCTCGTTTCCCAGCGGTTCACGGAGCTCCTGTTCATCTTGGTGATCCTGCTCAGATTGGAATAAAAGATATTATGAAACCAGAATATGGTGATGCGCCAAGAGTGATTAAAAATAATGAAATTCCAGTATTTTGGGCTTGCGGGGTAACACCGCAGTCTGTTGTTGAAAATTGTAAACCTGATTTCTGTATTACTCATAAACCAGGAGCAATGTTAATTACCAATAAATTAAATAGCAGTCTCGCTGCAATTAATTAAGATCCTAGAAAAACTCTTTTAACTTCTTTGCTATCTACTAAATCTTTTGAGGCTCCATCAATTACTAATCTTCCACTCTCAAGAATATAACCCCGATTTGCCATACTTAAAGCAAGTCTGACATTTTGTTCAACAAATAAAATTGCAATTCCACGTTCTGCAATTTTTTTAAATATTAATTTTAAATCTTCAATTACTAATGGTGCAAGTCCAAGAAAGGGCTCATCTACCATTAATAATTTTGGCATTCCCATTAACCCTCTACCAATTGCAAGCATTTGCTGCTCTCCGCCTGACATGGTGTTTGCGATTTGACTTGAGCGCTCTTTTAATTTTGGAAAAAAATTATAAATATCCTGTAAAGATTTCTCTCGTTCAGCTTTAGCTTTTTCATGATAAGCACCTAATAATAAATTCTGCAATACTGTTAAGTAAGGAAATACTCTTCTTCTCTCAAGAACATGGGAAATACCAACGCCAACTCTTTGATAAGTCTCAAACTTATGGATTGGAATATTATTGAAATCTATTTCGCCATTTTTAATTTTAATTAAACCACTAATACTATTAAGAACTGTGCTTTTTCCAGATCCATTTGGGCCAAGCAAAGCTACCATCTCTCCTTCTTTAACACTCAATGAAACATTCCAAATAACTTGGTAATCATCATAAGCCACGTCTATATTTTTTATATTAAGCAGCATCAACTGTTCCTAAGTAAGCGTCTATCACTTGTGAATTTTGACTAATATTTTTTGGAATATCAAAAGCAATTCGTTTTCCTTGGTTAAGAGCAAGAATTCGGTCTGAAATATCCATGATAATTTTCATGTTATGCTCAATGGTTACAACCGTTATTCCATTTTTTTTTAATTTTAAAACTAGCTCCACGAGACCTGGAATAGTTCTTTGATCAACTCCTCCTGTCACCTCATCCATAAGTAGTAATTTTGGATCTGTTGCCAAAGCTCTCGCAAGCTCTAATCTTTTACGTTGTCCTGTCGAAAGTTCCTTCGCATAGTGATGTCTTTTTTCAATCAGATCTACAAAATCAATAATTTCCAAAGCTTTATCACGAGCAACTTTTAAATTTTTTTCTTTAACCAATGCTCCAACAATTACATTTTCTAATAAAGTTTGATCAGCAAAAGGTTTTAATTTTTGAAAAGTTCGACCGACACCTAATCTGCAAATTAAATCAGGTCTAATATTAGTTATATTTTTATCTCTTAATATAACCTTTCCTTTATCTGATTTTGTAAATCCAGTAATAAGATCGAATAAGGTAGATTTACCTGCTCCATTTGGACCAATAACTCCCAAAATCTCTCCTTCATTAACATCAAATGTAATATCGCTATTTGCATGAATACCCCCGAATGATCTGCTTAAATTTTCAACTTTTAGTAAAATACTCATTTTGCTTTTTCTCTTTCTCTAAAAGATTTTGGAATGAGAGAAACAATTCCTGAGGGTCTAAATATACAAATTGAAATAATTAAAATTCCATAAATAATTAAATCTATAGATCGTCCAGTGCCGCCAAAATAAATTCTAGAAAATTCAGAAATAGGAATTAAAATTGATGAACCAATAATAGGTCCCCAAATATTTCCAACACCACCCATTACTGAAATTAATAAAACCAAAATAGATATATCTACGCTAAAAGTATTATTTGGATCGATTATTAGAACATATTGCGCATATATACTCCCCATTGGGGCCATGATCATTGCAGAAATTATAAAAGCAATGACTTTATACTTTGATACATGAATGCCTAAACTTGATGCAGCTTCCGATTGATCTCTAATAGCTTTAAGTCGATAACCAAGTTTTGATCGGTTTAATAACCAAACTAAAAAGAAGGTTATGATAAAAAAAACTAAAGTGATGTAATAATAGGAAACTTTACTTTTATGAAATTGCATTGAAAGCCAGGGACTGTCTCGATTTATGGGCACATACAAACCTGCAGACCCTCCAACTTCAGACCACCTTTGAAAAATGACTTGAAAACTTATTCCAATTAACAACGTTGCAATGGCAAAATAATGTCCCTTTAATCTTAACATTGGAATTCCAATTAACAATGCAACGAATGCAGAAATTGCAATTCCAATTATAATTCCCACCCAAGGGGTAATTTGAAATTTTGTATAAAAATAACCAGATGCATAAGCTCCAATCCCAAAAAAGATTGCATGCCCAAGACTGATTTGTCCTGAAAATCCGGCAAGCACATTCCATGATTGAGACATGACTGCATGCATAAAAATCATCATTAAAAGATGAAGAGCGAATTTAGACGGTGAGATGAAAGGGTATAAAAATAAGCCCAAAACTACTAATCCGATTATTATTAGTGAATTTTTGTTAAAATAATTTAAAGGTTCGTTTTTTGCTTGTAACAACTCTTTAGAAATTAAATTCATATTTTAATATCTTCCAAAAATTCCTTGTGGTCTTAATATAACTACTAATAAATAAACCGCAAAAACATAGAGTAATTTATAAGAAGGATCGATCAACAAACCTCCTACAGATTCAACAATCCCAATTATTACCCCAGCAATTAAACTTCCATTAATACTTCCAAATCCTCCTAGAGCTACGGCAACAAAAGCAAATAAAGAAAAATTTACTCCTACATCTGGAAAAACATAATAATAATTTGACAACATCGAGCCCGCAACTGCTACACAACTTAAACCAATGGCCCAACCCAATGCGAACATTTTATTTGAAGGTATCCCTAAAATTTCTGCGGCCTGTCTATCTTGAGAAGTTGCTTGCAAAGCAGTTCCGGTCTCAGTTTTAGTTACGAATAAATATAATAAAATAAATGCAAATAAGCAGATAAAACTTGCAAATAATTGTGGATAGCCAATAAAGATCCCATAGATTTCTAACTTTCCTTGGATGATTGGATTTTTTATTGTTCTAAAGTCAGGTGTAAAAAAAAATTGTGCTAAAGCTCTTATTGTTACAGCAAGACCAAAGGTTGCACAAATTTGAATTAGCATTGTTGAATTTAAAATTTTTCTAATAATAAAATAGTGAGTAAACACTCCTAGAAACGCCATTAAAATAATAGTCAATGGTATTGAAAATATTGGATCAATTCCAAATAACATCCAAAACCAAAATGTTGAAAACATTGAAATCATTAAATGATCTCCATGAGCAAAATTCACAATCTCCATTAATCCAAAAATTAAACTTAATCCCGCAGCAATTAATGCGTAGATTAATCCCATCAAAATTCCACTTATGATTGCTTGGATTATTACTTGTGAGGTCATTTTAGGAGTTTATTTACTTAATTTAAAATAAGTGGTTAACTTAATAAAAATAACAAAGGAAATCTATGAAAATAAAAATTACAAGCCTTCTATTTGCTTCAATTTTTACATTCAGTTTAATGTTTGTAAATATTGCAAAAGCAAATGAAGTGAAAATTGGAGTACTACTTCCACTTAGTGGTCCAGTTGCACAAATTGGACTTGATGCAAAAGCAGCTATTGAAACTGCTGTTGATATTATAAATAATAAAACTGATCTTAATATTCCCCTTGCAAAAACTGAAGGTCTGCCTGGACTTAAAGGTGCAAAAATTAAAGTTGTAATTGTCGATCACCAAGGAAAACCTGAGATAGGTCAAAGTGAAGCTGAAAGATTAATCAATAATGAAAAAGTACATGCACTTTTCGGTGCTTATTTTTCAGCAGTGACTGGAACGGCAAGCCTTGTAGCTGAAAGAGCTGGAATACCATTTGTAAATGGTTCGTCATCATCTCCTGCTTTAACGGAAAGAGGTCTAAAATATTTCTTTAGAGTAAGCCCACACGATGGTCAATTTACTAAGTTAATGTTTGATTTCTTAGATGAATTTCAAAAGAAAAAAAATGTAAAAATATCTACAGCAAGTATTCTGCATGAAGATTCAGCTTTTGGTACAGATAGTGCAACGACACAAGAAAAGTTTATTAACGACAAAAAATATAAGTTATTAGACAAAATTACATACAATGCTAAAGCAACTTCATTAAGTTCTGAAGTACAAAAGTTAAAAGCATCTAATGCGGATCTTTTGTTACCATCATCATATACAGCTGATACTTATTTGTTTTTAAAAACAGCTAAGGAATTAGATTATAATCCTAAAATGATTTTAGCACAAAATGCTGGTTACACAGACCCCGCTTTTGTCTCTACTGCAGGAAAAGATGCTGAAGGAGCTATTACAAGATCACCATACAATGATGACCTTGCAAAAAGGATCCCAAATCTATCCAAGGTAAATGATCTTTTTAAGAAAAAATCTAATGGGCGAGATTTGTCAGATGTTCCAGCTAGAGAATTTACTGCATTTATGGTTTTGGCAGATGCAATTAATAGAGCCGGATCAACTAATCCTGATAAAATTAGAGATGCATTAGTTAAAACAAATATCCCTGCAAATGATCTAATTGTTCCTTACGAAGGAGTTAGATTTGATGCAAAAGGTCAAAATGAACTTCAAAGAGGTATTTTGATGCAAGTGCAAAACGGTAAATATTGCACAATTTACCCATTTGCGTTCGCAGCTTGTGAAGTAAAGTACCCATTGCCAACTTGGGCACAAAAAAAATAAGTAATTTTTTTTAAAAATTAAGGGGCGGTTTTAACTAACCGTCCCTTTTTTTTTGAGTTAATTAATCTTTTTTAATTTATCTAAAGATTTCAATTGAAAACCATTCTTAATTAGAACTTCTCTTAAGTATTGGGCATTATCCACAGCTGTTTGTTCATCGCCGTGAACGCAAATTGAATCTATGTCACAAGGAATTTGTTTTCCAGAGTAACAATTTAAAGCCTGATTTTCTAACATTTTAAGAACATGTCTTGCAGATTCCTCTCTACCTAAGATCATTGCGTTAGGTTTTGATCTTGCAACAAGATAGCCATTATCTTCATAATTTCTATCTGCAAATACCTCACAAGCAATTCTTAATTTTAAATCACGACCTGCTTTTTCCATCTCTGTCTGTGCATGCGCTAAGAAAATTACGTTTGGATCAAATTGCTTAATAGCTTTTGCTATGGTGAAAGATAATTCATAGTTCTCACAAGCCATATTACTTAAGGCACCATGTGGTTTAACATGGGTGACTTTCATTTTTAGTTTATCTGCAATTTTGTTTAGAATTTCACATTGATTGATCACAAGTTTAGTAACTTCCTCTGGTGAAATATTCATTCTTTTTCTTCCAAAATTTTCTTTGTCTAAATAGGAAGGATGAGATCCAATACTAACGCCGTTATCCTTAGATATACGTATTGTTTTTTCCATCGTTTCTTCATCGCCCGCATGATAACCGCAAGCAATGTTTGCAGAATTTACTATTTTTAATAACGCAGGGTCGTTTTCTGTGGAATGAAACTTTGAACTTTCGCCAAGATCACTATTAATATTTACTTCCATTATATTTCGCTTTTGCTAATTTAAAATTTCTAAAAGTTTATACAATATCCATGATAAAAAAAATAACTAATATCAGCGATCAAGGAATTATTTGCGATTTTGGCGAAGAGGTAAACAAAGATATTAATAAAAAAGTTATTAGTCTTTTTAACTATCTTAAAGAAAAAAGTAATAATGATGAGATTAAAGGCATTTACAATATTATTCCATCCTACAACAAACTAGTTATTCATTTCGATTTAGAAAAAAATAACTCTCATAAAATTAAAGAAATTATTTCATCAATTGATCTAGAAAAATTAACCACATCTCAATCGGGTAAAGCTTGGAACATTCCTGTTTGTTATGATGATGAATTTGCACTTGATTTGGAAAATTTAACAAAGTCTCTTAAATTATCTAAAGAAGAAATTATTAAAACTCACCTTGAGACTGAGTTTTATGTGTACATGATAGGTTTTATGCCAGGACACCCTTATATGGGTGACCTTGATAAAAAATTATTTACAAGCAGGTTGCAATCACCAAGAGTTCAAGTTCCCATAGGTTCTGTTGCCATCGCTGAAAAATTTTGCATTATCTATCCTTACTTAAGTCCTGGAGGCTGGAATATTATTGGTAGAACCTCTGTTAAATTATTTGATACTAAAAATTTAACAAACCCTTGTTTGTTTTCTCCAGGTGACACAATTAAATTTAAAAAAGTTAATAAATCGGAATTAAAATAATGGAACAAAGTTATTTTGAAGTTTTAAGACCTGGTATCAATTCAACCTTTCAAGATAAAGGAAGATTTGGTGTTCAATATATGGGGTTGGCTCCTGGTGGGGCTATGGACTACCAATCTTTTTTACTCTCTAACGTTTTATTAAATAATGATAAAAATTCTGGTGCGTTAGAATTTGCTTACCAAGGTCCTTTGCTAAAGCTAGTTAAAGGTAAAACTAAAATTGCAATTACAGGAAATGTTTTTTTTAAAATATATTCACCAAAAGGTGAAATTACTGGCGAACCTTACCGCACATACGATCTAAATGAGGGTGATCAATTAGATATTCTTGCAACGAAAGCGTCTGTTTATGGTTATTTAAGTATTGAAGGTGGTTTTAAATTAGATAAATTTTGTGGATCCGTTTCATCACAACCTCGAGCATTTATTGGTCCTAACGATGGAAAAAAGATTGAATTAAAAGATAAGATCTTAATTTTTAAAAACTCAACAACTAAAGAAAATAAAATAATAAGAAACATTAAATTTGAAGAAAAAAAAATCTTTAGTGTGCTTCCTGGTCCTCAATTTCATTATTTTAGCACAGCTTCTAAAAAACAATTCTTTTCAACTCCTTATTTAATTACAAAGCAAACTGACAGAATGGGTATGAGAGTTATAGGTAAAAGCCTAGAGAACTTAGTGAATTCTAATATTCCATCAGAAGGCATCATAAAAGGGGCAATTCAAGTTCCTGGAGATGGAAATCCTATTATACTTCTATCGGATCATCCAACTACAGGAGGATATCCAAAGGTAGGTTCGATTATTTCATCTGATTATGATGATTTAATTCAACAAAATGCAAATAGAGAAATTTATTTTCAACTTGTGACATTAGAAGCAGCTGAACAACAATTTACGCTCTATATGGAAAAAGTAAAAAAAAGAATTGCTAATATAGAAATAGTTTAATTAAAATATTTAAGCCATATTTCTTAAAACGTACTGAAGAATCCCGCCGTGCTTATAATATTCGGTTTCATTATCAGTATCGATTCTAGAAAGAACATTGATTTTTTTAGAACTTCCGTCTTCATATAAGAATTCAACAGTCACCTCTTCTCTAGGTTTTAAGCCTTGTTCAACATTTAGAATATTTATAATTTCAGATCCTTTTAGATTTAAAGTTTTTCTAGAAAAACCCTCTTTAAACTGAAGAGGTAAAATTCCCATGCCTACTAAATTAGATCTATGAATTCTTTCAAAACTTTCTGCGATAACAGCTTTAACTCCTAAAAGTTTTGTACCTTTAGCAGCCCAGTCACGAGACGATCCCGTTCCATATTCTTTACCTGCGATTACAACAAGATCTACTTTTCTTTTTTGATATTCCATAGAAGCATCAAATACTGGCATTACTTTTTTATCAGGATGAAGCATTGTAACTCCGCCTTCTGTACCTGGCGCCATTTCATTTTTAATTCTGATATTTGCAAATGTTCCACGCATCATAACTTCATGATTTCCTCTTCTTGCTCCATAAGAGTTAAAGTCTTTTTGCAATACTTGATGCTGCATAAAATAATCACCCGCAGGTCCAGACTTTTGAATAGATCCTGCTGGAGATATGTGATCCGTTGTTATTGAATCTGCTAATATAAGAAGAGGTCTTGCATTTTTAATTGCTTTAAATCCTTCCGGTTTATCAGGTAAGTTTTCAAAGAACGGTGGACGTTTTACATAAGTTGATTTTTCATCCCAATCATAAATGCTACTCGCTACTGTTTTAATTTTCTGCCAGCTCTCCGGTCCTTCTGACACGTTATCGTACCTTGATCTATACATCTGCGCTGTGATTGAAGTTAAGATCGTATCTGCAATCTCTTTATTAGATGGCCAAATATCTTTTAAGAAAACATCTTTACCATTTTTATCTTTACCAAGTGAATCTTTATAAAGATCAAACGTCATTGAACCTGCAATAGCGTAAGCTACAACAAGTGGAGGTGATGCTAAGTAATTTGCTTTAACTTGTGGATGTACTCGTCCTTCAAAATTTCTATTTCCAGAAAGAATTGATGCTACATACAACTCACCTTTCGTAATTGCATTATTAATATTATCATTTAATGGTCCAGAGTTTCCAATACAAGTAGTGCAGCCATAACCTACTAAATTAAAACCTAATTGATTAAGATAAGTATCTAGTCCTGCTTTTTCTAAATAGTCTGTCACAACTTTTGAACCAGGAGCTAATGAAGTTTTAACCCAAGGTTTAGAAGACAATCCTTTTTCAATTGCTTTTTTAGCAAGAAGTCCTGCGGCAATTAAAACGCTAGGGTTAGAAGTATTTGTGCAAGAGGTGATTGCAGCAATGACTATATTTCCATCTTTCAATTTATAATTCGCATTTTCAACAGCATGTTCTTTTAACGCGGTTCTTTTGATTGTTTCTTTAAAATTTTTATCAAAATCTTTTGCAGCATCCGTTAATAAAACTTTATCTTGTGGACGTTTTGGTCCTGCAATTGTTGGAACTACTGTGCTTACATCTAAACTTAAAGTATCCGTAAATACCATGCCTGAACTTGTCCATAGTCCCTGCTCTTTTGCATAAACTTCTATAAGCTTAATTAAGTCTTTATCTCTTCCAGTAAATTCTAAATATTTTAACGTCTCTTCATCAATTGGGAAAAATCCACATGTCGCTCCATATTCTGGCGCCATATTTGCAATGGTTGCTCTGTCTGCAAGAGATAAATTTTTTAAACCTTCCCCATAAAACTCTACAAATTTTCCAACTACACCTTTTTTTCTTAACATTTGCGTAACGGTTAAAACTAAATCCGTTGCTGTTGTGCCTTCTGGTAATTTTCCTGTAACTTCAAATCCAACAACTTCTGGAATTAACATTGAAATAGGCTGTCCTAACATTACAGCTTCAGCTTCAATTCCGCCAACTCCCCAACCAAGAACTGAAAGGCCATTCACCATTGTTGTGTGGCTGTCTGTGCCGACTAAAGTATCTGGATAAAGAGTTAATTCTCCGTTTACTTCTGAAGACCAAACTACTTTTGATAAATATTCTAAATTTACTTGATGACAAATTCCTGTTCCTGGAGGAACCACTTTAAAATTATTAAATGCTTGCTGACCCCATTTTAAAAATGAATATCTTTCACCATTTCTTGAAAATTCTTTTTCAACGTTTAAGTCAAATGAATCTTTGTTTGCATAATTATCCACCATTACTGAGTGATCGATGACTAAATCTACTTGAGATAATGGATTAATTTTTTTTGGGTCTTTGTTTTTTGCTTTAACTGCATCACGCATTGCAGCTAAATCTGCAACTGCAGGAATTCCTGTATAGTCCTGCATTAAAACTCGAGCTGGCCTATATGCAATTTCAGTGTCTGAAGTTTTTGTTTTTAACCAACTTTGAATGGCATTAATTTGATTTTTATCAACTGTGCTATTGTCTTCGTAACGAAGTAGATTTTCTAATAAAACCTTAAGAGACTTTGGAAGTTTGCTTATATCTTTAAGACCGTTCTTCTCAGCTTCAGGTAAGCTATATACAACATAATCTTTTCGGTTAACTTTGATTATTTTTTTAGATTTAAAAGAGTTAATTTTACTCATAAAGAAATTCGAGATTTATTTACTATCGCAAGCATATAACTTCAACGGTTTATTTTCATTTTTAGGAAGTTCTTCACACTTACCATTAAAACATATGTTCCAATTTTTAATATTGGTCTCAGATGTTGCTAAAATCAATTCATCTTTAGCGCTAACTTTTGGTTTATAAACCCACCAACCCTTGATTAGTTTTGAATCAGCTGGAGGCTCCATTCCAGCTCCTGATCCTTTAACTCTAGCTTCAACAATTTTAAGTTTAGAATTGATAATTCTCCAATCTTCTTGCCATTCAACTTTCTCAACTGAATGAGTCCATACTAAAGTAAAAAATGAAATTGCAAATGTTGTAACTTTAGTTCCTGTTAAAACACACAGACTCATGCTGAAATGGAATTATTATTTCTAAATTTAAACCATCTATAAATAATAAATAAAAACATAAGCGCAAAGCCTAATTCGTCAGTTAATGGGATAGCTACGATCAATAAGATGGCAACTGCCATACAAAAAATCCTCTCAAAAATATTTAATCGAGCATTCATGTATCCAACAGCTGCAATGCCTAAAAATAAAATAGCAATCACTGCTTTTATACAGATGTAAGAAACAGAAATAACAATTGTTGAAATATCTTTATTCGCAAGTCCTTGTAACATTAATTCGGGGCTATAAACTGCCATAAATGGCACAACAAATCCTGCAACAGCTAATTTTACGGCTTCTAAAGAAATTTTGAATCCACTTTCCTTTGCAAATGGTGCTGCTGCAAAACAAGCAAGAGCAACAGGTGGTGTTAAGTCTGCCATAATACCAAAGTAAAAAACAAACATGTGACTTATAATTAACGGTACTCCTAATTTTAAAAGAGCGGGACCTGCAATTGCAGATGTAATAATATAATTTGGAATTGTTGGAATTCCCATTCCAAGAATAAGACAAATAACCATTGTTAATAATAAAGATAAAAACAAACTATTTTCACCAACTTTAATTACAAACTGTCCAAATGTATTTGCGGCGCCTGTTAAGGTAAGAGTACCGATTACAATCCCCACAACTGCACAAGCAACTCCAACTGGTAAAGAAGCTTTTCCACCTTCTGCGAGTGCGTCTCTGCAAGAAAGTAATGTTTCTCTTCCACCTTTAAATACAAAATTAATAGCAACTAAAACTGATATTGAAATCACGATAACTTTTATTCCCATCTCAAAGAATGAAGCGGAAACTAAACCAAGTAAAACCCAAAACATTACTCTTTTATATTTTGATAAAGTTCCTGCAATTGGTGCACCTAGAATTAAAAATACTATAAATGCAAGACCGATAGTTCCTGCGTATAAAGGAGTGTAACCAGAAAAAAGCAAATAGACTAATACGACAAGCGGCAAAATTAAGTACCAGCCTTTTTTTAGAGCTTTTATGACTGAAGGAAGTTCATCTTTTGACATTCCAAGTAAATTTCTTTTTCCAGCCTCTAAGTAAACCATCCACCAACATGAAACATAATAAAGTATCGCCGGTATGATTGCAGCTTTGACAATCTCAAAATATTTCACTCCTAATGTTTCAGCCATAATAAAAGCAACTGCGCCCATAACTGGAGGCATAATTTGACCCCCCATAGAAGAAGTCGCTTCAACACCACCTGCAAAAGCTGGTGAATAACCATATTTCTTCATTAGAGGAATTGTGAATTGTCCAGAGGTTACAACGTTTGCAATTCCTGATCCTGAAATAGTTCCCATTAATGCAGACGAGGCAACACAAACTTGCGCTGGCCCTCCTCGTGTATGCCCAAAAAGACCTAATGCTACATCATTAAAAAGTTTGATCATTCCAGCTCGCTCTAAAAATGAACCAAATAAAATAAATAAAAAAACAAATGTACAAGAAACATAAATGGGAATTCCATAAATCCCCTCTGTTCCATAACTCATGTGTTCGATAATTTGTCTAAAATCGTAACCACGATGCTGAAATATACCTGGAAGATATTTTCCAAAAAAACAATATGATAAAAAGATGGATGCAATTAATGTAAGTGCATAACCCATTACGATCCAGGCTGCCGACAAAACTAATATAAGTGCAATAACTCCAAAAAAAATATCCGTTGGCAATAAATCACCATAACGAGTAATAAGCGGCGTATATTCAATTGTTTGATAGATTGCGATTACAAGACTTAAAATTCCAGCACCCCAGGACAGAATTTTAAATAAACTATTTTGTTTTTTTAGCGCACAAACTAATGGAAATCCTAATAACCCTAAAAACCCAACATGCACTGCTCTTAAGATCTGACTTGGCAAATCTAATAAATGAGCTGCAGTAATAACTTGAAATACAGAAAATGCGATAGCAATATAAAATAAAACTTTTCCCTCTAAAGAGGTTGGAAAACTTTGTGTTGAAGGATCATAAAATCCAGCCGAGTCTTTATCGGCTGGATTATCTGAAATATTTTGATTTATGTTCACTATCCCTGACTAAACTAACTAAATAAATAATTAGTTTTCATTTTTAAATATTACTTAATTAAACCTTTTTCTTTGTAATATTTAATAGCGCCAGGATGAATTGGTAATGGCGGATTTTTAGCCGCATCTTTAACATTGATAGCTTGAGCTGCTGAATGCGCCGCTACTAATGCTGGAAGATTTTCATAAAACAACTTTGTCATTTGATAAGCTGTTGCATCTGAAACATCTTTACGTGTAACTAAATAATTAACTACAGCTGCTGTATTAACATCTTCTGTTTGTCCTTTGTAAGTGTTAGCTGGAATTTTTCCAGAAACGAAAGGAGCTCCCATTTTTTTAACAACTGCATCTGGAACAGAAACAACTGTTATATCTAATGAGTTAGCAAGATCTTTTAATGAAGCAACACCAAGACCTGATGATTGTAATGTAGCATCTAACTGTCTATTTTTAATTAGTTCAACTGACTCTTGATAAGGAAGATATTCAATTTTTCCTAAATCTTTATAAGTCATTCCAGCGGCTGCAAAAAGAGCTCTAGAATTTAATTCAGTTCCAGATTTTGCTGCCCCAACTGAAAGTCCTTTACCTTTAAGATCTGCTAAAGTTTTAATTTTAGAATCTTTAGAAGCTACGACTTGAATATAGTTTGGATATATAGCTCCAATAATTCTTAACTTATCAAGTTTACCTTTAAAACCAGCATCTTCTTTACCTTCCCAAGCATCTTTTGCTGCATCGCCAAGAACAAAAGCTATTTCTGCTTTTCCTTCTTGAAGAAGAACTAAATTTTCTACAGAAGCTTTAGTTACCTGAACTTGAACTTTAGAGTCTTTAATATTATCTCCATAAATTTTTGTAAGTGCAGATCCAAGCGGGTAATAAACACCTGATGTACCACCAGTTAAAATGTTTATAAACTCAGCTGAATTAGAAGTGCTAACTGTAAACATTAGCGCAGCTAAAATTGATGTTATTTTTTTAAACATACTAATCCTTTTAAATTGTTTATATTTTTAAATTATAGATTAAAAAAAAAGCTAAACTAGATCTAATATAATATTCTACTTTAGATTGTATTCTTCTAATCAGTTTGAGTATAAAAGTGTTTTATTAAAAATTATTTACAGTACTTAATAATTAATTTTTAAAATTAAAATAATATAAACAAAAAAAAATGACTAAAAGCAAAGAGGATTGGGAAAAAATTCTTTCAGAAACGGAATATAATGTGCTTAGAAATGAAGGCACAGAAAGAGCTTATACAAGCGCATTAAATGAAGAAAAAAGAGAGGGAAATTACTACTGTGTTGGCTGCAATAATAAACTTTTTAGTTCAAAAATGAAATTTGATAGCGGAACAGGATGGCCTTCTTTTATTGAAAGTTATCCTGGAGCATTTGGAACAAGCACTGATTTTAAATTAGTTTATCCAAGAACAGAATATCATTGTGCAAAATGTGATGGACATCATGGACATTTATTTGATGACGGCCCAGAACCTACTGGTAAAAGATATTGTAACAATGGAATAGTTTTAAAATTTATTCCAGAAAAGATTAGTTAATATGAACAATTCTAATTTTGCTTCTGAAGTTACTAAAAAAGGATTTATCAATCACATTGGTGGAATTGATTTTAAAAAAGTTTCAGAAAACACTTTTGAATTTAATGTAACAGTAAAAAATTACAATTTAAATTCAGGCGGTATCAGTCATGGAGGATATATAGCCGCAATACTAGACAATGGCATGGGTTCAGCTGCCTATCATGTAATTGATGGGAAAAGATGCGTAACTATTGCATTGGATATAAAATTTATTTCAGCATCAAAAGAAGGTGATGTTTTAATTGGCAAAGTAAAAATATCAAAAAAAACTAATTCTCTAGTTTTTGTAGTTGCTGAATTATTTGAAAAAACAAATTTAGTTGCAACAGCTTCTGGGACTTGGAAAATTATATAATGCTATTTCCAAATTTCTTTTAATCTAGCCGGTCTTCCGCAGCCAAGTAAATAAGAATAATAACGCGTTGCATTTTCTTTATAATAATTTTGATGATAATCTTCTGCTGGGTAAAAATTCTTAAATTCAACAAAAGCTGTTTTAATTTTTTTTCTATTTAACGATTTCATTTCATCAATAGATTGGTCGATTAACTTGTTTTCCTCGTTATTTTGATAAAAAATTACTGAAGTATAGCTATTGCCTTTGTCGCAAAACTGGCCCTTTCCGTCATAGGGATCAATATTAATCCAAAAATTTTTAAGTAATTCTAAGTATGAGATTACTTTTGGATCATAGGTTATTTTTACAGTTTCAATATGTCCCGTTCGACCCCTTAAAACTTCTTCATATGTTGGATTTACTTTTGTTCCTCCACTATATCCAGAAACAACCTCACTCACTCCATCAATTTTTTCAAAAGCAGCTTCCATGCACCAAAAACACCCTCCTGCAAAATATGCATATTTTTTATCTTCAGAATAAGAAACGGATGTAAAAAATAAAATAAAAAATAAAATTAATAATTTTTTCATTTTAATGAATGTAAAAATTTAAAATTCCAAACAAAATAATTCCAAAAAAGGATGATAATAAAACATTCTTTTTTGAGAGAAAAAGAACAACAATAGTAAGGCCTGCCACAAAAATTCTGATAAATGTTGATGATTGTTCTAAGACACCAACTGGATGAATAAAAATTCTCGCAATCAATGCGCTTAAAATTCCATAAGAAATACAAGAAACAAACTTAAATAATTTTCCTTCTTCATTTACATATTTTGAAGATAATACTCCTAAAAACCTCGATAAATAAGTTGCGGCAGCTGAGATTAAGATTGCTGTATAAATATAATTTGCTGACATTTTTTACCTTATAAAAATTAAATAAGAGGTTATTCCTGCAATTAACCCAGCAATTAACACAGACCAGCTTGGTGTTACTAAAAATAAAAGAGGAGATAAAATTACTGATAAAACAACAGTTAAGATAATGTAATTTTTATTTAATCCTGCAACAATCATACACATAAAATAAATAGGATTTAAATAAATAATTGCTATAAAAATATTTTTACTAATAATTCCAGCGGTATAAAAACCAATAACCGTTGTAATAGTCGACATAATCCAGAGTGTTGCACTAAGACCTAAAAAAAAACTAAAACGGTTTTCTTTTTCAACTGTTTTATAATTGTTGAGCATATAAACCCAGCTTGTGACTGCTATAAAATGCGCAACTATATAGTAATGCCATTTTGGTCTATTTTGTTCTTTAATAACTGGAATTAAATTTATAGTCATCGGATATAATCTTGCATTAGTTAAATATACAGAGAGGAAAATATTTAAAAAAGTTCCTTGAACGATAAGCGTCTCAGCCATTACTACCTGCCCTGGCAAAGCAAAACTAATTAAAGTTGAAAGAAAACTTTGCGTAGCATTTAGTCCTGTATTTTTAAAAAGAGCACCTAATGCAAAAAAACTTGCTGCTAAACTAATTCCTGGAATACCCATTCCAACAATACATCCTTGTCTAAAATGCTGATTAAATGTTTTGTTCATATATTAATTTTAGTGCTCAAAATTCTATAGGCTAAAAATAATAAAACGCATCCGGACATTCTGCTTATTAAATTTGGATAATTTTTAAGAAAAATTGCAATTCTACTTGAAATGCCTGCATAAATTGTCAAAAAGAAAAAATCCAAAAATACATGTGTTGTCATTAAAATAGTAAAATGGATTATAAAATTATTATTAGGATCTAAAAAAGTAGGAAACATAACTAAAAAAAAAACTATAGCGCCCGGACTAAACAAAGCAGAAATAAATCCATCTTTAAATAAATCGAACGCTGATCGAGTGCCGAATGTTTTATCTATAGTAAGGCTAGTTTTTCTTACTAAAAACTTTATTGCTAAATAAATTAAATATAATCCTCCAATCCATTTAAAAATATCTAAAATTTGCGGATTTGGTTTCATTAGCGAATAAACAACAAATGTTGCGCAGATCATTTGAATTGCATTGGCAGAAACATCTCCTAAACCTGTCCATAAACTTTTTGGAAAACCATAGTTCATAGAATTAGTAATAATTAGAATTCTTTGTGGCCCAGGAGTAATAAAAAGTATGGTTATTAATTGAACAAATAGTAAATAATTGTTTGGTATCATTGATAAATCTAGATCTATATTGACTAATTATCTTAATAAAGTTATTTAATTCACAGCGCTGAGTTATTTCAAATTGCGGGCGCTATATAAATCCAGCTAAAGCGAGGCATCTGTAACCGCCGCTTTATCTGGTGGTTTTTAGAAAAAATTTCCAAAAACCTTTGTTGTAAAGTAAATTATGAACAAAGATTTAAGTATTAGTTTCGAATTTTTTCCTGCTAAGGACGAAACAGGTCAAAACAATTTATGGCTAAGTTTAAAAAAATTAGAACAATTTTCTCCTAAATTTTTTTCAGTAACCTTCGGTGCAGGAGGTGGAGAACGCGATAAAAGCGATTTTTTAGTTAAAAAAATAAAAAATAAATCCACTATTCCAGCAGCTGGACACCTTACTTGTGTTGATATGAGTAAGGATGAAGTTAACTCAGTTGCCCTTAGTTGGTTAAAAAATGGAATAAATAAAATTGTTGCACTACGTGGTGACGTCAGAACTAAAAACTCAAAATATGTGCCACATAAAGAGGGATATATTAATGCCGCTGATATGGTTAAAGGTCTAAAAAAATTAGGTAACTTTGAAATTGCAATAGCCGGATATCCTGAAAAACATCCAGAGTCTGAAAATGAAATTAAAGATCTTGAGAATTTAAAAAATAAAGTTGATCAAGGGGCAGATAAAATAATTACGCAGTTTTTTTTTAATTATGAAAAATTTTTAAAATTTAGAGATAGAGCAGTATCTCTTGGGATTAAAATTCCAATCATACCGGGTATTTTGCCCATAGATAATTTTGAAAAAGTTAAAAATTTTAGCTCAAAATGTGGAACAACAATTCCTAATTGGATTGAAAAAGAATTTGCAGGCCTTGAAACTGATAGTGAAATTCAAAAGATTGTGGGCGCAAGTATTGCATGTGATTTAGTCAAAAAATTACACGCTGAGGGAGTTGATGAATTTCATTTTTATACCCTTAATAAATATGAACTTAGCTACGCAGTATGTAAAAGGCTTATCGGCGATAAAATAGCAACCCAAAATAAACAACAGAAGGAGTTATACGCATAATGATAAAAGTAAATTGTATTGGTTACCCAAGAATAGGTCCAAAAAGAGAATTGAAGAATGCTTTAGAAAAATATTGGAAATCTGAAATTTCTGAGGCTGATTTATTAAAATGTGCCAATGAATTAAAAAAAAATAATTGGCAAACACAAAAAGATAATGGTGTAGATTTTATTTGCTCAAATGATTTTTCTTTTTATGATCAAGTTCTAGATACTATTTGTTTAGTTGGCTCAATTCCTGAAAGATACAAACATAAAGACGATAAAGTTTCTTTTAAAACTTATTTTGCAATGGCACGCGGCTCTCAAACAAAAGATTTAGATGTTCCAGCGCTTGAAATGACAAAATGGTTTGACACTAACTATCATTACTTAGTGCCAGAATTTTCAAAAAATCAAAAATTCAAATTAAGTTCAAATAAACCGTTTGATGAATTTGATGAGGCAAAAAAATTAGGCTTTAATACCAAGCCAATTATTCTGGGGCCTCTGACTTTTTTAAGTCTTGGAAAGACTACGGATGAATCTTTTAAAAGCTTTGATTTATTAGATAATTTACTTCCAGTTTATGCTGAAATTTTATCTGGTTTAAATAAGAAAGGGGCTGAATGGATCCAAATTGATGAGCCTATTTTAGTAAAAAATCAGAATGCTGATTTTACTAAACTAATCAAAAAAACTTTAAATCAATTAAAGAAATTTGCAGGTTCATCTAAAATTATCTTAACAACTTACTTTGAAAAGTTGGATGCTGAAGTTGAAAAAGAAATTTTAGAAAGCGATGTAGATGGTGTTCATTTTGATTTAATACGTGGAAATATTTCAAATATGAACTCTTTAAAGGATACTAATAAAACAATTTCTATTGGAATTGTTGATGGAAGAAATATTTGGAAATCTGATGTTAATAAAAAAATTGAACAAGTAACAGAGTATTCAAAAAATATAAAAAACTTGTGGGTCTCATCTTCTTGTCCACTACTGCATACTCCTTATGATTTGAGTTTAGAAACTAAAGTTCCTGAAAAAATTAGAAGATGGTTATCATTTTCTAAACAAAAACTTATTGAACTTAATCATATTAAAATTTCATTAAATAAAGGTAACAATGAAATCAAAAATTACTTAGATGAAAATAAAAAAGATATCACAAGCAGAGCAACATCTGAGTTAATTCATGATGATAAAGTTAAACAAAGAGCCAAAAATATTACAACGCAGATTTTAAATAGAAAATCTAACTTTGTTAAAAGATCTGAAATACAAACGAAGGTATTTAAATTACCTTTATATCCAACGACAACTATTGGATCTTTTCCTCAAACATCTGATATAAGAAATGCCAGAGCTAAATTTAAGAAAAATGAATTAAGCTTAAAAGAGTATGAGGATTTTCTAAAAGTAAAAACAATCGATACTATTAAGAAACAAGAGCAAATAGATATCGACGTTATTGTTCATGGTGAGTTTGAAAGAAATGACATGGTTGAATACTTTGGTGAACAGCTTAAAGGATTTACATTTACATCTAGTGGCTGGGTACAAAGTTATGGATCGCGATGTGTAAAACCTCCAATTATATTTGGCGATGTTTCTCGTCCACAATCTATGACTGTACAATGGTCAAAATTTGCACAACAACAAACAAAGAAAATCGTTAAAGGAATGTTAACGGGCCCAATAACGATTTTACAATGGTCTTTTGTTAGAGATGACCAACCAAGAAAAGATACTGCATTACAAATTGCTTTTGCAATAAGAGATGAAGTTGAAGATCTTGAAAATAATAGCATTAAAATGATTCAGATTGACGAACCTGCTTTGAGAGAAGGTTTGCCTCTAAAGAAAAGTGATTGGAAACAATATTTAGATTGGGCTGTTAAAGCTTTCCAAATTTCTGCTGCTGTAGCAAAAGATGAAACTCAAATTCACACGCATATGTGTTACGCTGAATTTGAGGATATTATTGATGCAATTGCTGCTTTAGATGCTGACGTTATCTCCATAGAAACATCAAGATCTAGAATGGAATTATTAAAAACATTTGAAAAATTCAAATATCCAAACGAAGTGGGACCTGGTGTCTATGACATTCATTCTCCTAGAGTTCCTAATAAAAATGAAATGAAAGAACTTATTCAAAAAGCTTCTAAGTTAATTGATAAGAAAAGAATTTGGGTGAATCCAGATTGTGGACTTAAAACTAGAGGCTGGCCCGAAACAATAGCTGCACTTGAAACTATGGTGCAAGCGGCAAAGGAATTAAGAACTGAGAAATGAAAAAAACAAAACTTGGAACTAACACTAATTTAATTCGAGGAGGATTAAATAGAAGTCAGTTTAACGAAACTTCAGAAGCGTTATTTCTAACATCAGGGTTTGTTTATGATAGTGCTGAGCAAGCAGAAGCCATCTTTAAAGGTAGCAAGAAAGGCTTTCAGTATACCCGTTACTCAAATCCTACAGTTGAAATATTTGAGAAAAGATTAGCCCTACTGGATGGTTCTGAAGACTGTTTTGCAACAGCAAGCGGAATGGCTGCTGTTTTTTTTTCATTAATGTGTCAATTAAAAGCTGGAGATCATTTAGTTTCCTCTTCTGCTTTATTTGGATCTTGCAAAGAAATTGTTAAAAATATTCTGCCTAGATATGGGATTGAAGTAACATTTATAGATGGAAAAAATATAAATGAATGGAGAGAAGCTATTAAAAAAAATACAAAGATTTTTTTCTTTGAAACTCCTTCAAATCCACTCTTAGAATTAATTGATATTAAAGCAGTTTGTAATATCGCAAAAAAACATAAAATTAGAACAGTTGTTGATAATATTTTTGCAAGCCCTGTTTTGCAAAAACCGGTTTTATTAGGAGCAGATATTATTGTTTACTCTGGAACAAAACATATTGACGGACAAGGGAGAGTTTTGGGTGGAGCAATATTATCTTCAACAAAATTTAAAGAAAATGTTTTAAAACCTTTCTTAAGGCACACGGGTCCTGCTATTAGTCCGTTCAATGCTTGGGTTTTACTAAAAGGTTTAGAAACTATTAAAATTAGAGTAGAAGCACAGTCTAATATTGCTTTAGAAATTGCTCAACTTTTAGATAAGCATTCTAAAATTGAAAAAGTATTTTATCCATTTTTAAGAAATTTTTCTCAATACTCGCTTGCTAAAAAGCAGCAAACTCTTGGTGGAACAATTTTAAGTTTTAAAATTAAAGGAAAAAAGAATGATGCTTTCAAATTTATTAATAAATTAAAAATATTTGATATTTCTAACAATTTAGGTGATACAAAATCTATTGTAACTCACCCAACAACAACAACTCATCGTATTTTATCTGAAAATGAAAGATTATCCCTTGGCATTACTGAAAATTTAATAAGACTTTCTATTGGTTTAGAAACAGTTTCTGATTTAAAAAAAGATATCTTAGCCGCGTTAAAATAAAAATTATATTTTTAATCTTTCAACAATCTTATTATTTAATAAATGAGAATTTAAAATCTCATCAATATCTTCTGAGTTTTTAAAGGAGTACCAAACACCCTCTGGGTAAATGACCATTACTGGTCCAGATTCACATCTATCTAAACAGCCGGATTTATTAATTCTAATTTTTTTATTTAGTTTTAAGTCTTTTATCTTGATCTTTAATTCAGTTTGTAATTTTTCTGAATTCTTTGAACTGCAGCAACCTTTTGGATTAGAATCGGGCCTTTTATTAATGCAACAAAAAACATGTTTTTCAAAAAACATTTAAATATTCTTAGTTAAAATTCTCACTAAAAAAAAATAAATTGGTCTTGGTAAAATTTGTAGAATTTTAAAAATAATTTTCATCTGTATTGGAAAAGTAATGTCATATTTTTTACTCAATAGTCCTTCAAAAATAATTTCAGCAGCTTTATCTGTTTCCATAATAAATGGCATATCAAATGTATTTTTTTCTGTTAGTCTTGATTTAACAAAACCAGGATTAATAATACTTAAAGAGATATTATTTTGATCACAATCAATTTTAATAGACTCAAAATAATTAATCATAGCGGCTTTTGAGGGTCCATAAGATGACGAGTTTGGTAATCCTCCAAGTCCTGCGAGTGAACTAATGGCTGCAAGATGACCAAATTTTTGTAACTTAAAATGAGGCAATAAAATTGAAAAACAATTAATCATACCGAAAAAATTTACTGCAAAAGTTTTTTCAAATAAATCTAACCTAATATCAAAAGTATCATGCGGTTCATAATAACCAGAGCAATAAACAGCTAGATCAATAGTTTTAAATTCTTTTATAATTTCATTAATAATTTTCTGAGAATTTACTTTATCTGTAACGTCTAAAGAAAATGTTGATATTTTTGTTCTTTTTGAATTGAATTCTAATTTTAAATTTTGTAATTTTTCTTGAGTTCTTCCTAATAAAATTAAATTATCACACTGATCTAAGTATTTTTTGCCAAGTTCATAACCTATACCGAAAGTAGCTCCTATAATTACAACATTCATAAATTTTACTTGATTAGCAACTATTAAAAATTATCAATAGTGATATAAGATAATACTGATATGGCATCAAGAATTGAATCTGACAGTTTTGGTAAAATCAAAGTTCCAGGAGATAAATATTGGGGAGCTCAAACAGAACGTTCATTAAAATACTTTAAAATTGGAAAAATATTAGTCCCACTAGAGATTATAAGAGCTATAGCCATTGTTAAAAAAGCCGCTGCTATCGTTAATTTTAAATTCAAATCATTAGATAAAAAAATTTCTCAAGCAATTATAAAGGCCTCTGATGAGGTAATTAAAGGAAAATTTGACAATCATTTTCCACTTAAAGTTTGGCAAACAGGTTCTGGAACTCAAACTAATATGAATGTTAATGAGGTTATTTCTAATCGAGCAATTGAAATTTTAGGTGGAAAAATAGGATCAAAAAAACCCGTTCATCCAAATGATCATGTAAATAAATCACAATCTACAAATGATACTTATCCAAGTGCTATTCACATAGCTGTTGCTATTGATGTAAAAGAAAGACTTCTTCCTTCTTTAAAATTATTGGAAAAAGAATTATCTGTAAAAGTAAATAAATTTAAAAATATAGTAAAAATTGGAAGAACACATCTTCAAGACGCAACTCCACTAACTTTAGGGCAGCAGTTTTCTGGCTATCACATGCAAATCAAAAATTGCATTAAACGTATAGAGATAGCTTTAAAGGAAATGTATTTTTTAGCTCAAGGAGGAACAGCTGTTGGTACTGGTATTAATACTAAAAAGGGCTTTGATAAAAAAATTGCATTAGAGATTAAAAAGATTACTAAACTGCCATTTAGAACTGCTCCAAATAAATTTGAAGCACTTGCAAGTCATGAACCAATAGTTAATTTGTCTGGTGCATTTAATACTCTTGCTGTTGCTATGATGAAAATTTCAAACGATATAAGATTTCTTGGGTCAGGTCCGAGAGCTGGTTATGCTGAGCTTATTCTTCCAGAAAATGAGCCAGGTTCATCAATTATGCCTGGCAAAGTAAATCCGACACAGTGTGAAGCTGTAACTATGGTTTGTACGAGAGTCATTGGTAATCATACAACAATTACTATTGCTGCATCAAACGGGCATTTTGAATTAAATGTTTTTAAACCAGTGATTGGTCACAGCATGATTCAATCAATTGAATTATTATCTGACTCTATTGAATGTTTTGTAAAATATTGTCTAAAAGGTCTTAAAGCAGATACAAAAAGAATTTCTCAGCTATTAAATAGTTCATTGATGCTAGTAACTGCTCTTGCTCCAAAAATCGGCTACGATAATGCTTCTATGATTGCGAAAAAAGCGCACAAGAATGGAACGTCTTTAAAAGAAGAAGCACTGAAAAGCGGATTAGTTAATGAAAAAGAATACGATCGATTAATTAATCCAAAAAAAATGACTCATCCAAATTAGAATAAGAAACTATAAATTCTTGGGTCTAAAACATTCATAATATCTTTATTTAAACGCAGATTAAATTCTTCCTGAACAATATTAAGATTATTTTTATTAAATTTTTTATTACTATTTCCAATAATTTCATTCACCACCACCCTTCCCTTTCTCATATTTAAATCACCTTTCATTATTCCAGAAAAACCATCATTGGGTAAAAGGGCTATCTTTTCCCTTGCTCCATTAGTTTTTTTATAAAAATTTTTAATATTAACGAGATTAATTTGTGAATTAAAAAAAAATATTGTTTCTCTATTCTGAGTAATAAAGCGTCCATTTATTTTTAATAAATCATTAAATTTGGAAATTAAATTTAATTCTTTAATATTTACATCGCCGCCCTCAACAACGATGATAGCGTTAGCTTCGGAAAAGAGATCATGATTAGTAATCATATTTTTAAAATTTAATTTAAAGACACCATAGAAATCTTCATGAATATTAAATAATTTATTATTTACTAAATAATTTTTAAGATTGTCATTAGATAATTTTTTAAAATTTGCATCTATAAAATTAAACTCACTAACTAATGAAAGTCTTGGTTTAAAATCAATTTTTGCAGAACCTTCTCCTTTATATACAAAAGAATTAACTAAAATATTTTTTAAATCTACATATTCATCTTTTAAATCAAAATTAAACTGCAAAGTTAAATTATTTAATCCAATTGTGCTTAAAGAATTTACAAATCGAATTTTTGCATTTCCTAAAAATTCACTTTTTAAAAAATTAATATCAGTCAAATCTGCATCAAAATAAAATTTTAGATCATTAGACTGTATAGATAAATTACCAATACTTTTATCTTTATTTTTTGCGCCTTGGAACTTGCTTGTAAAAGGTAAGTTAAAAAAATTTCCCTTCAAATCAAATCTTTTGACACTCCCATTGTCAAAAATAATATCACTATTAATATCACTAATCTCAATAGAATTTTTATTTGAAGAATATTTTAAATCTAAATTGTTAACCTTAATCGCCTTAAGGCTTTTAATAGAATCTACATTTTTAAAAAAATTATCAAAATAGTTATTTTCTATTTCAATAATACCATCATTAACTTCAACATCTGTAATATTAAATTTTCTAAGAATTATATCAAAAATATTAATTCGAAGATTAACTTTATAAATATTGCCAATATAAACATCTTCTTTTTTGTTAGTTTCAAAAATATCTACTGAAAATAATTCAATGTGAGGCCTTATAAGTGGTTTATAAGTAATCTTTTCATTAATCCTAACCTTGATAAAAAATTTCTCCTGAATCTGATTTTCTATCTCAGGTTTATATCGTTCAAGATCTATAAAAAATGGTGATAAAAAAATAATAAAAAATATACCAGCAAAGGCAACCATCGCTCGGCTATAAACTTTATGATTATAAAAAGAGTTTAAAGTGATTAATAACTTTAAAGACTTTAATTTCCTAAGAATCATTTAATTTTTGATATATTATGTTAACTACTTGATCTATTTGATTTTATGAATTCCACTAGCCAAAATTACTTATTAAACCTCAATAATCAACAAAAAGAAGCTGTCATTCATACCGACGGACCATTGTTAATTTTGGCTGGAGCAGGATCTGGCAAAACTAAAGTTTTAACAACTCGTGTTGCTCATCTCATTGAAACTCAAAAATGTTGGGCCAGTCAAATTCTTTGTGTAACTTTTACTAATAAAGCTGCAAATGAAATGAGAGAAAGAATATTAAAAATTCTTAGTGCTCAATCTTCCTCTCTGCCTTGGCTTGGAACTTTTCATTCAATTAGTAATAAAATTTTAAGACGCCATGCTGAAGCCGTAGGTTTAAAATCTAATTTTACAATTTTAGATACACTTGATCAGTTAAGACTAATAAAAAATATAATTGAATCGGAAAACATTGATATAAAAAAAATACCACCCAAATTAGTTGCTGCTTTTATAGATGATTGGAAAAATAAAGGTCTTACTCCAAGTGAAGTTAAAATTAATAATGAAAACTACATTAAAGATACTGCATTAAAAATATATAGAATTTATCAGCAAAGATTGAGGATTATGAACTGTGTGGATTTTGGAGATCTAATTTTACATTGCGTAACAATATTTAAAACTATGCCTGAAATTTTAGAATTATATCATAATAATTTTAAATATATTCTAGTAGACGAATATCAAGACACAAACTTTATTCAAAATATTTGGCTAAACTTATTATCGAAAAAAAATAATAATTTATGCTGTGTAGGAGATGACGATCAATCTATCTATAGTTGGCGCGGTGCTGAGGTAAAAAATATTTTGAATTTTGATAAACTAAACGCTAATACAAAAGTTATTAAGCTAGAACAAAACTATAGATCAACTCAAAATATTTTAGATACCGCCTCCTCTTTAATTTCTAATAATGAGGATAGACTTGGCAAGAAACTGTGGTCTGAAAATTCTAAAGGGGATTTGATAGAAGTTAATTGCTACAATAACGGATACGATGAAGCAGTAGCAGTGGCGGATGAAATTGAAAAGAATTTATCAAAAGAATATTCACTCAATCAAATATCCATATTAGTTAGAGCTGCTTTTCAAACAAGAGAGTTTGAGGATCGATTTATAAAAATTAACCTACCCTATAGAGTTATTGGAGGATTAAAATTTTACGACCGTGCAGAAATTAAAGATGCTATTTGTTATATTAGAATTATTTATCAGGAAAATGACGATCTTGCCTTTGAAAGGATTATCAATACTCCAAAACGCTCTATTGGAGATGCTACTCTAAAAGAAATTCATAAAATCGCTAAAGAGAAAAGCATTAATTTAGAACAAGCATCACATAAATATTGTGAACAAGAAAACTCCACTGGTAAAACTATTTTAAACTTAAAAAAAATTATCACTGATATTCAGTTATGGAGAAAATTATCAAAAGAAATAAGTCATTATGAACTAACGGAAAGAGTCCTTGATGAATCTGGCTACTCTCAAATGCTGATGACTGAAAAGACACCGGAAGCTGACAGCAAATTAGAAAACTTAAAAGAATTAATATTATCAATGAAAAATTATAGTAGCCTTCAAGATTTTCTTGAAAATATCTCATTACAAACCTCCATAGATCAAGATTGGGATGGTGAAAAAATAAATTTAATGACTATGCATGCCGCTAAAGGACTTGAATTTGATGTAGTTTTTTTACCTGGTTGGGAAGAGGGATTGTTTCCTCATCAAAAATCAATTGATGAAAAAGGTCATCAGGCAATTGAGGAGGAAAGGAGACTTGCTTATGTTGCAATTACTAGAGCAAAAAAGAAATTATTTATCTCTTTTGTAAATAATAGAAGAATTTACGGTGGCAAGAGAGATCGGGACATAGACTGGATGCCAACACTTCCTTCACGTTTTGTTGATGAACTTCCTAAAGATAATATCAATATGAAAAATCATTTTTCAGAATACCAAAAAAATGATTTTGATTTTAATCAGGAAATTGACTACGACAAACCGTCAAGAAGTCCTGGCTGGGAAAGATTAAAACAAGCAAAACAGAATAAGACTAATTTTAATAAAATTAGCTACAGCAATAATAATACAATTTTTAAAGTTGGCGAAAGTGTAAATCATGAAGATTTTGGCAATGGGAAAGTGATTCATATTGAAGATAATAAAGTTATTATTAATTTTAAAAAATATGGTGAAAAAAAGATAATTGATAAATTTATAAAAAAAAGTAATGAAAAAAATTAATCAACTAAGAAATATTTTAAATCAAGAAACCTGTGATGCTTATTTAATTCCAAAAAATGATGAATATTTTGGGGAACATGTTCCTGAAAATAAAGATAGATTAAAATTTATATCTGGGTTTACTGGTTCAACAGGACTTGCATTAATTTTTAAAAATAAATCTTATTTATTTGTTGATGGTCGTTATACATTACAAGCAAAAAATGAAGTAAATAAAGATTTTAAAATTTGCGAAGTTCCTAAAATTAAACCTCATCATATTCTTAAAAATATTAATAAAAGAATTACTTTAGGATTTGATCCAAAACTTTTTACTTTAAGTTCCTTAAAAAATATTATCTCTAAAAATTCAATTAACTTAAAACCTATAAATTTTAATTTAATTGATAAAATTTGGAAAAATAAATCCAAGGTTAATCATAATAGATTTTATCTTTTTGAAGAAAAATACCATGGTGAAAATTATTTAAATAAAATTGATAAAATAAGTAAATTTCTTAAATTAAAAAATATTGATTATTTACTTTCAACATCTGTTGAAAATATTTCATGGTTATTAAATATAAGAGGGTCTGACGCGACGTCTAGTCCACTTACCAATGGAAAAATTTTATTTAATAAAAATAGAAAAATTATATTTTTTACGAACATTAAAAAACTCACACCTCAGATTAAGAAATTTTTTGGAAAAAAAGTAATTTTTATTAAAGAAGAATCTTTTGTTAACTATTTGAGAAAAATTAAAAAATCTAATATTTTAATAGATAAAAAAACGTGCAGTTTTTATTATGAAAAAAATATACATTCTTCAAACAAACTTATTAATATTGAAGACCCCATCTACTTATTAAAATCTATTAAAAACAAAACAGAGATCAATAATACTAGGATTGCTCATTTATTTGATGCGATTGCTTTAACTAAATTTATTTTTTGGTCAAAAAATAATTATAAAAAAACAAAGATAACTGAAATATCTGCCCAAAATAGGTTAGAAAAATATAAAAAACAGCACAAAGATTATTTGTATCCAAGTTTTAATACTATTTCAGGATTTGGATCAAATGGTGCCATTGTTCATTACAGATCAAATCACAAAACTAACAAACAGATCAAAGGAAATAATTTATATCTTTTAGATTCCGGTAGTCAGTATTTTTATGGAACTACGGACGTAACTCGTACAATAGCTATTGGTAAAGTATCAAATTTTCAAAAAAAAATTTATTCAACTGTACTTAAGGCGCATATTGCAGTTGCCTCATATAAATTAAAAAAAACTACACTTGGAAAACATATAGATAAAGTTGCAAGAGCTCATTTATTGAAACTCGGTTACAACTATTCGCATGGCACAGGTCATGGGGTTGGTTATTTTTTAAATGTACATGAAGGACCCCAAGGATTATCTCCTTTTAATAATCACAAAATATTGCCAGGAATGATCCTGTCAAATGAACCTGGATTTTACAAAGAAAATGACTTCGGCATAAGAATTGAAAATTTAATTTATTGTGAAAGGGTTAATAACAATCATTCAAAATTTATAAATCTCACAATAGTTCCATTTGATAAAGATTGTATTAACAAGAAGTTTTTAAATAAAAATGAAATAAATTGGATTAATACCTATCATCAAAAGATTTTTTATATATTAAAACCTTTCATGAATAGTGTGGAACTTAAAATGCTAACCAAAGCTTGTTCAGCTATTTCTTGATAATTTTAACCACTCTTTTTCTTCTATAATTTTAACACCGAACTCTTTAGCTTTATCAACTTTATTTTTTGTAGGTTTAGATAAGCCAATAACTAAATAATCTAATTTTTTAGTAACAGAACTTAATATTTTTGCTCCTAAAGTTTCTGCTAAAGATTTAGCTTCGGATCTGCTCATAGTAGAAAAGCCTCCTGTAAACATAATATTCTTTCCTGAAAAAAAACTATCAATTTTCTTTTCTATAAAATCTTGGATATTCAAAATCTTACTTAATTCATAAACGACTTTATTATTTTTTTTATCTTTAAAAAAATATGTTAACGATTCAATTTGAGTCTCTCCAATTCCATCGATTTCATCTAAATTATTAATTTCATTCATTAAAAGATCTGGATTACAAAGTTTTAGAAAATTTTTCATTGAAACAAAATAACGTGATAAATTTTTAGCATTTTCTTGACCGATATGACGTATCCCAAGACTATATATAAATTTTGCAAGGCTAATATCTTTGCTTTTCTCAATTGCTGTCTTTAAATTACTAACTGACAATTCACCCCAGCCTTCTAATTTTTCTATTTTTTTATAATCAAGAGTAAAAATATCCTGAGGCAAACGAATAAAGTTTAAAGACCAGAAATCTTCAACAATTTTTTTTCCAAAACCATCTATATTAAGAGCTTCTTTTGACACAAAATGTTTAATTTTTTCTCTTGCCATAAATTCACAATTAAATCCTGTGTCTGTACATCTTTTAACTACATCTAATTTTTTTGAAGTTTCATTATAATCTTTAACTGCAGGTCGACCGCAAAGACATTTGTCTGGAAATGTAAATTTTTTACTATTTTTATCTCTTTTAGATTTAATAACTTCAACCACCTGAGGAATAACATCGCCTGCTCTTTGAATAATAACTGTGTCGTTTAATCTGATATCTTTTCTAATGATTTCATCTTCATTATGTAATGTTGCATTAGATACTAGAACCCCGCCCACATTTACCGGATCTAATTTTGCAACTGGAGTTAGAGCTCCTGTTCTTCCAACTTGTATTTCAATTTTACGAATAACGGTTGTGGCTTTTTCAGATGAGAATTTATGAGCAATAGCCCATCTTGGTGATGATGATAAACTTCCAAGTCTTTTTTGTAAGGTTAAGTCGTTAACTTTATAAACAATGCCGTCAATATCGTAATCTAATGATGCTCTTATTTCTTCAACATAAAGATAACTTTTAATTAGTTCATCTACTGAACTGAAAGTTTTTGTAAGCGGATTTATTTTGAAACCAATTTTTTTACAAAAATTTAAAAAATTTATATGTGTTTTAAATTTTTTTTCGTCAATATCACCGATGCTATGAGCAAAAAATTTTAATGGTATTAAGGCGGTTTTTTTTGAATCTTTTTGTCTTAGTGAACCTCCTGCCGCATTTCTAGGATTTGCAAAGTCATTTTTAATTTTTTCAAAATCTTTTTTTCCAATATAAACTTCACCTCTAATCTCAAATTCTCTATCTATGTTCTCACCATGAAGAATTTGTGGAATATCTTTAATTGTTAATAAATTTTCTGTTATATCTTCTCCATACTCACCATCTCCTCGCGAAAGTCCTCGAATAATCTTATTGTTTTTGTAAATTAAAGACGCAGATATACCATCGATCTTAGGTTCTGCTGTTAATTCTATAGGGGTGTCTTTTGGAAAATTAAGATAATTTCTAATTTTTTTTAAAAAATCTTCCACGTCATCTTTTGTAAAAGCATTATCTAAAGATAACATTGGTACAAGATGTTTTACTTTAGAAAATTTTTCTGAAGGAGCGAAACCAACTTTTTCTGATGGAGAATTTATATCTACAATCTTAGGATTTTTTTTCTCGAAATCTAAAATATCTTTTTTAATTTTGTCGTACTCAGCATCTGAGACTAATGGTTTGTCGTTATGATAATAGGCCTTATTTAATTTTTGAATTAAAGTAATTTTTTCTTTGTACTCTTTTAAAGATAAAGACTTCATTAAAAGTTAATTAAGTATTTTTTTAAAACCACCTAAAAGAGATTTATCTTTTTTTGGTAAAGTGGTTTGATTTGTTGAAACTAATAAATAACTTTTTTTATACCACTCGCTAGAATTAAAATTATAACCTAAAATTGCTGCTGCTTTACTAGCGTCTTCTTCAAGTCCTAATTTATGATAAATTTCAACTAGTCTATATAAAGCCTCTTCGATATAAATAGTGGTTTGATATTTATCTACAATTATTTTTAATCTATTGATTGCCGCTGCCCATTTTTGTTTATTCATATAATATCTTGCGACATACATTTCTTTTCCGGCCATTAAATCGTTCAATAGATCTAATTTATATTTAGCATCGTCTGCATACTCAGTATTTGGATAACTATTTATTAAAGATTTAAATTGAGTAATTGCTTTAACAGTTTTTTCTTGATCTTTAGAAAATTCACTCACTTCTTCAAAATAACAAACGCCTTTTAAATACTCTACATAAACTCTTTCAGGATTATTCGGATAAAATTTTACATAACGTTCAAGTACAGAAAGTGTATCTACACAACGGTTTGCTTCGTAGTAAACATATGCCATCATTAATAAAGATTTTGGGGCCCATTCTGTGTACGAATAATCTTTTTCCACCATCTTAAACTTTTCAATTGCGCCTTCTGCTTTACCCTCGTTAAAATCATCCATCGCAAAACCCCATAACTTAGGAAGACTAACTTTTTCTTTTGGAGGGGCGACTAAAGGTTTGTCGTTTGAAGATGAACAGCTTAGAACAAACAAAAAAATTAATAAAATATGGAATATTGTTTTTGGTCTGAGCATTAAAATTAAAAGTTTTTATTATTTCTTTTAATTAAGTTTTACCACTAAAACTATAAATTCACTACAAGTTGATTTGGTGAATAAGAACTAACAGAAGAGAAATTTTTTGTTTTTTGCGTTGTTAAATTCCACGCATTTTTATTTTTTATTAAAGCTTCTAATAATTTACGAGTCATATCATGACCGCCTTGATAACAATTCACTTTTCCAATAAGTGAATATCCAGCTAAATATAAATCACCTATACAGTCTAAAATTTTATGTCTTACAAATTCATCTTTATGTCTCAAACCATCTTGGTTTAGAACTTTATCATCAGAAACAACAATTGCATTTTCTAAAGAACCTCCTTTTGCAAGTCCCATCTTAAATATATTTTCTAGATCTTTTTGCAAACAAAACGTTCTAGAGTCATGAACTTCCATAAACCCATTTTTCTCTAGATCTATTTTTTTACTTTGTCTTTTAATAACACGATCATGAAAATCAATTTCATAATCTATTTCTAATTTATTTTTATTTGTTGGTTCAATTGAAATGGTTTTATCTTTTTCTTTAATAATAATTTTTTTTAAAATTTTAATATATTTTTTTTCTGAACTTTGTACTGTAGTTCCGACATCTTGTATGGCAACCGCAAACTCTTTTGAACTTCCATCTAGTATTGGCAATTCTTGGCTATCCACTTCTACTATAGCGTTATCAATGCTCATTCCTGATAAAGCAGACATTAAATGTTCAATAGTTGAAATTGAAACTTGCTTATTAGAAATAGTTGTACACAATTTTGCTGGCAGGGCGTTACTAATATGAGCCTGGATAATTTTTTCTTTTCCTTTGTAATCGACTCTAACAAAGGTTATTCCTGAATTAGGAGCTGAGGGCTTAACTACAAGATTAGCCACTATTCCGCTATGAAGACCAACTCCTTTAAAATTAATTTTTGATTTTAATGTTTTTTTGATACATGTTTTTGCTGAAATAGATATTTAGTAATATCTATAGCAATAGCTAATCACCTTTTGTTACGATTTCTACTTTTGAAAAATAGATAAAAGTCTTGAAAAAAAGCCTGTATTTTTAAATTTAATTGGCAAAGCTTCCGAGGGAAATCCATAAAAATAGTTCTTAACCATTCCATAACAAACTAAAAAATCCTGAGATAAATTATTAACTAAATTTTCATCTTCTTGTTTTATTTGCAAAACAAGCTCCGTTCTTTGTGAAAAGTATTTTTTTATTAAACTTGTTAGACCAGCTAAGTTTGATCCTCTGCCGGAAAGATAAATTTTCCTAGTTTTTATATCTATTGAATTGTAGGTTTTAATTTTTCTATAAATTAGCTGTAAAATTTCTTCAACTCTAGAATTAATAATAGTATTAACGATTGTTTTTGATATTTTTCTAAAATCATCATCTGGGAATAAATGAACTGGTAAATATTCAATCTTATCTTTTGTATTCTCATTTAATATACATTCTCCGCTCTCAACTTTAATTCTTTCGGCGATCTCTATTTTTATATCCAAAACTTTAGCTAAGTCTTTTGAAACCTGATTTGAACCGTAGGGAATAACACCTACATATGAAAGAGCGTTATTTTCAAATATAGCGAAACTTGTCTTATCTTTCCCAAAATCAATGCAAATGGCTCCTTCGTTTAAATCATTTTGGTTTAAAAAAGATAAACCTAACGCATAGGCACCAAAGGCATAATTCTCAACTGACAATTCGCAAGAATTGATAATATTTTTTAAATTATCAATAGAAGAGTGTTCCGCTAAAACTGCATGAATGTCAGCTGAAAAAATATTTGCTTTAAATCCAACTGGATTTTCAACATTAATTTTTTTATCAATTTTATAATTAGATGAAAATATGTGTATAATTGCATTATCTTTATTATTCTTAGCAATTTCATCTACAGCAATATGTATCAAACCTTGAATATCTTTTTCATGTTCGATTTGATCGCCATGTACACTTTTATATTCTGTTAATAAGTTACTAGAAATATTTTCAAATTCTGCATTTACAATAATATTTTCTAACGAAATGCCGGCTTGCTTTTCAGAAATTTCTAAACACTCGCGTACTACTAAATTTGCTTCATGAAAATTCGTAACCAAGCCTTTTGTAATACCTTTAGATACAACAATTGATTTTCCTAAAATCTCAATTTTGTTATTTTTTAACTTTGCAATAAGACACTTAATTTTTGAGGAGCCAATGTCTATAGATGCAATTAATTCATTTTTTTGAATCATTGTCTATTTTACAAAAATTTTGTTCTTAAGTCTTAAGTCGATATATGTAAATTTTTCATCTTTGGACTGAATAAGTACTTTATTTAGATTGTTAATCTGCTGATTATAATCATATCTGCCGAGCATAATTTTTTTATTACCTTTTAAAAATAAATCCCATCTTTCAGAATTTGTAAATTCAAAGCTAGTAATGTTGGCTAAATCAAAATTATTATTATTTAACGCTTTATATAGTCTTTTTAGATCTTCAATATCAAAATTGCCTTTTGCTTGAGTTTGATTGGAAAAATTATTTAAATTAAATTTTTCTATTAAAGTAAATTCTTTGGTAATTATTAAATTATTATTACCTTTTTTCCAAAAAACAAAGGGCTCGTGCTCAACTACCATCACATTAACTGTTGATGGAAATTTTTTATTAATATTTAAAAAATGAATCCATTCATTTTGTAAAACTACTTCGTTCATTTTTTTATGGTCAATACTTAAAATACTAGTGTTAACCAAGAAGTTAAATTGTTTTTTAATTTTTTCTAGGTCAGCATTTTTTGAATCAGAAACATTAACTGTTTTAATAATAAAAAAACCAAGCTTTAATAAAGGTAGCTCTGGATTAAATGTTGTGAGAAGAATTAATAAGCCGAGAAAAATATATCTCTTTGTTTTGATCATCTATTAATAGAAGCATCATTAATTATCCATTTAACTAATTCATTAAAAGAAATTCCGTAATAATTAGCAATCTCTGGAACTAAAGATAAACTTGTCATACCTGGCTGTGTATTTACCTCAAGAATATAAATTTTATTAACTTTGTCAGATTCATTATATCTAAAATCAGACCTCGTTACTCCTCTGCAGCCTAAAATATTATGTGCCTGTAAAGCCATATCTAAAATCTTTTTATAGTCGGCTTCATTTATTTTAACAGGAATAATATGTTTTGTTTTAGCATTGGCTGAATATTTAGCTTCATAATCATAAAAGGATCTTGTCGGCACAATCTCTATTCCACCTAAAGCTTTTGATCCCATCACAGCAACCTGTATTTCTCTTCCTGGAATATATTTTTCTAGAATTAAAAAACTATATTTTTTTAATAAAGTGACAACTGTGTCCTCATCAGATTTCTTTGGTTCATTAAAAATATAAACGCCTACACTTGATCCTTCATTGTTTGGTTTAACTACACAAGGGTATCCAATTTTTGAACTTTGAAAATCTTTCACAGTTTTAATTACTAGATACTCAGGCGAACTAATGTTGGCTTCTTTAAAAATTTTTTTTGATGTTAATTTATCCATAGCAATTGCTGAAGATAAAATTCCAGAATGAGTGTAGGGTATTTTTAAATGTTCTAACAATCCCTGGATAGAACCATCTTCTCCGAATCTTCCATGTAAAGCATTAAAAACTTTATCGGGCTTATTCTTAATTAACTTTTCAATAAAATCATCTTTTGCATCTAAACTTGTCACATCAAAACCAATTTCAGAAAGAGCTTTTGCACAGGCTTTACCGCTATCTAAGCTGACATCTCTTTCGGCAGAAATTCCACCCATTAAAACTGTAACTTTTTCTTTATTCATTTTTTTCCTACAACTTCTAATTCTAGCTCTAAATTTACATTGGTCTTTTTAAAAACTTCTTTTTTTATTTTTTCAATTAAATTTTCTGCATCTTCTGAGCTTGCTTTATCTAAATTCTCTAGAAAATTACAATGTAAATTGGATAGCTTAATTCTGCCAACTCTTAAATCAGCGCAACCAGACTCTTTTATTAATTGCCAAGCTTTTTTATCTGAATTTTTTGGATTTTTAAAAGTACTACCGCCTGTTTTAATTTTCTGTGGTTGTTCAGTATCTTTTTTATCTTTTAAATTTTTCATAATTTCTAATATTTTTTGATTTTCAAGAAAAGATCCTTTCATTTCAATATTGGTAATAATTTGATTTTTAGTAAGTGAACTATGTCGATACGAAAAATTAATATCTTTGTTATTTATGATCTTAATTTCTCCATTCATATCGATGACTGTAACGCTCAATACTACTTTTGATATATCGCTACCATAACAGCCTGAATTCATGACTACCCCACCAGCAACCGTTCCTGGAATACAATATAGAAATTCAAAACCGGTTAAATTATTATTGGCCGCATATTCTGCTAAAATTGATTTTGGCGTTGCAGGTCCACAATTTATAATATTGTTATTAATCTTTTTGTAATCAAAATCTTTTCCAAATTTAATAACCACTCCATCAAATCCTTTATCTCTAATTAATAAATTTGAACCAGAACCAATCACAATAATTGGAAAATGCTTATTGTTATTTCTTAAAAATATTTGTAAATCTTTTAAGTCTTTTGGCTTAAAAAAAAAATTTGCTTTACCTCCAATTCCAAGCCAATTAGATTTGGATAAATCAAAATTTTCTCTCAGCTCTCCTTGTAGATTTTTTTTAAGTTCTGAATAAAAATTAATGCTCATTTTTTAAATTAACAGCGATTTCTCTAATCCAACCACTAATACTTCCAGCCCCCATACAAACTATAACTTCATTTCCATAAGTATGACGTTTTATAAATCTTTCTAAATCAAATTGATTTTCAATACATATAACATCTTTTTTTGAATTCTTATTGATTAGCTTAGCCAATTCATAATGATTAATATTTTTTATTGGTTTCTCGCTTGCTGCATAAATAGGACATAAAACAACTAAATCACTATCCTTAAATGCATTTGCGAATTCTTTTTTTAATGAAGCAACTCTTGAATATCTATGAGGCTGAAATATCGTTACAATTTTTTTTTCCTTAAAACCAGATTTAATAGCATTTAAAACTGAGATAATTTCTGTTGGATGGTGAGCATAATCATCGTAAATTTCACTTCCTCTAAAATTAGATATTTTAGTTAGTCTTCTTTGCACTCCCAAAAAATTTTTTAAAGTTGCTTTAATAGTATTATTTTTAATACCTAAGCTTTTAGCAACTCCAATTGCAGCGGTTGCATTAAGAACATTATGTTTCCCTAATAAATTTAATTCAATATTTTTAATATGTTCAACTTTGTTATTAAGTTTTACAGATATATTAAAAAACATCATCTTCCCTGAATTCTTTACGTTGTAAGGGTGGAGATCTGATCCATTTTCAAAACCATAAGTAATAATATTGGATTTATTCTTTTTTCTTAAAATCTTTTTTAAAAATTTATCATCAGTACAAACAAATGCTTTACCAATTAAAGGTGTTTTATTTATAAAAGTTTCAAAACTCTTATATAAATTCTTAAAATTTTTATAGTAATCCAAATGCTCTTTATCAATATTGCTAACTACAGAATAAGTAATGGGTATTTTTAAAAAACTGCCATCAGATTCATCCGCTTCAACAACCGCCCAATCTCCTTTTCCAAACAATGCATTTGAATTAATTGAGTTTAATATTCCACCATTAATAATCATTGGATCTAGTTTTGCTTTAGACAAAATCGTTGATATCAATGAAGTAATTGTTGTTTTGCCATGAGCTCCGCTAATAACTATGTTTTTTTTTAACTTAACAATCTCAGAAAGCATCTCTACTCTCTGAATAACTGGTATTTTTTTTCTTTTTGCCTCTCTTAACTCTGGATTGTCTTTGCTAATTGCAGATGAAAACACGACTAGTTTTGAATTTCCTATATTTTTTTTTGCATGATTAAAAAAAACTTTTAATCCAAGCTTTTGTAATCTTTTTATATTTTTATTATTTCTTGATGGATCACTACCCTGAACTTTAAATCCAATATTATGCATGATTTCGGCGATACCGCTCATACCTATTCCTCCTATACCAATAAAATGAACTTGGTCATTAGTCGTAATTTTAAAAGTCATGATAGAATTTTATTAATTTCTTTTTCAAAGATTTCATTAACATCAGTTTTAGTTAATTCTTTTAATTTGCTCTTTTTTTCAAGTAACTTTTCCTTGTTCAGCATCAATTCTTTGACTAAATCAAATAATTTTTCGCTGTTTAGATCTTGTTGATCAATGAGCCAGCAAGTATTCATTCTTAAAAAATAATCTGCATTATAAAATTGATGATTGTCTAGAGAGTCTTTAAAAGGGATCGCTATAAATGGTATCTGTAAATAAGCCAGCTCTGATAATGTTGAGGAACCAGCTCTTGTAATTACCAAATCTGATAACATCATATATTTTTCAATATTTGGTTCAAAATTAAAAAAAGCAACATTAGGATTATTTTTATAAGAAAAATCTATTTTTAATTCTTGTTCCTTATTTCCAACTTGATGAAAAATTCTTATTTTTTTATTTAAGTTAAATAATTTATTTAACGACTGCGGTAACGTTTTGCTAAAAATTTCCGCACCTTGGCTGCCACCAATAATAAGCAAAGTAAAATCAAAATTGTCATCCTTTTTAAAATAATTATTTACCTTTGCTAAATAAATTTGCTCTCTAATTAGTTGACCAACGAAAGTAACTTTATCATTACTAATATTTAAATTTTTTAATGGGTATCCAGTAAATATTTTTGTCGAACTATTTAAAAAAAATTTATTAACCCTTCCGACTACAAAGTTTGTTTCGTAAATAACAAACTTTTTTTTTAATAATCTCGCTGCTAATAAAATTGGAAAAGAAACGTAGCCCCCTGAACCAATAATCAACTGTGGCTTCTTTAATAAAAGAAAAAAAATTGAATATAAAAATGAAATAAATATTAAAAATATAGAATAAATTAATCCTAGCCTTTTTTTTCCTGTGGGCGTTTTTACATTGATAAAATTAATTTTTTTTAGATTAATATTTTTTATAAATTTTTTAGCTCTATAATCAGTAATAAAATCTACATTAAAATTTTTTTTTTCTAGATATTCGGCAAGTGATATAGCTGGGAATATATGACCCCCAGTACCGCCTGTACAAATTAAAATTTTTTTCATTAAGATAATTTTCTTTTAGTAAAACAAAGTAATATTCCAAATATTATTCCAGAGCCAATCATAGATGAGCCTCCATAGCTTATGAAAGGAAAGGTCATTCCTTTGTTTGGAAGTATATTCAATGTAACTCCCAAGTTAATAATAGATTGCAAATAAATTAAGCAGGACAATCCTATTAATACTAATTTTCTAAAAAGATTATTTTCAGTATTACATTGAGAATAAACTCTTAAAAAAATAAAAGTTATTATTAAAAAAATTATTAATATCATCAAAATACCAAATTCTTCGCCTATAACAGCCAAAACAAAATCTGTATGAGCTTCAGGAACTCTTTCTTTTAATATTCCCTCGCCTATTCCTCTTCCTGTAAATCCACCCTGTTTAATTGCTTCTAGTGCTTTTTGTGTTTGCAAATTATCGCCTTTATTGGGGTCGAAAAAAGTTTTTAATCTTCTAAAAATATAAGAAAATCTTTCGCTAAATAATAATATTACTGATGCTATTCCAATAAAAATAGCCGATCCCAAAGAAATAAGAAGAACAATACTAACTCCAGAAACAAATATCAAAATTAACCAAACTGAAAAAATTAACAAACTTTGACCTACGTCTGGTTGATTAAGTAATAATAATAAGGAAAAAAATAATACACAGAAACTAAAAAAAATTCTTAGTTTAAGATCTCCAATTTTTGAATTAGAAATAATTAAAGAACATAACAAAATAAAAAAAGGTTTGTAAATTTCAATTGGCTGAAATCTAAAAAAAATTAAATTTATCCATCTTTTAGAACCTTTAACTTCAACTCCAAATATTAGAACTGACAATAATAAAAAGGATGTAATAATGAAACCTAAAATACAATATTTTTCTATTTGCTTTGCTTCTAATAAAGACAAAGAGGTTAAAATTAAGAAACTAAAAAAAGCAAATAAAATGTGTTTTGCTATTAAAAGATAATCTGTTTTGTAAATTTTTTCTGAAGCAACACTGGAAGTAGAAGTGTAGGCAAAAAATACTCCTAAAAGCATTAAGGAGATCATTAGAATAAATAGTAGTTTATCAACATTCCTCCACCAAAGAGCGAATTGATTAGTACTGGTTCTTCCAAAATTAATCATGAATACTTTTTTACTAATTGTTTGAAAGTATTGCCTCGATGTTCAAAATTTTTATACTGATCAAAAGATGCGGCTGAAGGACTTAATAATATAACTTGTTTTAAATTAGGATTCTTTTTTGTCTCGCTTAAAGCTGATAAAAATGCTTTCTTAAGTGAGTGGCTAGCATTATATTTAATAGTATTTTTAATTTTTTTTTGAAAAAAATTTATATCTTTTCCAATAATATAAGCTTTCAATATTGATCTCTTAAACTTTTTAATAGTTATCTTGTCTTTTTCTTTTGCAATACCGCCTACAATCCAGTGAATATTTTTATAATTATTTAAAGCAACTTCGGTTGATGCAAAATTTGTGGCTTTAGAATCATTTACAAAAGTTAAATTATTTTTTATTTTGATAATTTCTTGTCTATGAGAAAGACCACTAAAATCTTTAATTGTTTTTAAATGAACTTTTTTTGAAATGTTAAATAATTTTGCGATTTGCGATGTAATATAAAGACAGTTATTAAAATGAGGTCCTTTTAGTGCCACGCTAATTAAACTATCTTTAATATGATGATGAATATTTTTTTTAATTAATTGAATATTTGTTTGATTGTATTTTTCAGATTTTAAAACTTTAAATATTTTAGATTGCTTATCGCTACTTAAATCTAAAAAACCTTTACCAGTCTGTGTTAATCCTTTAAAAATTTTAAGCTTTGCTAAAATATATTTTTTTAAACTTTTGTGTCTTTCAATATGATCTGGGCTGATATTCAATAAAATCGAAACTGAGCTTGTTAAACGCAAAGAATAGTCGAGTTGATAAGATGACAATTCGAGCACAAAAATTGCGGATTTTTCTTTATATGGTAAATTTAGTACAGGGGTTCCATAATTTCCTCCAATATAGACTTTCTTTTTTGAATTTTTTAACAAATCATAAATTAATTTACACATGGTAGATTTACCATTGGTGCCAGTTACCAAAATAACTTTTTGATCTTTAATAGAACTGCAAAATAAATCTAAGTCAGTAATAATTTTATTTTTATTTTTTTGAAAAAAAGATTTTTTTGAATGTGAATAGATGTTAATTCCTGGTGATATAACTATAAAATCATAACTACTCTTAAACCAATCTTTATTTACTCGATATCTATTCTTAAATTTTTCCCTTAGTTGTTTGCTATCATCCCAGCATTCAATATTTGCTTTATTTTTTTTTAACTGAGATAAAGTTGCATTACCACTAATACCAAGTCCAAAAACTAAAAATTTTTTTTGGATACACTGTTCTAGTGAGAGCATTATCTTAACTTAAGAGATGCAAGACCTACTAAAGCAAAAACTATAGCTATAATCCAAAATCGAACTACAACTGTAGACTCGCTCCAACCTTTTTTTTCAAAATGATGATGTAAGGGTGCCATTTGAAAAACTCTTTTCCCTGTTAATTTAAAAGATGCAACTTGTATGATAACTGACAAAGCCTCCAGGACAAAAAGACCTCCAACTATCGCTAATACTATTTCATGCTTAGTTATAATTCCAATAGCTCCAAGTGCTGCGCCCAAAGATAAGGAGCCAGTGTCCCCCATAAAAACTTTAGCTGGTGGAGCATTAAACCATAAAAATCCTAAGCCCGCGCCTATCATTGCCCCTAAAAAAATACAAATTTCTCCTGTATTTTTTATATAAGCCAACTGAAGATATTTTGAAAAAATAATGTTACCCGAGACATAAGCTATAAATGCAAAAGTTAGTGCAACTAAAATAACTGGAACAATCGCTAGTCCATCAAGACCATCTGTTAAATTAACAGCGTTAGATGATCCAACGATAACTGCTAAACCGAATATAAAGTAAAAGATTCCAAAATTTAATACGAAATTCTTAAACAATGGAAAATATACTTTATAATTAAGCTCTGCCTCAGTATTCAAAATTATAAAATATATAACAATTGTACCGCTTAAAATTTGTAAAAATAATTTTAATTTTGCGCTAATTCCTTTAGAATTATTTTTTACAACTTTTATATAGTCATCAATAAAACCTATTATTCCAAAACTTAATAAACAAAAAATTAATATTAAAACATATTTATTTGTAAGATCAGCCCATAACAAAGTTGAAAATAAAATACTTAAAATAATTATTAAGCCTCCCATAGTAGGAGTTCCTGATTTTTTTATAATATGAGATAAAGGACCGTCATTTCGAATGGGTTGGCCATGTTTTTGAAATGATTTTAACTTAGTAATTAAGCTCTTTCCAACTAAGAGTATAAAAGCTAAAGAAGTAGCAACTGATAATCCAGTTCTAAAGGTAATATATTTAAAAACGTTAAAAGCATTAATTTCCGAGGAAAAATATTTAAAAAAAAAATATAGCATTATTAAAATTTCTTAAAAAAATTAAACAAACCAATTTTATTTGATGATTTAACTAATAAAATATCATTATTCTCTAAAAGATTGAAAATATTTTCTTTCAGAAAACTAATATTTTTAACCAACATCCCTCTTTTACTACGATTTAGCTTTTGATAAGTATGCCTAACTTCCGAACCAATACAATAAACTTTGTCTATATTAGTTTTATTTAATATTTTAGCTGCTTGTTGATGATAATATTTAGATCTTTTGCCAAGTTCTAACATATCACCCACAATTAAAATTTTTCTATGTTTATTTTTTTTTCTTAATGAAAAATTATGAATGGCCTCATTAAGAGACATTGGATTGGAGTTATAACTATCATTAATTAAAATAATTTTTTTATTGTTAATTTTAATATGTTTTTCATTTCCCCTTCCTTCTGCAACTTTAAAATTTCTAAAGTTATTTTTTAAAAATTTTATATTATGATTTAAATAATAATGGACGCATAATGTTGCAGCTACATTATACAAATAAGATTTATTGAAATTTTTTATTTTAAAATTAAATATTTTGTTATTTATTTTAAAAGATATTTTTGCTGAACTTTTTCTAATCTGAATATCCGATTTTGAAAAACCAAAAGTTAATATTGAAATTTTTTTATTATTTGCAATTTTTTTTAAAGAATTAAAAAATTTATCATCTCTATTTAAAATAATAACACCATCTTGTTGAATGCCATTCATAATCTCTGCTTTTGCTTTGCAAATTCCAGAAATGTTTTGAAAATTTTCTAAATGTGCAGGACCAATGTTAGTTATTATTGCAATATTTGGTTTTACTAAATTAACAAGATTATCAATTTCACCTTTTGAACTCATGCCCAATTCAAAAATACCAAATTTATCATCAGAATTTAAATTTGCTAAAGAGTAAGGCGCCCCAAAATGATTATTAAAAGATTTTGGAGAACAGTGTGTATTTCCAAATCTGCTCAATGAACTATTTAATAAATTTTTTAATGAAGTTTTTCCACAGCTACCAGTTATAGCTAAAATCTTAGCTTTACTTCTCTGTCGCGCATAGGATGCTAAATTTCTTAAACCTTCTAAAGTGTTTTTTGTTCTTATTAATCTTTTGTTTTTAAAATTTTTACTTATGACCGCTAAATTATTTTTATTTGTTATTACTTTTTTAACATATCGATGACCGTCATCATTATTTCCTTTGATTGCAAAAAAAATTGCTCGATTTTTGACTTCTCTACTATCTATTGAAACTTTATTAAAAAATAACCTATTATTTATATTAGAATTAAAAACCGCATTAAGTTCTTCGCCTAAATAAAGTTTCGTTCTCATTTTATTTTAAAAAAAATTTAGATACTTTCTGATCAGAAAAATATTTCTTTTGGTTATTTATAATCTGATAATTTTCATGTCCTTTTCCCGCAATCAATAAAATACTATCGGCATTTAGATTATTAATGGCAGTTTTAATTGCAATTTCTCTATCTAATATAATCTTCGATCTTGAGCACCCTTTTTTAATTTGTTTGATAATAGAATTGGGACTTTCATATCGAGGATTATCATTTGTTAAATATATTTTAGATGCGAATTGATTTGCTATTTTGCCCATTTTATATCTTTTTCCCTTATCACGATCGCCACCACACCCAAATACAACGTCTACTTTTTTATTAAACTGCTTTGCTAATGTTTGAAGACTCTTTTTTAAAGCATCTGGAGTATGAGCATAATCTACTACTACAGCCGATTTCCCTTTAATGCCCACAGACTGCATTCGACCATCCGCAGATTTTATTTTTGATAAAGTTTTAACAATTTTATCTGAATTTTTCACAGATAAATAAGACGCTAACATTGAAGCAAATAAATTTTTAATTTGAAAGTCTCCTATCAGATCTACTATAATATTATATATTTTATTTAAAAAATTTATTTTTATTATTTGTTTCTTTCCAAAATAATAATGAGAAATTAATTTAATAGCATTTCCTCTAGATCCAAAAGATAGAATTTTTATTTTTCTTTTCTTACAAATTTTATTTATTATAGAAAATTCAGGGATATCTGTGTCAAGGATAGCGAAGGAATTTTTTTTTAACAGAGAACTAAAAAGATAAAGCTTAGCTCGTAAATAGTTTTTTAAATTTTTATGATAGTCTAAATGATCTTGTGTAAAATTTGTAAAAATTCCTGCTGTAAAATTAATGCCATCTAATCTATTTTGATGAAGTCCATGACTAGAAGCCTCTAAACATACGTTATCAATTTTCTTCTTTTTAAAAAAATTTAATTCTTTATGAATTGTAATAATATCTGGAGTTGTAAGATTTGTTCTTTTAACTTTATTTTTATAAAAAATACCAAGCGTACCAATCGCTGCTGAATTTATTTTAAGATTTTTTAAAATCTGAAAATAAAAATTAGCTACTGACGATTTGCCATTTGTTCCTGTAACTGCAATTATATTCTTCGGTTTTTCTTTATATTTTGCAGAACAGGCTTCTACTAAAAATTTTTTAACGTTTTTTACTATTAAATAATTTTTGTTTCTTATATTTTTACTTGTAATGACTTTGTAAGCGCCCTTTGATAAGGCTTCTGATGAATATAAACTTCCAGACTGTTTTGAACCTTCTATTGCAAAAAAAATGTCGTTTTTGTTTACTTTTTTTGAATTGATAGAAAAGTTTCTATTTTGATATTTTAAATGTTTAATTTTTTTACTTAACATTAAGTGCAATATTATAATTTTTTGAAACTAAAATAGGTCCAATTCTTTTTATAATAGTTCCCGCTGTAGGAACAGCATTCCACCCTGAATCTGATTTAAAATAACCCTTACTAGGAATGGCTTTTGGCTCATCAATCATAACTAATAATAAATACTCTGGTTTTTCCTCAGGATATGCTGAAACAAAAACAGTCATAACATCTTTGGAATATCCTTTAGATGTTTTAGAAACTTTAACTGCAGTCCCTGTTTTTCCTATAACTGAATAACCATTAATATCAGCTGCTCTTGCCGTACCTTGCATAGGATCATTTTTGTCGACTACTTTTCTAAGCATTTTAACCATTTTTTTACTTGTTTCTTCGCTAATAATTCTCTCTTTTTTTATATTCTGATTTTGTTTTACTAGAGTTGGATAAATTTTATATCCTCCATTTACTAAAGATGCGTAAGCTGATGCTAATTGAATTGGTGTTGTGCTAATTCCATGACCATAAGAGGCTGTTGCCAAAGTACAATTATCCCATTTCATGGGTAAAGATTTTCCTTTTTCTGGAAGTTCAACGGATGTTTTATCAAATATTCCTAATTTAGTTAAAAAATTTTTATGGTTCTCAATCCCAATTTTTTCTATAATTTTTACTGTTCCTATATTCGATGATTTTACCAAAATTTCTGTAGTAGTAAGATCTCTTTTTAAATTTTTATCGTGTTCATTAATAGGCTGAGAGTTGCCACAATTATATATTTGCTTTTCTAGATTTTTAAATAAAGTGTTCTCATCAATAAGTTTTAACTCTAATGCATTGGCAATTGTCAAAGCCTTAAATACCGAACCTAATTCGTAAATACCAAGAGTAATCTTATTTAAGAACTTCTCATCATTTACTAATGTACGTCTATTAATGTCGAAATCTGGCAAAGAGACTAATGATATTATTTCTCCAGAATTAACGTTCATGAGAAGTGATGCAGCTCCTCTTGCTGAGTAATCAGCAATAGCTTTTTCTAAAGTCTCTCTCACTTGCGATTGTATAACTGTATCTAGTGTAATTTGAAAAGAAGTGTCAGAAAATTTTGTATTTAAAATCTGATTGTTAAAATGGCTTTCAACTCCAGAGATTCCCTTGTTATCTTCATCTGTTTGACCCAGTATATGACTAAATAAATTTCTCTGAGGATAAATTCTAACCTGTCTTCTGCTTAATTCTATTGCAGGCTCCCCTAACATAATCGCTTTTTTATATTCAATATGATCAAGTTTTTTTTTAAGGACTAATCTTTTTTTATCTACACTTTCTTTTTGAATATCGTTTATATTTAATCCTGGAAATTGTGTTTTTAATTTAATTAAAAGTTGAGGTAAATTATTTGTCTTATCGACTTTTAAAACAAGATCATAAATATCAATATTTTTTGCTATTAATAAGCTAGACCTATCAATGATATCTCTTCTTTCATTGTAATCTTTATCGGTAATAAAATCGTCAAAATTAATCTCATTACTTCTATTAATGCCAAGATATAAAAGTTTTAATAAAATTATTAAAAATACAAAGAAAAAAAATTTAAATATAAAATTTGCTCTAGAATTGAATAGTGAATAACTACTATTTATGTTATTTTTATTATCTTCATTAATGAAATTCTGAAAATAAAAACTTCTTTGTTTATTATTATCAAATTTATTTTTCATTTAAATATTTGAAATTAGTTTTATCCATTTCAATATAATCTTGCGATAAGTGAATTTTTGCTAATTTTTTTACTCTTTCTGGAGCAGAAAGATAATTATTTTCTAACTTTTCATTCTTTAACTTTTCAACTAAATCTGTCTGTTCTTGCTTTAATTTTAGTATTTCTTTTTCAAGATCACGAGTTTTGTTCTTAATATAAGACACACATATTGTTCCAAAAATAATGATAAATAAAACAATTGATATCTTTTTACGCATGCATGACCTCTTCTAATTGAAAATATTTTTCAAGATTTAGATAGGATCTTTTAAATTTAAAAGAATGATCTTGAACTTTAGTTGCGCATCTTAATTTTGCAGATCTTGCTCTATTATTATTTTTTATTTCCTTCTCAGAGGCAATAATCGGCTTTCTATCTTTAATCTTTAATATATTAAAATTTTCATTTTCATTATTTTGTGGCAAATAGCGTGAGGTTCCTTTTTTTTTATTTGAAAAAAAATCAAATACTTTTTTGACAATTTTATCCTCTAAAGAGTGGAAAGTAATAACAACTATTTTTCCGTCTATAGATAAATTATTTATAGCAGAAATTAAGCCTTCATAAAGTTCTGTTAATTCCTGATTTACAATCATTCTGATTGCTTGAAAAATTTTTGCACAGGAATCTACTTTATTGTATTTACTATTTTTATATCTTTTAGCTCTTAAAATAATCTCTGCTAATTCTTTTGTTGAGTTTATTTCTTTGTCTTGTCTTTTTTGGACAATTAGTTTTGCAATTAATCCTGAATCTTTATCCTCTCCAAATAAATTAAAAATATTTCTCAAGTCTTTTAAATCAAGTTTGTTAACAATATCATGCGCTGTAACATTATTTTTTCCCATAGTCATTTTTAACAACCCATCTTGTCGATAAGAAAAACCTCTTTCGGGATTATCAATTTGAAAGGAAGAAAGCCCAAGATCAAAAATTATTGCAACAGGAACTTTTTGTAAATTTCTTTCTTTTAAAATATTTTCTAAATTACTGAACCTATCAATAATAAATTCGAACCTATTATTATATTCTTTGCCTATTTCTTTTGAAAATGTTTCTACAAAATTATCTCGGTCGATAGAAATTACTTTTGTATTTTTTTTAGATAATATCTCTCTAGTAATGCTTCCTCCGCCAAAAGTGCAGTCAATGTAAACGCCAGATTTATAAGGCGTTAATATCTTATCAATGTCTTCCGACATCACTGGAATGTGTTTAAATTCCAGTGACATGGGAAAATTTTATCTTTAATTATTCTCTAATTAGTTTGACGTCTTAAAAAGGCAGGAATTTCTAAATCTGCTTTTTCTGCGTCTGTAAGATCATGTCCCAAATCTTTAAAGAATTGAGAAGAACCTTCTTTCTCATCAGAAATATTTTTTAAATTTTCATCTTCAGAAAATAGTTTTGGAAAAGATGTTACCTCTTCAACTATTTGCGTATTTTCTTTTTCATTTAATGCGCTTAAATTCTGAGAAGAAATATTCTGTTCTTGAGCAACGTTAGAGCTCACCGCCTCCTCTTGAACATGCATATGATTCAATGCTTGATTATTTATTTCAGCGACATGTGAAGTTTCCTTGTACATATCAAGAGCTGTTGCCCCATTAGTCATTGCTTGGGGAGCTGATTGAGTTACATAATTTGGAACAAAGGATTGTTGTGGTTTGTTGTAAACGGTGCTGTATCCACTGTTTCTATTATTAATATGTCTCATCATACTAACAACTGGCTTATTATTATTAATGGTAGCTTCTCCGCCTAGACCAGTTGCAACAATTGATACTCTCATTTTCCCATCTAAAGCATCTTCGAAAGTAGAGCCTACCAAAATTTCAGCTGAAGGATCAACCTCTGCTCTTATTTTGTTAGCGGCTTCATCTACTTCGAATAAAGTGATGTCATTACCACCGGTAATATTAATAAGAAGACCTCTTGCTCCTTTTAATGAATACTCGTCAATTAAAGGATTGGCTAAAGCTGCTTCCGCAGACATTATTGCTCTCTTATCTCCTTCTGCTTCTCCAGTTCCCATCATAGCTTTGCCCATACCTTTCATTACTGTTTCGATATCAGCAAAATCTAGATTGATAAGACCTGGCTTAACAATTAAATCTGTTATTCCTCTAACGCCTTGCATTAAAACATTATCGGCCATTTTAAATGCTTGAGGAAAAGTAGTTTTCTCATTAGCAACTTTAAATAAATTTTGATTTGGAATTATAATGCTAGTATCAACATATTTTTTTAATTCCTCTAAACCTCTTTCAGCAGCTTTTAATCTACCAGGACCTTCAAAAATAAAAGGCTTTGTTACCACAGCCACTGTTAATAAATTTAAATCTTTAGCTGCTCGGGCAATTACAGGTGCAGCGCCTGTTCCTGTTCCACCACCCATTCCAGCAGTAATGAAAACCATGTTAGCACCTTGCAAAAGATTTATTAATTCATTTAAAGATTCTTCTGCTGCTGCTTGTCCGATATCAGATTTTGCTCCAGCTCCAAGTCCTCTAGTTAAATTTGTGCCAAGTTGCATTTTGCATGAAGCTTTATTATGCTTTAAAGCTTGCGCATCAGTATTTGCTGCAACAAATTCAACACCCTGAACTCCACAATCTATCATGTTGTTAATAGCATTACCGCCTGCTCCACCAACTCCTAGAACAACTATTCTAGGTTTTAATTCTCTTAATTCTGGTACGTTTATTTTTATTGTCATTTTTTTCTCCCTTTGTTGTTATTTATTAATATTCATTAAGACCATTTTAAATCTGATCTTAATGTCTTAGCTTTTTTTCTTGCCTCTTCTCTAAATTTTGAGAACTTTTGAGGTTCCCACATTTGAAATGTCTTTCCTTGTCCTACAAAGACTACTGTTTCTTTAATTCCAGAATGATCTAA
>AZOF01000020.1 GCA_000510845.1 alpha proteobacterium SCGC AAA028-D10 | reverse complement strand
AAAAATGGAGCAGTAACACATCCGGGTGGTTTTAAAGAAAAAAGTTGTTACGCTGATATTTGAGGAATAATTGTTTCTAACAATTCTAAATATAATACTACCAGTTATATTTGTAATATTTATTGGTTATTTGTGGAACATCTATAACAAAGATTTTAATATAGTCGCAGTAACTAAACTTGCTTCAAATATTGCTTTACCGTGTTTAATTTATGATTCTATAACCAGGACTAATTTAACTATAAATATTTTTTTTAAAATTTTCACCTCAGCTTTTTTAGTTTTAGTACTTGGATTTTTATTTGGATATATCTTTATAAAAATTTTTAAACTTCCATCTGTAAAATTAATAACACCAATAATGCATCCTAATAGTGGTAATATGGGACTTCCACTTGCTTTATTGACCTTCGGTAATGAAGGTCTTGCGTTAGCGGCTGGTTTTGCTTCTATCGTTATGGTTAGCCATTTTACAGCTAATACTGCAATTTCTTCAGGAAACTATTCTGTAAAAAAAATATTATTAAGTCCTGTTCTATTTTCATTAATATTTTCACTTATTATTTTATTTTACAAAATTGAAATGCCTAGTTTTATAAATAATTTTACCAAAATTTTATCAGGACTTGTTATTCCTTTAGTCTTACTAGCATTAGGAATGTCACTCACTAAAATTAATATTAAAAATTTAAAAATAGGTTTATTAATTGGTATATTTAAAATTATTAGCGGTCCAATTATTGGACTTTTTGTAGTTTATTTATTAAATCTAGATGGTATTGTAGCTAAAGTTGTAATATTACAATCAGCAATGCCTGCAGCTATATTAACATACTTGATTGCCTCTGAAAATAATTCATATGATCAAGAAATTGGCGTGGCTGTTTTTGTATCAACTATTGCTTCTATTGTTTCAATACCAGTTATTTTATTTTTTATAATATAATGAAAATTAAACCAATTATTTTATGCGGAGGAGAAGGTACAAGATTATGGCCAGAATCTAGAAAAAAACATCCAAAACAATTTATTAAAATTAATGGAAAAAGCTTATTAAAACACGCAATAGATAGAGTTACAGGAGTAAATTTTGATCCTATTACAATCTGCTCAAACGCTAATTTTTTAGACCAAATTAAAGAGGAAACTAAAAATATAAATTGTAAAATTTATGTTGAACCAGCAAAAAAAAATACAGCAGCAGCTATTCTCGCTGCAGTGAATGACGACGATTTAACGTTTTATCAACCTGTATTAATTATTTCATCTGATCATATAATTGAAAAAAAAATAGTATTTCAGAAACAAATAATGAAACTTTCAAATAATTTGGATATGTATAAAATTTTTATTTTTGGAGTTAAGCCTCATTACCCAGAAACAGGTTATGGTTATTTATATTCAAAAAAAATTAATAAAAATTTTAACAAAGTCTATAAATTTATTGAAAAGCCAAATTTAAATAGAGCAAAAAAACTTATTAAAAATAATAATTATCTATGGAATTCAGGCATGTTTCTTTCGAATAAATCAGCTTTACTGAATGAATTTTCTATTTTGCAAAATAAATTGGCATTGCAAGTTTGCGATTCATATATAAATGCAAAAACTACAAACCACATTGTGGCATTAGATAATAAATACTATTCAAAAATAAAATCTATTTCTTTTGATCATGCTATCTTAGAAAAATCTAAAAATGTCTTTTCTGCAAAACTTTCAAGTGATTGGAAAGATGTAGGTAGTTGGATGCAAAAATGGGAAATTGAAAAAAAAGATAAAGACAATAATTATATAAAAGGAAATATATTAAAGAATAATGTTAAAAATTCCTATATTTCTTCTAATAGAACTATTGTAGCTAGTAATTTAAAAAATTTACTTGCAGTTGATAATAACGACGTTCTCTATCTTTCTGATCTTAAAAATAATAATCTAAAAAATCTTTATCCTATAATTAATAAAAAATTTCCAAAAATTACAGATCAGCATACAAACACTCTCAGACCTTGGGGACAATTTACAAACATATTTGTTGGTAAAGATTTTCAAGTAAAAGAATTAGTGGTTAACCCCGGAGCAATTCTTAGTCTTCAAAAACATAAATATAGATCTGAAAATTGGGTTGTGGTTCAGGGTAAAGCAAATGTTACACTAAATAAGAAAAATATATCTTTAAATAAGTCAGATTCTATTTTTATTCCTCAAGGAGCAGTTCATAGAATTGAAAATAGACAAAAAAGTATTTTAAAAATTATCGAGGTTCAAACAGGCAGCTATCTAGGAGAAGACGATATTATTCGCATCAAAGATATTTACGGAAGAGTTTAAGCTAAAGTTAATTTTATAGGAGAGTGATCTGAAGGTCTTTCTAGAGCTCTTAAATATTTATCGATAGTTACGTCTTTGATGAAATGAATAATATTTTTTGATAATAAAAAATGATCAATTCTTAATCCTTTGTTTTTTTCAAAAGATCCATATTGATAATCCCAGAATGTATAATTGTTTGGTTCTTTATTAATTAACCTAAATGCATCTTCATAACCTTCGTTTAATATCTTTCTAAAAAATTTTCTTATTTCGATTCTATATAGAGCATCATTTTCCCAATCTTCTGGATTGTAAACATCAACTTCATTTGGAATAATATTAAAATCTCCACCAATAATTACTTTGTTTTTTAATTTATTTTGATTAACTAAAAATCTTTCAAAAGATTTTAGCCATTTAATTTTGTATTGATATTTATCAGTGTCAACAGGATTTCCATTTGGAACATAGACACAAATAATTTTTATCAATTCATTTTTATAATTTATATCAACAGAAATAGATCTTGATTGTTCTTGCTCATCATTAATAATATTAAAATTTATATTATTTATTTTCTTATTATAAATAATAGCAACTCCATTGTATGATTTTTGACCATGCACTTCGCTATCGTAACCAATTTCTTTTAATTCTTTATATGGAAAATTTTTATTTTCAGTTTTAATTTCTTGAAGAAGTAGAAAGTTTGGTTTTTTTTTTTTAAGATATTCTAATATGTGATTTAATCTTACTCTTACAGAATTAACATTCCAGCTACTTATTATCATTAAACAGAGAAAGAGCTCCCACATCCACATGATGATGTGGCTTTAGGATTTATAATTTTAAAAGTATTTTCAATTAATTTCTCAGAAAAATCTAGCATCGAGCCTTCGATAAAAGCAAAAGAAGACTTGTCGATTAAAACATTTTCAAGAATTATATCGTCTTCATTTTTTTTATTATCTGTTGAGAAATGATATTTGTAACCAGAGCAACCTCCGCCTTTGACTTCAATTCTAAAAAACTTATTAATATTTTCTTTCTCTAAAAGATTTTCTATCTTTTTTTTAGCTTTATCTGTAATGGTAAAATTATTAGTCATTCAATTTTATGTTTATTATTAATATATGTCTGGGGTTGATAATTACAATAAGTTATTAGTTAAATTTTCTTCTAATAATTCTAATTATTTAGGAAGACAATTTGGAGATAAAAAAAATTTATATAGATCATTTTATCAAAGAGACAGAGATAGAATTATACACTCAACTTCGTTTAGAAGATTAAAATATAAAACACAGGTTTTTGTATATGATGAAGGAGATCATTATAGAACAAGAATGACTCATACGTTAGAGGTGTCACAAATATCAAGATCAATTTCCAGATATTTGAAATTAAATGAAGATTTATCTGAAGCTATAAGTTTAGCTCATGATCTGGGTCATCCACCCTTTGGTCATGCGGGAGAAGAAATTTTAAATTATTGCATTAGAGACCATGGTGGTTTTAATCATAATATTCATTCGATACGTTTGGTTACAGAATTAGAAAAAGCCTATCAAAATTTTGATGGTTTGAATTTATCCATAAATACAATAGACGGAATTGTTAAGCATAATGGTCCTAATTATTTAGTAAAAGAAAATTTAGATCTTTTGCCAAATTTAAATAAAATAAAAAAAATTAATTTTTATGATCAGTCATCTTTAGAATCTCAGATTAGTGCTTTGTCTGATGATATTGCTTATAATAATCATGATATTGACGACGGTATTAGAGCAGGCTTGTTTTCGATTAATGATATTAAAGAATTGCCTATTATAGGAGAGATTATAAAAAAAAAGAATAAACAATTTAAAAATGAAAAATTATTGAGAAACGAAATTATAAGATCAATAATTAATTTTATGGTTACGGACTTAATTCTACATACAAAAAAAAAAATTAAAAAATTAAAAATTAAATCAATTAAAGATGTTTATAAATCTAGTGATTTTTTAGTTAGTTTTTCACCTCAACTTATTAGTGCAAATAATCAAATTCGTGAATTTTTGAAATTAAATATGTATGAAAATAAATCTGTAAAAAAAATGACAAACAAGGCAGAAATAATAATAAAAAAATTATACATATATTTAATTAAAAATAATAAAAAATTTATACTTCCAGATCTTAAAAAAAAATGGGGACTTGAAAGATCAGTTTCCGATTTTATTGCTGGCATGACAGATAAATTTGCTATTGATT
>AZOF01000019.1 GCA_000510845.1 alpha proteobacterium SCGC AAA028-D10 | reverse complement strand
TCTTCCAATTATTAGAATGTTTAAATACGAATATTTAGATTTTCAAGTTCCAAAAAACCTAAGCTATCTCTGGAGTCTTGGAGGAATATTAATGATATGTCTGATATCTTTAATCGTTACAGGCTTAGTCCTTGGAATGCACTATAAGCCGTCTTCGGCGGAGGCTTTCACATCAGTTGAAAAAATAATGAGAGATGTAAACTATGGTTGGTTGATTAGATACGCTCACATAAACTTTGCCTCTTTTTTCTTTATCGCTGTGTATATCCATATTTTTAGAGGACTTTATTACGGTTCTTATAAAGAGCCGCGCCAACTGATGTGGCTTATAGGTATCGTTATTTTTTTTCTGATGATGGCAACTGCTTTCCTCGGTTATACTTTGCCATGGGGACAAATGAGTTACTGGGGAGCTACAGTTATCACAAATCTTTTTTCAGCCGTTCCGTTTGTAGGAGAGGCAATAGTTACATGGTTATGGGGAGATTATTCAGTTGGAGATTCAACATTAAATCGATTCTACGTTTTGCATTGGCTCTTAGCTTTTGGAATCTTAGGTATAGTTATTTTTCACGTGATAGCTTTACATATTGTTGGCTCCAATAATCCTTCAGGCATTGAACCTATTGACACTAGAGACACGGTCAGTTTTGCTCCGTTTACAACCAGCAAGGATTTATTTGCAATGCTAATTTTTTTATTAGCGTTTGTAATAATTACAATGTACGCGCCGAATTACCTTGGGCATCCCGATAATTATATTCCTGCTGATCCCTTAATTACTCCGGCGCACATAGTTCCTGAATGGTATTTTTTACCTTTTTACGCAATTTTAAGAGCCATTCCAGATAAACTGATGGGAGTAATCGCAATGATAAGCAGCATTGCTGTCTTAGGTTTATTACCGTGGTTAGATTTATCTAAAGTTAGATCCTCCGTTTTTAGACCCATTTGGAAACAATGTGTATTTTTGTTTGTTCTTGATTTTTTTATATTAATGTACGTTGGTGGAATGCCAGCTGAAGGTATTTACGTTTTGATAAGCAGAGTAGGAACGGCCTATTGGTTCTTATTTTTTTTAGTTATAGCGCCGTTGGTTTCTTTAACGGAAAAAACCTTACCGATGCCTAAAAGTATTCATGAGTATGAGGATTGGAAAAAGCAAGGAAAAATTAAAACACTAAAAATTTTTTAAATAAATTATGAGTATTTTATTAAAATTCTCATCTTTTTTTTTATTTTTTATAATAACATCCTCTAGTTTGCATTCAGCTGAAAAGCAGGAAAAACTTTTAAAACAATCGTGGTCTTTTGATGGGTTATTTGGAAAGTTTGATAGAGCATCTCTTCAAAGAGGTTATCAAGTTTACACAGAAGTTTGCGCATCTTGTCATTCAATGAATCTTCTAAGTTATAGAAATTTATCAGAAGTGGGCGGGCCAAGTTTTTCAGAAGAAGAAGTTAAGGCAATAGCGTCAAAAGTTGAAGTTTTAGATGGTCCAAATGATAATGGAGAAATGTTTAAAAGATCTGGAAAACCCTCTGATAAATTCGCAAGTCCATTTGCTAATGAAAAAGCAGCAAGAGCAGCAAATGGTGGAGCATACCCTCCTGATATGTCAGTTTTAGTAAAAGCTAGAGCAGGTGGGCCCGATTATATTTATTCAATTTTAATGGGTTATGACGATAAACCGCCAAAGGGATTTAAGCTTGATGATGGAGTTTATTATAATAAATATATGTCAGGTAATAAAATTAAAATGGCAAAACCATTGAATAAAGATTCTGTAAATTATTCAGATGGAACCGCAGCAACGGAAGAGCAGCTTTCAAAAGATGTAGTGACTTTTTTAACCTGGGCATCAGAACCTACTTTAGAAGCTAGAAAAAGAATAGGGTTTAAGACTGTAATTTATTTATTAATTCTTACGGTGCTAGTTTATCTTGTTAAGAAAAAAATTTGGTTACGTATTGAACCTAAAGTGTAAAACATCTCCATCAGCCACTTCATAATCTTTTCCTTCTATTTTTAATTTTCCATTATCTCGAGCTCCCACTTCGCCTACATGTTGAATATAGTCTGAATAAGATATAACCTCAGCTTTAATGAAGCCCTTTTTAAAATCAGAGTGAATAACTTCAGCCGCATCAGGTGCTTTGCAGTTTTTTTCAATAGTCCATGCGTGAGTCTCTTTCGGACCTACTGTAAAATAAGTACTTAAGTTTAAAATTTTATATCCAGCTTTTATTATTTGATCTAATCCAGATTCTTTTATTCCAATTTCTTTCATAAATTCACTGGCCTCCGAATCTTGAAGTTCAGTGATTTGTTGTTCAATTTCAGCAGAGACAATTACCACCGTATCATTTTTAAATTTCTCTTTTATTTTTTCAGAATAAGTATTGCCTGAACTGACACTATTCTCATCTACGTTGCAGACTAAGATTCTGGGTTTTGTTGATAAAATACCTAAATTTTTAATTAATTTTTTTTCGAATTTTTCCTCCAATTTCTCTGGTCTAATTCCTTTTTTGAGAAATTCATAAACATGCTCTAAAATTTCAAAAGTATCTTTATTTAATTCAGTGTTTTTATTCTTTTTTTGAGACAATCTTTTTTCAACAGATTCTAAATCTGAAATCATCATTTCAGTTTCTACTGTTTCTAAATCTCTTATAGGATCAACTGTTTTATTGACATTTTGTATTTCACTTGAATCAAAACACCTCAGCATATGTATTACAGCATCGACCTCTCTAATATTTGCAAGAAATTTATTACCCAAACCTTCCCCTTTAGATGCTCCGGCCACTAGCCCAGCAATATCTACAAAAGTTATATATGTTGGAATAATCTTTTCAGATTTTGCAATATTTGAAAGTTTTTCTAATCTTTCATCAGGGACTGTAACAACACCAATATTCGGTTCTATGGTACAAAAAGGGAAGTTAGCCGCTTGAGCATTTTTAGATTTTGTAAGAGCATTAAATAGCGTTGATTTACCAACGTTGGGCAAACCTACGATTCCACATTTAAAACTCATACAGACTTATTGATTACTTTTAGAAGTAAAATCGTCTAGTTTTTTTTCTATAAGAAGATTTATATTTTTAAATATTTTCTTAATAATTTGATCTATTGTTATTTTTTCCTCTTCAGTGAAATCATTTAGAACATGTTTATCTACTAATTCTTTGTCACCAGGATGACCTATGCCAATTCTAATTCTGTTATAATCAGTACCTATGGAGTCGTCTATTGACTTAATGCCATTGTGGCCACCGCTAGATCCTCCAATCTTAGTTTTTATTTTGCCAATTTCGATATCCATGTCGTCATGAAATACAAAAATATTATTGGTTTTAATTCTATGGTAATCTGTTATTTCTCTAATACACATTCCAGAATTATTCATAAAAGTTAATGGCTTTACTACTATTACTTTATTATCCTGTACTTGACCGTTAGTTAGCAGACCTTTAAATTTTGGTTTTTGTTTTGAGAGTCCAAAATTTTTATTTAAAGCATCTATAAGTTTGAAACCTACGTTATGTCGGTTATTGGCATGTTTCGGATCTGGATTTCCTAACCCCGCAAATAATAACATTTAGATGTTATTTCTTTTTATCTGCAGGTGCGGCAGCAGCAGGTTTTTTAGCAGCATCAGGAGATTTTGCTGCATCCCCCGGTTTAGCTTTTCCATCAGCAGCTTTAGCATCGCCTGCAGCAGCAACTCCGCCTTCAGCTGGAGCAGCGGCATCACCAGTAGCAGCAGCAGCATCGCCCGCAGCAGCAGCCGGTTCAGGCTCTTTAACAACTGTAGGAGCGGCAATTGTTGCTATAGTAAAGTCTCGATCGCTAATTACAGGTTTTGCTCCTTCAGGTAATTTTACAGAAGATATGTGAATACTTTCATTCATTTCTTTATTAGCTAAATCAATTACGATTTCAGCAGGAATATTTTCAGCAGCGCATCTTAATTCTATTTTTCTTCTTACAATGTTTAAAACTCCACCCATTTTTAATCCTGGACAATTTTCATTGTTAATAAATTTTACAGGAATGTTAACAGTTACTTTTGTTCCGGGTTTAATTTTTTGAAAATCTATGTGTATCGGTTCATTATTTAGAGGATGAAAATTAATATCCTTAGTTAAGACTTTATGTTTTGATCCGCCTATGCTCATTTCAATAACAGAGCTCATAAAGTTCGAAGACTCTAACATTTTTTTAATTGATATTTTTTTAACTGACAAAGGTAGGCTTTGCTCTTTATCACCATACAAAATGCCTGGAAGAAAACCTTCTAATCTTAATTTTTTAAGATCTCCTTTTGTATTAAGCTTTCTTTCTGATGCTTCGAGCTTTAAATTTTCCATATAATCAAGATCGCTTGTTTTATATTAACTTCGAAAAAAAAACAAGTTATTGTTATTTATTTGAATAAGCTGGAAACTGAAGTTGATTGGGATATTCGCTTGATAGCTTCAGCGATTAGCGGTGCAATACTAACTACTTCTATTTTAGAAACTCCTTTAATTTTTTTTGTATTATCGATTGTGTCGGTAATAACAATCTTTTTCATCTTAGATTTTTTAATTTTATCAATAGACGAACCTGTAAGAACACCGTGAACAACGTAACAGTAAACTTCTTTTGCCCCTTTTTCCATTAAAGCATCAGCAGCGTTACAGATCGTTCCACCGCTATCAATTAAGTCATCAATTATAATACAAGATTTATTTTTAACTTCTCCAATGACATTCATAACTTCAGATTGTCCTGGGCTCTCTCTTCTTTTATCAATGATAGCCAAACCTGCATTCAATCGTTTACCAATAGCTCTTGCTCTTTCTACTCCTCCAACATCAGGGGCAACACAAACAATATTTTTAGTGCCAATATTTTTTAATATATGTTTTAAAAGAACAGGAGCTGCGTATAAATTATCAACAGGAATATCAAAAAAACCTTGAATCTGATTTGCATGAAGATCCATCGTTAAAACTCTGTGCGCTCCTGCGTTAGTAATTAAGTTTGCAACTAATTTTGCGCTTATAGGAGATCTTGGTACAACTTTTCTATCTTGTCTTGCATAACCAAAATAAGGAATGACAGCTGTTATATTTTTTGAAGAAGATCTTCTTAAAGAATCTATACATATTAGC
>AZOF01000018.1 GCA_000510845.1 alpha proteobacterium SCGC AAA028-D10 | reverse complement strand
GGGGGCAATTCTGCATTTTCAGAGCCTGGTAAAGTCAATGTTGTTAATGGAGTAAAAATTATTGGATATAAAAATTTCCCTGGAAGAATTTCAGAGAGTGCATCTACTTTATTTGCCAAAAATATTTTAAACTTTTTGGAAATTATTTATGACAAAGTTGGAAAAAAATTAAAGATAGATGAAAATGACGAAATTATTAAAGCAGTTTATATCAACAAGGAGATTAACTAATGGAAATAGACCCAATTATATTTAGATTAGCAATTTTTATACTATCTATTTTTGTAGGTTACTACGTAGTGTGGAGCGTAACACCAGCTTTGCATACTCCTTTAATGTCTGTAACTAATGCAATTTCATCAGTAATTATTGTTGGAGCTTTAGTTGCTGTAGGTCTCTCACCAATTACACAGGGGTTTTTCGGAAAGTTTCCAGGTATTCTTGGAATTCTACTTGCTTCTATAAATATTTTCGGAGGTTTTTTAGTAACACATAGAATGCTGAAAATGTACAAAAAAAATAAAAAGAAATGATCTCAGCTAATATTACTGCATCTCTATATTTGGTTACCGGCATATTATTCATTATGGCATTGCGAGGTCTTTCTTCACCGGAAACATCAAGAACAGGAAATTTTTTAGGAATTTTAGGAATGGCACTTGCAGTCATTGTCACTCTTTTATCCCTTGGTGATATTAATCAGATCAAAGAAAATATTATCTATATTTTAGTTCCAATAATTTTAGGTGGATTAATAGGCGGAGTCATTGCTTTTAGAGTTTCAATGACCGCAATGCCACAACTTGTTGCCGGGTTTCATAGCTTAGTTGGTCTCTCAGCAGTTCTAGTGGGTATTGTTGCATTTTATAATCCTGCATCATTTGGAATTGGACAGGTGGGGAATATTAAAGTTTTATCATTAGTTGAAATGTCGTTGGGTGTTGCAATAGGAGCTATAACTTTTTCAGGATCTTGTATTGCATTTTTAAAACTACAAGGTCTAATGTCTGGAAATCCAATAACATTCAAAGGACAACATTTAATAAATTTATTTATAGGGTTGTCGATAATTTTTTTAATATTTTTTTTCACTAAAATACAATCTGACAAATTATTTTGGGCAATTATTATAATTTCAATATTAATTGGTTTTTTAATTATTATTCCAATTGGTGGAGCAGATATGCCAGTGGTGGTGTCTATGTTAAATTCATATTCTGGCTGGGCAGCCGCTGGAATAGGTTTCACTTTAGAAAATATTGCTCTTATTATTACGGGAGCTTTAGTTGGTTCGTCAGGGGCAATTCTTTCTTATATTATGTGCAAAGGAATGAACCGTTCATTATTTAATGTCATCCTTGGCGGATTTGGGGGCGATACGTCGTCTGCAACCGTTCAAAAAAATACTAAACCAGTTAAACAAGGAGGCGCGGATGATGCTGCCTTTCTAATGAAGAATGCATCTTCAGTTATTATTGTTCCAGGTTACGGAATGGCGGTAGCGCAAGCACAGCATGCTCTTCGTGAAATGGCCGATAAGTTAAAAAAATTAGGAGTTAAGGTTACCTATGCAATTCACCCAGTCGCTGGAAGAATGCCAGGACATATGAATGTTTTGTTAGCTGAAGCTAATGTTCCTTACGATGAAGTTTTTGAATTAGAAAATATTAATAATGATTTTTCAAATACAGATGTTGCATTTGTAATTGGTGCAAACGATGTAACTAATCCTGCAGCCAAAACAGACCCTAAGAGTGCAATTTATGGTATGCCAATTCTTGATGTTGAAAAATCAAAGTCCGTATTGTTTGTAAAAAGAGGAATGGCAGCAGGCTATGCTGGTGTTGATAATGAATTATTTTATAGAGATAATACCCTTATGTTATTTGCCGATGCTAAAAAAATGGTGGAAGAAATTATTAAAAATTTAGATTAATAATTAATTTATTCACCAGTATTAATAAGACCGCCTCGTTTCCTAGCTCCCTCGAAAGATACTAAAAAAACGATAACAGCTATTATTGCATAAATTATATTTAAGATAATTGATTTTATAAAATAATTACTATTAAAATTATTACTAAATAAGACTTCACGCATTCCTTCAAATACATAGGTTTGTGGAAATGATAATGAAAGCCATCTAATCCATTCTGGCAGTGTCTCAACCGGATAATAAACTGCACTTAATGGAGCTAAAGTAAAAATAGCTCCCCACGCTAAACTTTCTGCCGCAACACCAAAACGAATGATTGCTGCTATAATAAATATTCCAAGTATCCATCCCGTCATTAATAAACTGGTAAAGAAAAACATAAGACTAAGTCCCATTTGAAATAATGAAAAAGAATAAAGGGGAATAGCGAGAAGAGCGGCTGGAATCATAGCAATTGTCGTTCTTATAAAACTTATGGTCATTAAAGACAAAACTAACTCCAACGGTTTAAGTGGGCTGACAAATAATTGTCCTAGGTTTCTAGACCAAATCTCCTCCAAAAATGAAATAGAAAAACCTAATTGGCTTCTAAATAAAATATCCCATAACAGAACACCTGCAATTAAAACTCCACCAATTTGGATAATTGTATCATTAGAGTTTGTTAAATGTTTTGAAATTAAGCCCCATAAAATCATTTGAAATGTCGGCCAATACATCAGTTCTAAAATTCTTGGGAAAGATGTTTTGATTAGATAAAAATATCTTACCACTAGTGCAAAAATTCTAAATACTGATCTCATAAGTTATTTTTTACCCCGTGCAATTTTTAAAAAGACGTCCTCTAATTTTTTTTTCCCATATTTTTTTAATAAACTGTTAGGAGTCCCCTGATCTGTAATTCTTCCATCTTTCATCATAATTACAGAGCTACAAAGTCTAGTAACTTCTTCCATATTGTGACTTGCTAATATGATTGCTGTGTTATGTGTTTTACAAAATTTTTCAAAAAATGTTCTAACTCGATCAGCCGTATCCGGATCAAGAGAAGCAGTAGGCTCATCTAGAAATAGTATCTCAGGCTCATTAATTACTGCTTTACCTAAGGATACTCTTGTTTTTTGTCCGGAGGATAATTCTCCAACTTTAATGTCAAGCAAACCCGTAAAATCTAATTCCTTTGCAACGTTTTTAATTTTTTGATTTATATTTTTAATTCCATAGAGCATTCCATATACATATAGATTTTGTCTAACAGTTAATTTTTTTGGCAAATCTACGTAAGGGGATGAGAAGTTTATTTTATTTAAAATCTTATATCTATCTTTTGAAATATCCGTTGATAATATTTTAATACTTCCTGATGTTGGTGTTAGCAAGCCTAACAACATTGTTATAGTAGTCGTTTTGCCAGCGCCATTTGCTCCCAAAATTCCTTTTATCTCTCCACGCTTTAGATCAAAGGAAACATTTTTAACCGCGTGATGATTTCTAAATTTCTTTGATAAGTTTCTAACTTCAATTATATTTTCACTCATAGTACGCAGCTCTTCTTAATCTCTCATTAATTGCTTTGCCCAAATCTTTATTAGGAATTTTATTAACACTTATGGATTTAAATTTTTTATTTTTAATAATCCTTAAAGTATTAAAGAAATTTTTAGCAGCCTCTTTTAAATTTCCTCTAGTACTTAAGTTAAAAGTATTACGATTACTATAATTTTTATTACCAAATGTAATTAAAGCTCCATCTTTAGTGGCTCTCTCCCTATTTATATAAATATGCATTCCTGGAGAATAATGAAGACCGATTTGACCTGGAGATTTAATAATTTTATTTTGGTTCTCGGATAATTTTATTTTTAAAAATTTACTAATAATTCTAGAAGAAAGTCCTCCTTCCCTTAATATTTTTGGTTTAGTCGTCAAATCAATAACCGTTGATTCAATTCCAATTTTACAAGCGCCACCATCAATAATCATTCTAATACTGCTACCAAATTCTTCGGCCACATGTTTCGCCGTTGTTGGACTTAAAGATTTTGATCTATTAGCACTCGGTGCCGCAAGGGGGCAATTTAGAATATTTAATAATTTAATTGTATTTTTTTCACTTGGAATTCTTACTGCAATTGTAGCAAGAGCTTTGTTTGCAACTTTAGATATTTTTGAACTATTTCTTTTTTTCAAAACATAAGTTAAAGGACCGGGTGAAAATTTTTTAACAAGTTTTAGAAAATTTTTGTTAATAACCGCGTCTTTCTTTATCTGTTCAACATTTTTAAAGTGAATGATTAAAGGATTATTACTTGGGCGTTTTTTTAAAGAAAAAATCTTTTTTACGGCCTTAGTATTATAAGCATTTGCAGCAAGTCCATATACAGTTTCAGTTGGGATCGCAACTACGTCTCCTTTTTCTATAGCACCCTTCGCTTTGCTTAAATTATTGTTTGTGGGTTTATAAATATTTGAATAGATATTTTTCATTAATTATTTAATATAAAAGAGTAATTTTTAAAAATAATACTTATATGAAAAAATCTAATATTTCTCCAGATATTACAAAGCTTTCTTTTGAAGAAGCATTGGATCAGTTAGAAGACATCGTTAGCAAGTTAGAAGATGGATCTATTAATTTAGAAGAGTCGATCGAGGAGTATACACGCGGCGTTCATCTTAAAAATCATTGTGAAACTAAATTAAAAGAAGCTACTTTAAAAGTTGAGCAAATCACAATTGATAAAGACGGTAAATTTTCAACAAAAGAATTTAATAAAAATTCTTAAAGATGAAAGATACCGAGAGAAGAATAATTAAAGTTGCTAAAGACGTTGACCTTTTTTTAAAAAATTTTCTAAAGCAAAATCAGCAAAAAAATAAACTCTTTGAGGCCATGAAATATGGCTTATTTTCAGGAGGAAAAAAATTTAGATCTTATTTAATTATTTCTTCAGGAAAATTATTTAATTTAGATTATAAAAAATTAATTACTATTAGTGCTGCAGTTGAATGTATCCATTCTTATTCACTCATTCATGACGATTTGCCAAGTATGGATGATGATGAGTTTAGAAGAGGAAAGAAAAGTACACACAAAGTTTTTGGAGAATCTACAGCAATACTTGCGGGAAATTCTTTATTAACTTTAGCTTTTGAAATTTTAACTTCAAATAAAATGATCGCAAATCCAAAAGTAAAATCCGATTTGGTTTATACATTAGCATCATCATCTGGTTATACTGGAATTGCAGGAGGACAATTCTTAGATCTAAAATTTGAAAAATTAAAAGTCAGTAAAGATTCAATAGTCGATATGCAAAATAAAAAGACAGGAGAATTGATTAGTTTTTGTTTAGAGAGTGTTGCTATTTTGGCAGGCAAAGAAACAGAGAGAAAATTTTTAAATAAAATAGGTCTTGATATTGGTTTGTTATTTCAAATTACTGATGATCTTTTAGATGTATTTGGAGATAGTAAAAAAGTTGGCAAACCTACAAGAGGGGATAAGAAAAAAGGTAAAGCTACAATTATTAAAAATCTTGGAGTGAATAAAGCCATTGAATTTTCTTATCAATTGGCAGACGGTATTACCGAAAAATTAAAAAAAAGATATGGAACAAGAGCAGATAGCTTGGTAGATTCTGTAAACTTTTTATTAAGAAGAGACCACTAATGCCAAATACACCATTACTTGATAAGATTAAGAATCCTCAAGATTTAAAAAAATTACAAGTATCAGAATTAAAAACTCTAGCTAAGGAACTTAGAGAAGAACTAGTAGATGCCGTTTCTGTTACCGGAGGTCATCTTGGCGCTGGACTTGGTGTTGTAGAATTAACTATTGCAATTCATTATCTTTTTGACACTCCAAAGGACAGATTAGTTTGGGATGTAGGTCACCAAGCTTATCCTCATAAAATTTTAACAGAACGAAGAGATAGAATTAGAACATTAAGAAAAGGTGGAGGGCTATCAGGATTTACAAAAAGATCAGAAAGTATTTATGATCCATTCGGTGCGGCGCACAGCTCTACTTCAATATCAGCATCATTAGGAATGGCAGTTGCAAGAGATCTAGATGATAGAAATAATAATGTAATTGCTGTTATTGGTGATGGAGCGATGAGTGCAGGGATGGCTTATGAAGCCATGAATAATGCAGGCTCTATGAAATCAAGACTCATTGTTATTCTAAATGATAACGACATGTCTATAGCTCCGCCTGTTGGTGCAATGAGATCTTACCTTGCAAAACTATTATCAGGAAAAACCTATATAGGATTTAGAGGTTTTTTAAAAAAAA
>AZOF01000017.1 GCA_000510845.1 alpha proteobacterium SCGC AAA028-D10 | reverse complement strand
GAGGTGATTTAAATCAAGAACTTGAAAAAGTTTATAGTTATTTCAAAAGACTTAAAGAAAGAAGAAAAAGCCAAGCCGGATATACATCGGGCGGTGAACAGCAAATGGTGGCTGTAGCAAGAGCAATGATGACAAAACCAAAAATGCTTTTGTTAGATGAGCCATCTATGGGTTTAGCCCCTCAGTTAGTTGCAGAAATATTCAATATTGTAAAAATGTTAAACGAAAAAGAAGGAGTTAGTATTTTATTAGCTGAACAAAATACCAATATCGCGCTTAAAAATTCTGACTACGGATATATTCTTGAAACAGGAAAAATAATGTTAGAAGGATCAGCAAAAAATTTATTAGGTAACGACAAGGTGAAAGAATTGTATTTAGGAATTTCAAAAGGAAAAAGATTAAATTTCAGAGACGCTATCAAGGATAATGAGAATAAAAATAAATAATGGTAATAAAGAAAAATGTTAGAAAAAAAATTAAGAAAAAAATTAAGACAAAAATTAAGAAGAAAATTATGACACAAGGTAGAAAATTTAAAATCGGCAAACCTATTTTAGAAGTAAAAAATATTTCTTTAAGTTTTGGTGGCGTTAAAGCTATTACTAATATTTCTTTTAATGTTCTTGAGCATGAAATAAGAGCGCTTATTGGGCCAAATGGTGCTGGAAAAAGCTCATTACTTAACTGTATTAATGGAATTTATAAGCCTCAAGAAGGACAAATATTATTTAAAGGAGAAGTTTTAGATAAAATTACTCCAAATTTTATTGCCCAAAAAGGAATTTCTAGAACTTTTCAAAACCTTGCTCTTTTTAAAAGAATGTCAGTGTTAGATAATATTTTAGTAGGCAGAAAACTGCATTCAAAAGCCAATTTTCTTGAAGTTGCGTTTCAGCTTCCAAGAGCAATAAGAGAAGAGAATCAAAATAAAGAAAAGTGTGAAGAAATTATTAAATTCTTAGAAATTGAAAATATAAAAAATACACCTGTTGGTAAACTTCCTTATGGTTTGCAAAAAAAAGTTGAATTAGGACGAGCACTAGCTACAGAAGCTAATATATTGTTGTTAGATGAGCCAATGGCTGGAATGAACGTTGAAGAAAAAAGAGATATGTGCAGATTTATTTTAAAAGTTAATGATGAACTTGGAACAACTATAGTTTTAATTGAGCATGATATGGGTGTTGTTATGGATATTTCTGATAGAGTTGTAGTTCTTGACTATGGAAAAATTATTGGTGATGATGTACCTGATAATGTTAGATCCAATAAAAAAGTTATAGATGCTTATTTAGGAGTTGCCCATGACTGATTCAATTTTATTCTTTTTCGAAGTTCTTGTTGGCGGACTATTGTCAGGAACAATGTATTCATTAGTAGCCCTTGGTTTTGTTCTTATTTACAAAGCATCATCAACATTTAATTTTGCACAAGGAGCCATGGTGTTTTTTGCTGTACTTTCATTTTGTGGATTTATGGAATACGGAATGCCATTTGGAGTTGCCTTTTTTGCGGTTGTTCTTTTAATGATATTAGTTGGATTGTTGACCGAAAGATTAGTGCTTCGTCCATTAATGAATCAAAGTGAGGATACAGTTCTGATGGCAACGATTGGTCTAGGTTTCGTTCTTGAAGGACTTGCTCAGGCAAAGTGGGGTGTTGAGGTTAGAAAACTAAGTCTTGGAATTGGAGACTTTCCCATCCCGTGGATTGCAGATAATTTAAAATTATTCATTAGTGCACTTGATTTAACAGCAGGTTTAGTTGCCTTTGTTATGATTCTTCTATTGACGCTTTTATTCAAGTATACAAAAATTGGACTTGGACTAAGAGCAGTTGCAGATGATCCTGGAGCTGCAAGCTCTATTGGAATTCCTTTAAAGCATATCATGCTATTAGTTTGGTCTGCGGCAGGAGTGGTTGCTTTAGTTGCTGGAATGATGTGGGGCGCAAGAGCAGGTGTTCAATTTGCTCTTATTGAATTAGCATTAAAAGCCTTACCAGTTCTAATTATTGGGGGATTTTCATCAATTCCTGGAGCAATTATTGGTGGTTTACTTGTGGGTGCTGTTGAAAAAGTTTTAGAAGTTTACATCGGACCTTACTTTAAAGGCGGAATCGAAGCTTGGGCTCCATACATGTTATCAATATTATTTTTACTCTATAGACCAGAAGGTTTATTTGGAGAGAAAATAATTAGGAGAGTTTAATTTATGAAACCTGTTTTTATGAAATATACAAAGGCTGACATTGTAAATTTTGTTGTTTTGTTAGTAATAGGTTTTTTGGTAATCCCAAATGTTATTACAACTGATTATTGGTACACTTCTATTTTAATACCTTGGTTGTGTTTAACTCTTGCAGCCTTGGGTCAAAATATTGTTATGGGATATACCGGACAATTATCGTTGGGTGCAGCAGGCTTTATGTGTGCGGGCGCCTATGCATGTTACAATATGATGCTTCGAATACAAGATATGCCTTTCTTAGGAGCATTAGTTTTATCAGGATTAATTGCAGCGGGTCTTGGAATTATATTTGGATTACCCAGTCTTAGAATTAGAGGAATTTATTTAATGGTTGCAACTTTAGCATCACAATTTTTTATTGTGTGGGTAATAGACAAATTCGGTTGGTTTAAGAACTATGACGTTTCTGGATCAACAACTTTTCAAAAAATTAATATAAATGGAGTGGCTTTTACTAGTGGGCATATGATGTATCTTTTAGTAGCAGCAATTGTAGTCGTTATAACGCTACTCGCAATTAATATGGCTCGTGGTTCCACAGGCAGAAACTGGATGGCAGTTAGAGATATGGATATAGCCGCAGAGTCTATGGGGGTTTCACTCTTAAAAACTAAGTTACAAGCTTTTGCAATTAATGCTTTTTTATGTGGTATCGCTGGTGCTCTTTATACTTATACGTATTTAAAAACTGTTGAGCCGTTTGCTGCCTTTAATATTAGTTTATCTTTTAAAATTATGTTTATGGCGATCATTGGGGGACTTGGAACAATTTCAGGCGCATTTATTGGTGCAGCATTTATTTTGCTTTTCCCAGTTGTTCTAAATGCAATTGGTAACAATGTATTCCACGGCATGATTGATGCAACAATCATAAGTGCCATTGAGCAAGTCGTATTTGGTGGATTAATCATAACATTAATGATTTTTGAGCCGCTTGGATTTGCAAAATTATGGGAAACATTAAAACAAAAAGTAATAAGAAAAAAATCTTAATTTATTTTATTGCAGCGATTGGTGTCGCGGTCATTATTTTAATAGCAATAATTTTTGCAACTCGCAAATCTGCATTAGAAAGTTGTGCAGATGTAGGATTTATTTACATTTGGGGCGAGCAAAATAAAGCTTACATAAACAAGAGTTTTAAGGAAAAAATGAGTGATAGTAAAAATTTTAAAGATTTCCCTTACGCAAAGTTATTTGGAATTTGCGATCAAAGCCAAAGACAATACCCAGATATGTTTAAAGAAAAATGGGGAAAGTAGTTTTTAAGATAAACCTATAATTTTTCCGTTTACATAATTAATTTTTTCTGCGGAGGGCACTTTAGGCAATCCAGGCATTGTCATAATACTTCCGCAGATTATCACAACAAACTCTGCGCCTGCAGACAGGCGAATTTCACGAATTGCAATACTATGATTTGATGGAGCTCCACGTAATTTTGGATCTATAGAAAAAGAACTTTGTGTTTTTGCAACACAAATAGGAAAGTGCCCATAACCAGTTTTTTGTAAATTTTCAATTTGTGCCTTAACATTATCATCCATAGTTACTTCATTTGCTCGATAAATTTTCTTTGCAATTTTATTAATTTTTTCAATTAATGTGTCATTTTCTTCATACACATACTGCATTTTTTGATTAGAATTTTCACAGAGTTCGATAACTGTTTTTGCAAGATCTACAGCGCCTTTGCCGCCATCGCTCCAGTGAGATGAAAGTATAGTTTTTACATTAAGTTTTTTCATTCTTTGCAAAATTAATTCTATTTCTGCTGGCGTGTCGCTTGTAAATTTATTTATAGCTACAACGCAAGGTAAATTAAAAACTTTTGTCATATTTTCAACATGACGTTCTAAATTAACAAGTCCTTTATCAAGAGCTGAAATGTCTTCGTGTGTTAAATTAGATAGTTCAGCTCCACCGTGATATTTTATTGCTCGGACGGTTGCAACTATTACAGTTGCTGAAGGTTGAATTCCAGATTTTCTACATTTAATATCTATAAATTTTTCAGCACCAAGGTCAGCGCCAAAGCCAGCTTCAGTAACAACATAGTCTGCAAGTTTTAATGCAGTTTTTGTAGCAAGTACTGAATTGCAACCATGCGCAATATTTGCAAAAGGTCCTCCATGAACAAAGGCTGGATTATTTTCTAACGTTTGTACTAAATTTGGAGCTAATGCATCTTTTAAAAGTGCAGTCATTGCACCAACTGCCTTTAAATCTTTTGCAAGAATGGGTTGATTTTTATTATTATAAGCTACAACAATTTGACCGATACGTTTTTTTAAATCTTCAATAGAATTTGAAAGGCAAAAGATTGCCATGATCTCAGATGCAGCAACAATGTCAAAGCCACCTTCGCGTGGAAAACCCTCTTTTTTTTCATTCACTCCTAAAGTAATTTTACGAATAGCACGGTCATTCATGTCTACCGTGCGTCTCCATTGAATAGTTTTGATATCAATTCCTAATTCATTGCCGTGATAAATGTGGTTATCTAACATCGCTGCAAGAAGGTTGTGTGCTGCTGCAATTGCTGCAAAATCTCCAGTAAAATGAAGATTAATATCTTCCATAGGAATTATTTGAGCATATCCTCCTCCTGTTGCGCCACCTTTCATTCCAAACACAGGACCTAATGAAGGTTCACGCAAACAAATCATAGTTTTTTTTCCTATTAAATTTAAGGCATCGCCTAATCCAACGGTGGTCGTAGTTTTACCCTCGCCCGCAGGAGTTGGACTAATAGCGGTCACTAGAATTAATTTTCCGTCTTTTTTATTTTTGAGTTTATCTAAACAAGATAATGAAACTTTTGCTTTATAGCGACCATAAGCCTCAATTTCATCCTCTGAAATTCCTAAACGATCTTTAGCAATGTCTGATATTTTTCTTAGTTTTGCTTTTTCAGCTATTTCAATATCGTTTAACATAATCAATTTTGTTCATTCTTTTATAAATTAGATCTAAATAATGTATACCCATTAAAATTTCATAATAAAAACAATCATTGCGTGTATTGTTTTTCTTTATCTATTGTTTGTAATTTTAATTTGATAATAAAACTCTTCAATAATTTTATAATAAATTTTTACTTTTAAAAATAAGACAAACAAAATGATATTAGGGTCAGTTAACGACAGTGATATAGTTGAAAAGAGAATACCAATCTCTCCAGACACAATTAAAAAATATATTGCTAGTGGATTTTCTGTCCAAGTTGAAAAAGATTTTGGTAAAAACTCAAACATACAAGATGTTGAGTTGCAAAATTTAGGTGCAAAAGTCTTAAATAAAGAAGAGATATACAAAACTTCAGACATACTTATAAAAATTAATTGTCCAAGCGACTCTGAAATTTCACTCATAAAAGATGGAGCGGTACTAATTGGAAGTTTTTTTCCTCATTTAAACAAAGATAAAATAAATAAACTTTTAAAAAAAAATATTAAAATATTTTCTTTGGAATTGCTTCCAAGAATTACTAGGGCACAGTCAATGGATATTTTGTCATCCCAAGCTAATTTAGCTGGATACAAAGCTGTTATAGATTCTGTTTATGAATTTAATAGAGCGGTACCTATGATGATGACCGCAGCAGGCACTATTACACCTGCTAAATTTTTTATTATAGGTGCAGGGGTTGCGGGATTGCAGGCTATAGCCACTGCAAAAAGGTTGGGAGGAGTAGTCTCTGCAACGGATGTAAGATCTGCTTCAAAAGAACAAGTTGAAAGTTTAGGTGGAAAATTCGTATTTGTTGAGAGTGCAAAAAATTTAGAAACTAGCGGGGGTTATGCAAAAGAATTAGATCAAGATGAAAAAAAGAAACAGGAAGAATTACTTAAAACTACAATTAAAACCCAAGATATTGTTATTTGCACAGCTTTAATACCTGGAAAAAAAGCACCAAGAATTGTGAGCGAAGAGATGGTTAAGTCGATGAAGAGTGGCTCTGTTATTTGCGATTTAGCTGTTGAGCAAGGGGG
>AZOF01000016.1 GCA_000510845.1 alpha proteobacterium SCGC AAA028-D10 | reverse complement strand
TTAAATGCTGCTGAAAATAATCTTAAAAAAGCAGACGACATAATGAAGCAAATCGAGCTTCAGTTAAAAAATTTATTAAAACAAGCGGAAGAAGCTTCTAGATACAAAATAATATCAAATGACATTAAAAAACAAGAAGCATTGCTCTCTTATTTAAAAATCCAAGAAATTAATAAAGAACTCAAAGAAAGTCAGGAAGGATTAAACGAAATTGATGATGATATTAGTGCAGTAACAATTGAAAAAAATTATAGCAACGAACTATTAGAAAGTGAAAACAAAAGAATTAAGCCTCTAAGGAATGATTTTGCAGAAATTACAAGTAAACTACAAAGACTAAACTTAGAATATGAAGATTTATTCAAACAAGAACAAAGAACCAAAGAAGAATCAGAAAAACTGAGAATTGATTTAAAAAATAGTAACGATGATCTGCAGAGCGAAAACATTAATATTAATAACGCCAACTCTAATATTAAGCGATTAACTGAGGAAAAAAGTGAAATATTAGAATTTGAAAAAACCTATTATGAAATTGAGAATAAAACTAATAATGATTTTAAAAAAATTTCAGAAGAATTAAATCTCGAACAAAAAGCACTTGAGACTTTATCAGAAAAAATATTTGCAAATATTGGAAATTCCGAAACTAAAAATGCTATTAATAATTATTTAAATTATTTTAAAAATTTTAGTGACAGCCAGTCTAGAATACTAAATGATATTATAAATAATTTTGAAAACATTGGATCTCAAAAGGTTAAAGAAAACTTAAGAAATGTTCTAATTAGTTTTGAAGAAACATCAAAAAATGTTGAAAATTTATATAATCTAATCAAGAAAGATCATGAACAATTATCAACTTTTAATAAAGAAGATGTAAAGAACGAATTTACTCAAAAAACTTTTTTACTTAAAGAACTACAAGAAAAATATGCAATATTTCTAAGTAAGTATGAAACGATAAAGAACGATTCTATTAAAAGAAAAGAAAGAATTAAGAGCATCGATAATGAAATAGATAACTGGCGTAATTTAGAACAAAACTCAAAAACAAAATCTGAAAGTCTTTTATCACGACTAAAGAATTTAGAAAAAGAAATAACAAAAATTCAAATTAAGCCAAGTGAAATTGGTGAGCAAAAGGGCTTTTATCAAGAAAATATAAAAAATACTGAAGAGGCTAGAACGAAGATTAATTCTGAAGTTGAAATTGCAGAAAATAAAATTACAGAAATTAATAAAGTATTAAGAGATATTAATGAAAAGGTTCTGATTGGACGTGAGAAAAAGGTGCGCTTTGAAACGCTTATAGATAATCACAAGGTAAAAATTTCAGAGTTAGAAAATAAAGTTAAAGAAGATTTTAAATGCTCAATAAACGATCTTTTAAATGAAGAGGACAAAGCGTCTATTGAAAAAACAAGTATTGAAAAAACAGAGGCTTTATTAAAAACTCTTAAAAATGAAAGAGATAATATGGGCGCTGTAAATTTAAGAGCAGATGATGAAACTAAAAATCTTGAAAACCAAATAAATAAAATGATGGAAGATAGAAAGGATCTTCTAGCTGGAATATTAAAACTTAAATCTAGTATTAACGAATTAAATCAAAAAGGAAGGGAGAAACTAATTGATGCCTACGAAAAAGTAGGAAGAAAATTTAATGACGTATATACAAAATTATTCGGAGGAGGAAATGCTAGGCTTGAATTAATAGAGTCTGACGATCCTTTGGAGGCTGGTTTAGAACTTTTAGTAAGTCCTCCTGGAAAAAAATTGCAATCAATTACTTTGCTATCCGGTGGTGAACAGGCTTTAACTGCTATGGCTTTAATATTTGCAGTATTCTTAATTAATCCTGCTCCTATCTGTATTCTGGATGAAGTGGATGCTCCACTGGACGATGCAAACGTTACAAGATTTTGTTCATTAATAGAAGAGTTAACAAAAATTACTGAAACAAAATTTATAGTTATCACTCACCATGCTTTGACAATGTCTAGAATGAATAGATTATATGGGGTAACAATGGCCGAGAGAGGCGTAAGTCAACTGGTCGCTGTAGATCTTGAAAAAGCCGAAGAAATGGTAGCATAAAGATCAATGTCAGAATTTGACGATCTTAAAAAGAAGATCGAGTTAACTAAAAATAAAAATAAGATTAATTTATCTAAAAATAATAACAATACATTGGGTTTAGCATTTAGAATTAGCACCGAACTTGTCGCTGCAGTTTTTGTCGCAACTTTTATTGGTTATTACCTAGATAAATGGTTAGGAACTAAGCCAATTTTTATAATAATTCTATTTATAGTTGGTGTTGCCGCTGGAATATTTAATGTTGTGCGATCTGCAAAAATGATTAATAAAGGCTAAATTCATGGCAACTAATCCAATGCAACAATTTGAGGTTCATAGAATAGGACCCTCTCTATCTTTCAACGGAGTCGACCTATCTTTTACAAACTCAAGTTTTTTTATGCTGATTAGTTCAATATTAATAATTATTTTTTTTGTAGCAGGAACTAGGAGAGTCAATATTGTTCCTAGCAAAATTCAATTACTTAATGAATTAGTCTTCAATTTTATTTCCAAAATGATTAATGAAACCGTTGGTCCAAATGCCAGACCATATTTTCCTTTTATCTTAACTATATTTTTATTTATTTTAACCCTAAATATGGTCGGTTTATTACCCTACGCCTTCACTGTCACAAGTCAGATAATCATTACATTCTTTCTTGCTATTGTAATATTTATTGGAGTAACAATAGTTGGGTTTGCAAAAAACGGTATTGGATTTTTAAAAATATTTGCTCCTTCAGGAGTTCCTATTTTTTTATTTCCCATTATAGTTGCAATTGAAATTATATCTTTTTTAAGCAGGCCTATAAGTTTGTCGGTTCGTTTGTTTGCAAATATGCTTGCCGGACATACAATGCTTAAAGTTTTTGGTGGTTTTGTTGTAAGCCTAGGCATTGTTGGAGGATGGCTGCCTTTAAGCTTTTCTGTTGCTTTAACAGCGTTGGAAATATTGGTAGCTTTTTTGCAAGCTTACGTTTTTGCAGTTTTATCGTGTATTTATTTAAATGATGCTTTAAATATGCATCATTAAAAAAATTAACAACTAACAAAAAAAGGAGAAAAAAAAATGGAACTAGCAGCAGCAAAAATGATAGGAGCTGGATTGGCAGCGATAGCTTTGGCTGGAGTTGGAGTCGGTATGGGAACAATATTTGGCAACTATTTATCAGCAGCTATAAGAAATCCTTCGGCGGCTCAAAAACAATTTCCTACTTTATTATTAGGATTTGCTCTTACGGAAGCTATAGGTTTATTTGCTTTAGTTATTGCTCTCTTAATACTTTTTGCATTTTAATTATTAAAACTAATAAATTAATAATTTTTAAGCAATGAAGAGCAAAAGTGTAGCTATTATAATTTATTTGCTATTTTTTAATAAAATAGCGTTTGCTAAAGAAGGTATGCCTCAACTTAATCCTGAGTTTTGGTTATCTCAAATCTTATGGTTAACTATAATTTTTTTAATACTATATTTTTTAATACAAAAGTTTTTTAGTCCTAAATTATTTGCATTAATAGACTCGAGAACAAATTTTATTAAATCACTATTAGAAGAGGCTGAGCTTTGTAAAAATCAAATTCAAAAATTAGAAAATGAACACAATCTAATTATTACTGAAGCAAAAAATGAAGCAAAAAAAATATCTATAAAATTGAAAAATGATTTTAATGATAAAATTTCATTAAAAAGAAAAGAATTTGAAAATATACTAAATTCCGAAACCCTAAAAGCTGAACAAGAGATAAATAATTTTAAAAAACAAACATTAGAAAATATTCAAAATATAGCTGGAGATTTTTCTAAAGAGCTAATAGAGAAAATAACTGGAGTTACACCAAACAGCAGTAATCTAAACGCTGTAATTTTGGAAATATCTAACAAAGAAAAAAAATCTCAATATGTTTGATGCAACTTTCTGGGTAGCCATATCTTTTGTAATTTTTTGCTTAATAATTATCTATAAAAAAATTCCTCAAATAATTAATAATTTACTAGATAACAAAATTAACGAAATTAAATCTGAAATAGATAATGCGAAAAATTTAAAAAATGAAAGCGAACAATTGCTGCAAAAGTATAAAAATAAAATTGAAGCAGCTCATACGGAAAGCCACAATATTATAAATAGTGAAAAAAAAGAAACTGAGATTTTTATTAAAGAATCAGAAAATAAATTTGAACAATTAATTGTTAATAAAAAAAAATCATTAGAACAAAAATTAGATCAAATGAAAGTTAAAGCGATCAAAGATATTCAAAATGTATCTAACAAAATTGCTCTAGAAGCGGTAAAAAAAATAATATTAAATTCCGCTAATGATGAAAAAATGAAAGTAGTTAATCAAAAGAACCTGGATAAAATTTTTGTTAATTTAAAAGATTCTAAAACTTCTTAACTTTTTGAGTGAGATCCATCACAAAAAGGTTTTTTACTAGTTTTTTTACACCCACATAAAAAATAAAATTTATCTTCCTGCACTGTGAATTTCATAGGCATAATATTAGTGGTCTTATGAGAGCCATCGCAAAAGGCACCATTTTTAGAAAGTCCACACGCACACCAATAATAATCTTTGTCTTTTTCTAAATGAACTTTTGTTGGATTTTTATTTTTAATGATTTTTTCTTGCATACTATTATAGCATAGATTTTATCATAATTTATTTCAATGAACAAAAAATTAACTTTAATTAAATGAGAATTTATACATACTTTTTATATTTATTGGTTTGGTCTCTACAAGGCTTCCTAATATAATACTAAATTCAATATTTAAAAATTTTAATGGAACAAAAAATTGTAAACGTGTTTCTAGCAAGTCCGAGAGGATTTTGTGCAGGAGTTGATCGAGCTGTTGAGATTGTAAAAAAAACTATTAATAAATTTGGTGCTCCGGTTTATGTGAGGCACGAAATAGTTCATAATCAATTTGTGGTCGAAAATCTAAGATCACAAGGGGCAATTTTTGTCGAAGAACTCGCTGAAATAAAAGACAAATCTAGACCTGTTATATTTTCAGCTCATGGTGTTCCCAAAGAAGTAATTAATGAAGCAAAATTAAATAATATTATTTATATAGACGCAACATGTCCTTTGGTGACAAAAGTTCATAAGGAGGCTGAAATGCTGGCTAAGGAAGAATTTAATATTATTTTTATTGGTCACAAAAATCATCCAGAAGTAATTGGAACTATAGGGCAAGTAGATGACAATTATATTACTTTAATTGAAAATAAAGAAGATGTAGAAAATTATTTTCCAAAAATTAAAAATAATAAATTTGCATACATCACACAAACTACTCTTTCGGTGGATGATACGATAGAAATTATATCTTTACTAAAAAAAAAATACCCTTCAATAAAAGAACCAATTAAAAGTGACATTTGTTATGCAACTACAAATCGCCAAGAAGCTGTTAAAAAAATTGCAAAAAAATGCGATTTATTTTTAGTTGTAGGCAGCAAAAGCTCTTCTAACTCTCAAAGATTAGTAGAAGTTGCGAAAAGATTTGGTTGCAAGGAAAGTATCCTAATGCATTCAGATCAAGAATTGCCAGTCGACAAAATTAAAAATTCAACAAATATAGGCATTACTTCTGGTGCTTCAGCACCTGAAATATTGGTTGAGAATTTAATTAAAGAAATTAAAAGTATTACCAATATTAAACTTGAAGAAGTAATTACTTCAGTTGAAAAAGTTTCTTTTAAACTTCCTACAATGCTTATTAAATAATGGCTGTTTATACTAAATTAGCGCACCAAGAAGTGGAGCAATTTTTAGAGCAGTACAATATTAATAACTTTAAAGATTATAAAGGAATTACAGAAGGAGTAGAAAATACTAATTATTTTATTAACACACTAGAGCAGGATTACATACTTACTATTTATGAAAAAAGAGTTGATGAAAATGATTTACCTTTTTTTATAAATTTGCTGTCAAATTTATCAGAGAATAAATTCCCTTGCCCAAAACCTATTGCAAATAAAAATAATGAAAAAATTAACAAAATTAAAAATAAAAATGCTGCTCTAGTAACTTTTTTACATGGACAATCTAAGAATAAAATAACTAGTGAAGAGTGCTTCGAAATAGGAAAAATAACGGCTCAATTGCACGAGATAACAAAAAAATTTAACATTAGCAGAAAAAATAATTTATCTATTGAAAGTTGGCAAAATATTTTTGAAAAAATTGTTAAACAAAAAATAGATTTAGACGAAACCATTATTAAAAAAACTAAGAGTTATTTAAATTTTTTAAAAGATAAGTGGCCTAAAAATTTACCACAAGGTATTATTCATGCAGATTTATTTCCAGATAATATATTTTTTACAAAGAATAAAGTTTCTGGGATCATAGATTTTTATTTTGCCTGCAATGATTTCTTTGCTTATGAAATAGCAATTTGCATAAACTCCATATGTTTTGATAACAATTCCACATTCAATATGACAAAAGCCAAAAATCTTATAGATGGTTACTCTTCTATAAGAACGTTGGGTGAAGAAGAGAAAAAGTTTTTGCCTATTCTGTCTATGGGCGCAGCTATGAGATTTTTTTTAACAAGGCTACATGATTTTTATCACACTGATAATAAAGCAGAGGTTAAAATTAAAGATCCCTTTGAGTACTTTAAAAAAATTGAGTTTCATTCAACTATTAAAAATTTTAACGAATATTTTATTTAATGAATGAGGTTATAATTTATACAGACGGTTCTTGCCTAGGCAATCCTGGAAAAGGAGGTTGGGCAGCCGTGATAATTAATGACGGCAAAGAAGATATAATATTTGGATCTGAAAAAGAATCTACTAACAATAGAATGGAATTAACAGCAGCTATAAATGCTTTGTTGAAAATCAAACAAGATAAAAAAATAAAGATTTATACCGACTCTAAATATGTGAAAGACGGCATTGATAAATGGATTAATAATTGGAAATTAAATAATTGGAAAAATTCCAATAAAAAAGACGTAAAAAATAAAGATCTTTGGACAAAATTAGATAACATAATTAGTAAAAAAGAAATTACTTGGAACTGGGTAAAAGCTCACTCAGTCAACGAATACAATAACAAGGTAGATTTACTTGCAAGAAATGCTGCTAATGCAAACGA
>AZOF01000015.1 GCA_000510845.1 alpha proteobacterium SCGC AAA028-D10 | reverse complement strand
ATAAAAGTTGCAGTTTTTCCAAATGAATGAGCTACCATTTGAACTGCATATTTATAAATTTGCATATTGTCAGCGTTGCGTACCATTGTATCAAACATTGTACCTAACTCATGCTGAGAAGGAGCAACTTCATGGTGATGCTTCTCAACTTTTACTCCCATATCTTTCATTGCTTTTAATGCTTCTGCTCTTAAATCCTGACAGCTATCAACTGGAGGCACTGGAAAATAACCACCTTTAACAACTGGTCTATGACCCATGTTTCCGTTTGGATATTCTTTATCTCCATTGTAAGGACCTTCGTTACTGTCAACTTGGAAAGATACTTTTTGCATAGTGTTAGAAATTTTAACATCATCAAATATAAAAAATTCTGGCTCAGGTCCAAAATAGATTGTATCGCCAATTCCAGTAGTTTTTAAATATGCTTCTGCTTTTTTTGCAATAGATCTAGGATCTCTCTCGTAGTAATCCTTTTTTATAGGATCCATAATATCACAGAATAAAACTAGAGTGTTGTGTGAAGTGAAAGGGTCAACAAATGTTCTAGATAAGTCTGGTTTTAAAATCATGTCAGATTCATTGATTGCCTTCCATCCAGCAATAGATGAACCATCAAAGAAAGTTCCCTCATTTAAAAAATCTTCATCAATAGTTGTTAAATCCTGAGTCATATGCTGAAGCTTTCCTCTAGGATCAGTAAATCTTAAATCTACAAACTCTATTTCTTTTTCTTTAATTAATTTTAATATATCTGATGCAGCACTCATTAATTTCTCCCTTTATTAATTATTAATCTTGTTTTTATTTTTTATTGTAGATGTACTATAATTATAAGCAATAAATTCCATTGTTTTTTAGTTATGTCAGGTATGCATAAAAGTGTGAGTATAAATTAAACTATAGATTGTTTTTTTAGAAATGATTTTTAATTCATCAGAAATTAAAGCTATTGAACAAAAAGAATTTAAATTGAGAAAAAACTCTTTTTCTTTAATGCAATCAGCAGGAGAAAAAAGTGCAGATTATATATCAAGCAATATTTCAAAAAATAAAGAGCTTTTAGTTAGAAGATATAATTAAAAATTTACCAAAAGCACTAGAATGGTTAGCAAAAAAATATAATTAATCTTATTTGATTTTTGAAGGCACAACTTTGTTATTTTCATATTTTGGTGGAGTATAATTTAGGCCCTTAGGCTGTGTGCTTGTAAATCTAAAATATATTAAAGAACAAATTAAAAGAACAAGACTTATTAATGATAAAGTTATTAAAGGAAATTTCTTGTCAACTTTTTTAGTTAAACGAACTAACAAATAATAAATTACAAAAGGAAGAACGATAGCAGTGATAATTATTATATAACGCATCATTTTAATTCTTTTCTTGCCTCTAAAAGCCAGATTTTTATTTCTTTCATGTTTAATACAGTATTTAGATATTTTTCCAATACGAATGATAATTTTATATTGTAAATTTTAAATCTAAACATTACAGGCGCGTACATAGCGTCTGCTATAGAAAATTTTTTAAACATAAATGGCCCTTTAGATTTTTTAAGACAATTTTCAATAATTTTTTTAGTTCTTGTTATTTCAACAGATGTTTCTTTGTTATTTTTAAATTTGAGATTTTTACCTAAGAAATTCATACTTAAATTTTTTCTTAAGTTGGCGAAACCGCTATGCATTTCAGAAGAAATATTTCTGGCCATTATTTTATCAATATTATTTTTTGGCCATAAATGTTTATTTTTAAACTTTTCTGCCAAGAATTCACAGATTGATAAAGAATCCCATATCCTTATCTTTCTATAAATCAAACAAGGGACTTTTCCAGAAGGAGAAAATTTTAATATATTTTTTTTAGTATTTTTATCTCTTAACTTAATTTTCACTTCATCAAAGGGGATATTAAAATATTTTAACACTAACCATGGTCTTAGTGACCATGTTGAATAAATTTTATTGCCTATTACTAGTTTGAGTTTCATAATTAAATTTGCTTTTTATATAAGCAAATCCTATTATTTTGCATCCTATATTTTATAAATAAATCCTAGAAAGCATTTAATAATATAGCTATATTCACCATTCAAAATTTAATTAATATTAAAGCGGGAGTGGTGGAACGGTAGACACGCCAGTCTTAGGAACTGGTATCGAAAGATGTGAAGGTTCAAGTCCTTTCTCCCGCACCATGTAGAATATGAAAGTAACAGTATCAGAATCTAAAGGCTTAAAGACCAATCTAAATGTTTTGGTTAAGAAACAAGAGATTGATAAAAAAATAGAAGAACGAGTTATTGAATTGCAGAAGACTATTAACATTAAAGGTTTTCGACCAGGAAAAGCGCCAGTAGATTTATTAAAAAAACAATTTGCCCAAGCATTATATGGAGAAGTTTTAGAAAAAATTTTACAGGACAACACTTATCAAGCGTTAAATGAAAATAAAATTAAACCTGCTAGTCAGCCAAAAATTGAAATCAAATCTTCAGGAGAAGATAAAGACTTAGAGTACACAATTTCTGTTGAAAAGACTCCTGAAATAAAAAAAATCGAATTAGAGAAAATAACTCTAACTGATTATAAATTAAAAATTGAAAAAAAAGATTTAGAAGAAAGAATTAATTTATTAGCAGAAGGTCAAAAAAAATACGTTAATAAAAAAGAAGGCGAGAGCTCTGTTAAAGGAGATCTAGTAGTTTTTGATTTTGAGGCAACTGTTAACTCCAAACCTTTTGAGGGTAATAAAGCTCAAAAGGTTCAAATTATTTTAGGAAAAGAACTTTTTATTAAAGGTTTCGATGAGCAATTATTAACATGTAAATCTGGTGATAAAAAAGATGTTAAGATTAATTTACCAGAAAATTATCCAAATAAAGAGTTAGCAAATAAAACTGCAATATTTAATTGCAAAATTTTAGAAGTTAAAAAATCAGAATCGGTAGTTATTGATGATCAATTTGCAAAAAATTTAGGAGCAAAAGATTTAAACGATTTAAAAATTCTATTAGAAAAACAACTGTCTAAAGAACAGTCTTCAATTACGGAAACAATAGTTAGAAAAGAAATTTTAGATCACTTAGATGAAAATTGTAAGTTTGATTTACCTGAAGATTTAGTAAAAAATGAACAAGAAATAGTTAAACATAGTTTTATACATGAAAAAGCTCATAAAGATGAACCGCATGATGATCAAAAACATGGCCATGATCATTCAGATATAAAACTCACTAAAGAAGAAGAGGACGATATTTTAGATATTTCAAAACGAAGAGTAAAACTTGCTTTAGTATTAAATCAAATTGGGGAAGATTATAAAATTCAAGTGTCTACACAGGAACTTCAGCAGGAATTACAAAAACAAATGAGCATGTACCCTGGACAGGAAAAACAAATTAGAGACTATTATCAAAAAAATCCTTCAGAAATTACAAGACTCAGAGGACCTATATATGAAGATAAAATTGTTGAACTAGTTAAGTCTAAAGCTAAGGTTACTGTTAAAGAAGTTAATAAAAAAGAATTAGAAGAACTTGTAAAAGATTTATCATCTAATCTTAAGTCTAAATCATCAGCTAAGTTAGCAAAGAGCGGTGATGACAAATCCAAAAAAGATACAAAATCAGAGGATAAATCAAAATCCACAAAAAAGATTAGTAAAAAATAAGCAAAGCCTATAGAATCTGATTCTCTATGAATGATCAGATTGATATTCAAATGAATACTCTAATTCCAATGGTGGTTGAACAAACCAGCAGAGGGGAAAGAGCTTATGATATTTATTCAAGGTTATTAAAAGAACGAATTATTTTTTTAGTAGGACCAGTCCACTCACATGTAGCAAGTTTAGTTTGTGCTCAATTACTTTTTTTAGAGTCAGAAAATCCCAAGAAAGAAATTTTTTTATACATTAATAGTCCAGGAGGAGTAGTTACGGACGGACTTGGAATTTATGACACCATGCAATATGTCAAATCTCCTGTTTCAACGATTTGTATCGGACAAGCAGCTTCCATGGGTTCATTTTTGTTGGCTGCAGGAGAAAAAGGTCATAGGTTTTCTTTACCTAATGCACGTATAATGGTTCATCAACCTTCAGCAGGTTTTCAAGGACAAGCAACTGATATTCAAATTCATGCTAATGAAATTTCTTATGTGAAAAAACGCCTTAATGAAATTTATGCAAAGCATACTGGCAAAGATTTTAAGTCAATCCAAGAAGCTTTAGAGAGAGACAAGTTTATGAGCCCTGAAGAAGCTAAAGATTTTGGAATAATTGATAAAGTAGTAGAAAAGAAAGCCGATTAATCATCTTATTAATTCAATTTACACACAGTATATTGATTAGATTCAACTAAGACTTGCTTTTAGAAGTAAGTCATTGTTTTATAAAACTTAACTGATTCGATCATTTTAAACATGGCCAAAGATAATAAAAATACTCTTTATTGTTCCTTCTGCGGAAAAAGTCAGCACGAAGTTAGAAAACTAATTGCTGGCCCTACAGTTTTTATCTGTGATGAATGCGTCGAACTTTGCATGGATATTATCAAAGAAGAAAACAAAAGCAATTTTGTTAAAGACGACGCTGGCGTTCCAACACCTAAAGAAATTTGTAAAGTTTTAGACGAGTATGTCATTGGTCAAGACAAAGCAAAAAAAGTTTTATCTGTTGCGGTTCACAATCATTATAAGAGATTAAATCAAGATTCTAAAAGTAGTAAAGATGTTGAAATTTCAAAATCTAACGTCCTGCTTATCGGTCCGACAGGCTGTGGAAAAACTTTATTAGCGCAAACTCTTGCAAAAATTTTAGACGTGCCATTTACTATGGCGGACGCTACTACATTAACTGAGGCTGGTTATGTTGGAGAAGATGTCGAAAATATTATTTTAAAATTATTACAAGCTGCTGATTATAACGTTGAAAAGGCACAACGAGGAATTGTTTACATAGATGAAGTTGATAAAATTAGCAGAAAAACAGAGAACCCTTCAATTACTAGAGACGTTTCTGGAGAGGGAGTTCAGCAGGCTCTTTTGAAAATTATGGAAGGAACAGTTGCAAGCGTTCCACCGCAAGGAGGAAGAAAACATCCTCAGCAAGAATTTTTACAAGTTAATACAACAAATATTCTCTTTATTTGTGGAGGAGCTTTTGGAGGATTAGAGAAAATTGTATCATTAAGAAGCAAAGGAACTGCAATGGGGTTTGGAGCCACTCTTAGAGAGCAGGATAATAAGAGTATCGGTCAAATATTAAAAGACCTAGAGCCAGAAGATTTATTGAAATTCGGTTTAATACCTGAGTTTATAGGAAGACTTCCAATCGTAGCAACACTAGATGATTTACATGAAGAGGCTTTAATTAAAATTTTACAAGAACCGAAAAATGCTCTTCTTAAACAATATGCTAAACTTTTTGAAATTGAAGGAGCTAAGCTTACTTTTACAAAAGACTCATTATCAGCTATCGCTAAAAAAGCTTTAATTAGAAAAACAGGGGCAAGGGGACTTAGATCAATTTTAGAAGATATTTTACTTGAAACAATGTTCGAGCTTCCTTCACAATCTACTATTAGTGAGGTTGTAATTAATAAAGACGTTGTTGATGGAAAAATAAAACCACTTCTTACTTATTCAAAGAAAAACGCCCAACCTTCAAGCACTCCAATTAATAAAGAGAGTAAAATAGGCTAGTTATTCACAGTTGAAATAACATTAAGCGTCCCCATATAGAGTTAAGCTTGTTATAAACTTAACTATTATTATTATTAACATATGGACGTTAAAGACACGCAAAAAATAAATCCAGCGCAATACCCTGTATTGCCCCTGAGAGATATTGTTGTCTTCCCCGGTATGGTTGTTCCTCTTTTTGTTGGAAGAGAAAAGTCTATTAACGCTCTAAATAGCGTAATGGATAAATATAAGAAAATTATCCTTGCTGCTCAAAAAAGTCATGATGTTGACGATCCAAAAGATAATGAAATTTACCAAGTAGGCTGTTTAGGTGAAATATTGCAATTGTTAAAACTTCCAGATGGAACAGTTAAAATTTTAGTAGAGGGAAAAGAAAGAGTAAAAATTAATCAGTATCATAATGAAGAAAAGAATTTTTTATTAGCTTCGTGCTCAACACTGGCAGATGATCTTGGTAAAGAAGATTTATCTTTATTATCAAAAGCAGTTTTAAATAAATTTGATAAATTAGTTAAAGTTTCAAAAAAAGTATCTGAAGAGGGTCTTGAGACAATTAAAGATACAAAAGAACCATCAAAAATTGCCGACGCCGTAGCTAACCAATTGCAAATCAGTTTAGTAGAAAAACAAAAAATTTTAGAGAATCTTTCAGTACAAAATAGACTAGAAACTCTTTTGACTTTTATTGAGAGTGAAGTTGAAGTTTTGTCAGTTGAAAAAAAGATTAGAGGCAGAGTTAAAAATCAAATGGAAAAAACTCAAAGAGAATATTATTTAAATGAACAGTTAAAAGCTATTCAAAAAGAATTAGGCGAAACCGAAGATGGTAAAGATGAAATTCAAAGTTTAGAAGAGGCTATTAAAAAAGCAAAAATGACTAAAGAAGCCGAAGAAAAGTCTTTAGCTGAATTAAAAAAATTAAAATCAATGAGTCCAATGTCAGCCGAGTCTACAGTAGTCAGAAATTATTTAGACTGGATGGTTTCATTACCTTGGGGAAAAACTTCTAAAGTAAATACCGATATTAATGATGCAAAAAAAATTCTTGATGAAGATCATTTTGGTTTAGAAAAAGTAAAAGATAGAATCTTAGAATTTTTAGCAGTTCAGAGCAGAATTAATAAAATCAAAGGTCCTATTCTTTGTTTAGTAGGTGCACCAGGAGTTGGAAAAACTTCTTTAGGTAAATCTATTGCTAAAGCTACAGGAAGAGAATTTGTAAGAATGTCTTTAGGTGGAATTAGAGATGAAGCTGAAATTAGAGGTCATAGAAGAACTTACATTGGATCTTTGCCTGGAAAGATAATTCAGATGATGAAAAAATCTGGAAAAAATAATCCTTTAATTTTATTAGATGAAATTGATAAAATTGGTAATGATTATAGAGGTGATCCTTCATCAGCATTACTAGAAGCTTTAGATCCTGAGCAAAATACAACATTTAATGATCATTATCTTGAAGTAGATTACGATTTATCGAATGTAATGTTTGTTACTACGGCAAACACTTTAAATATTCCTGGTCCATTATTAGATAGAATGGAAGTTATAAGAATCTCTGGTTACACAGAAGATGAAAAAATGGAAATAGCTAAAAAATATCTTGTACCTAAACAAATTAAAGAAAACGGATTAAAAGCAGGTGAATGGATTGCGTCTGATGAGGCTTTGAAAGATATTATCAGATACTACACTAGAGAGTCAGGGGTTAGAAGTTTAGAAAGAGAAATTTCGAAACTTGCTAGAAAAAGCGTTAAAGAAATTGTTACAAAAACTAAAGATACAATTAAAATTGATGAAAAAAATCTTAATGATTATCTTGGTATTAAAAAGTTTAAATATGGTGAAATTGAAAACAAAGATGGCACAGGAATTGTTACTGGACTTGCTTGGACTGAAGTTGGTGGCGAATTATTGACGATCGAGTCTGTAGTTATGCCAGGAAAAGGCAAGATGGAGATAACTGGTAAACTAGGAGAAGTGATGCAAGAGTCAGTTAAGGCTGCAAAATCGTTCGTAAGATCAAGATGTATAGAATATGGAATTATTCCTCCAGTTTTTGAAAAAAAAGATATTCATATTCACGTACCTGAAGGAGCAACGCCAAAAGATGGACCTTCAGCTGGAATCGCAATGGTCACTTCCATTGTTTCATCTTTAACTGGAATTCCAGTTAAGAGAGAAGTTGCCATGACAGGAGAGGTAACTTTAAGAGGAAGAGTCCTTCCAATTGGAGGTTTAAAAGAAAAATTATTAGCAGCATTAAGAGGGGGTATTAAAACTGTTTTAATCCCAGATGAGAACGAGAAGGATTTAGCTGAAATACCTAAAAATGTAATTGAAGGTTTAAAAATTATTCCAGTTAAAACAGTAGATGAAGTACTAAAAGTTGCTTTAACTAAATCTTTAACACCAATTGATTGGGTAGAAATTGATCTTTCGCAAACGCAAAAAAGTAAAGAAATTGCTAGTGAAAGACCAGTAAATTAAATTATTTAATATTTAAATATTCTATAAAGCTTCTAAGAGAAATCAGAATTAGATAAACACCAAATATCTTAGTAATTAAATTTCTACTCACTTTATGAACAACCTTCGCTCCAAGAGGAGCCATCATCATTGTTACTGGAACAAAAACTAAAAAACCCGCAAGATTAAAATAACCAAGACTAAGAGGTGAATTAACTTTGGCGAATAATGCGCCACTCAAAACCATGCTAATTGTTCCTGAGATTGCAATTAAAATTCCAATAGCTGCAGATGTTCCAATAGCCTTTCTCATATCATAGCCAAATAATCTCATAAAAGGCACAGATAACGATCCACCACCAATACCAAGTGGAACAGAAACGAAGCCAATAAAATTTCCAATTATAATTTTATAAATTTTTGGAATATTTCTTTCTGTTTCTTCTAATTTTGATTTTAAAAATAGAAAAAATAGACCCACTAAAAATGCAAATAATGAGAAGAAAAATACTAAATTAGCCGTCTTTAAATTTGAAGCTAAAAAAGTTCCAATGATAACTCCTAAAACTATATAAATACCAAAAGATTTAATAAGACCAAAATCAACTGCATTAAATTTCATGTGTGTTTTAGTCGACATTATTGATGTTGGAATAATAATTGCAAGAGACGTTCCTAAAGCTAAATGCATTTTAGTTGCCATTTCAAAATCAAGAACTGTAAATGCGTAATATAGTGCAGGTACCATTACCAAACCCCCGCCGACTCCAAGTAATCCTGCTGCAAAACCGGCTACAGATGCTGCCATAACCATAACAATTATAAGATAAAATATTTGATACCAATCAATCATAAAAATGTTCTTAACTTATATATTTTTAGTTAATAAATAGTACTTAATATTTGAAAATGAAAAAAATTAAAAAATACTGGTTCATAATTCCTATTTTACTATTAGTTTGGTATTTTTATCCGCGAGATTATTTAAAGAACTGCGTAAGGGATTTTAAGGACAAACAAACATTCTATAAAAATCAATTTGCAGACCAATATGGTTTAATTACATGTTCTAAGATTAAAAAAGATGATCTGAATACCTTTAACCTTCTAAAAGGCAGAGTCTTTTCAAAGACTACTGCATTTAAAAAGTACTTACCGCGTTAATTATTATTTTAACTTTCTATTTTTATTGTTATACAAAGCTCCTTATTAAAAGGGCGATTAGCTCAGTTGGTAGAGCATCTCGTTTACACCGAGAGGGTCCTAGGTTCGAGTCCTTGATCGCCCACCATCTTCCTAGTTTATAGAGATTTTTTTAATGTTTTTATAAAACATCTCAAATAATATTTTGCAAAAGACTTTCAAAAAAAATCAGTATATAAGACTCTCTTCAAGCATAACTTGAATTGTGGTGACAGCATAATCTTAGCTTCATCACTTTTTTTTAGGAGGGGGTGTAGCTCAGTTGGTTAGAGCGATCGCCTGTCACGCGATAGGTCGCGGGTTCGAGTCCCGTCACTCCCGCCAAAATAAATGTTTAATATGAGTTCAACTTTTTTTAATTCTTTTGCAGTATTATTTGTTGCTATTGATGCAGCAGGAATTGGTCCTTTATTTTTATTATTAACAGAAGGGGCATCACGAGAGCAGAGATTTAAAATTGCAATCAAAGCATCTTTAATCTCTTTTATAGTATTAATTATTTTTGCATACGGTGGTAAATTTTTTTTTTAATTGGATTGGGGTTTCAATAGATTCTTTGAAAATTGCAGGAGGAATAATTTTATTTATTATTTCAATTGAAATGTTATTGGATAAAAGAAGGTTAAGAAGAGAGGAGAGCGCTAATAAAGTTTTGCATGAAAAAACATTAGAAGAAATTGCAATTTTTCCACTTGCAATACCTTTGATTGCAGGGCCTGCAGCATTAACCTCAGTTTTGCTTTTAGTAAATGCTAGCTCTAAATATCCAGAAAAATTAATTATGGTTTATATTGCTTTAACAGCAGTAATGATTGTAACTTTTTTTCACATGATATTTTCTGCAATTCTTGCAAATTATACTAGCAAAAATATTTTAAATGTATTTTCAAGAGTTATAGCTTTAATTTTAGCATCCCTTGCAATTCAATTTATTGTCGATGGAATAAAATCTAGCTTTGGATTTTAATTATTTCTTTCAAGCAATCTAAACATACTTAAAGTTACTGAGACTGCATTAGAAACATTTAAACTTTCTATCTGTTTATTAATCTGAATTTTTATAAGATGATCGCAATTTTCTTTTACTAACCTTCTAAGTCCCTCTCCTTCAGATCCAAAAACAAAAGCATTGTGATTAGACCATTTTTGATCTTCAATATTTTCTTTTGCATGACCATCTAGTCCATAAACCCAATAATTATTTTTTTTAAGAACCTCTAGTGCGTTAGTTATATTTGAAACTGGTATAATATTTATAAATTCCATTGCTCCACTAGCACTTTTGTACATCATTTTGTTTTTAGGATTATAATTTTTTTCTAAAATAATGACGGCATCAATATTGAATGCGCTACATGATCTTATTATTGATCCTATATTTCTTTGATCTGTTATATCATCAAGCACAACTAGTGTATTTTTTGAATTATTTTTATTTTTTAAATATTCTTTTAATTCAACAGCAGGAATATTTTCTATTTCAGCAGCTACTCCTTGATGAACAATAGTCTCGGTAATAAAAATTTTATCTATTTCTTTTTTATCTTTAATTTCAATTATAATTTTTTTATTAAATTTTTAGCGTGCATCAAATTAACTATTTTTGCGCTTGGTGCAAGCAAAATACTTACAATTTTTTGAGCTGGGGCTGCTAAAATTCCCACAATTTTAGCTCTTGCTTCATTTAATGTAGGTAAAGTTGCTATATGAGCAACATCTGATGGCTCTAAGAGCTTCTCGTCCATTAGACCGCCAAGAATTTTTAACTTTTCATTGCTTTTAGAAAAAGTAACTAAAGTCTTTGCAAGCGTAATTGGATCTTTTGAACAGGCAATAGCTGTTGGTCCTTTAAAAAATTTTTCTAACTTTTCTGCTTTTGACCCTTTAAGTGCAATTTTTGCAATTCTATTTTTTGTAATTTTTAAAAATGCACCGCTTTCTCTCATTTTAGCACGCAGGCTTTCTAAATCTTTAACAGTAATACCTTCGTAGTGATAAACTAAAATTCCTTCATTAGCTGCTATGACTGTTTTTAAATCATTCACATATGTAGTTTTTTGCTCTCTATTCATTATATGCTCGAAAGTTGAAGTTTAACAGAAGGTCCCATGGTTGTAGATAAGTAAATTGAATTTATAAAATTTCCTTTAATTCCAGCTGGCTTTTCTTTTGCAACAACTTCATAAACACTTTTAAAATTTTCAGATAACTCTTTGTCGGAAAATTTTACTTTGCCAAATGATAAACCTAAATTTCCATCTTTGTCACATTTAATTTCAATTCTACCTTTTTTTATTGCTTCGACAGTAGATTTTATATCTTTTGCGACAGTGCCTAATTTTGGATTAGGCATTAATCCTTTTGGTCCCAAAACTTTTCCTAATTTTCCAACTTTTGCCATCATGTCAGGCGTTGAAATCAATACATCGAAATTTATTTTTCCTAAATTTATCTCATTAATTAAATCTTCTGATCCAGCTATTTCAGCTCCTGAAGATTTAGCTTCGCTAAGTTTGTCGTTACCACAAATAACTGCAATTTTAACTTTTCTACCGTTACCATTTGGCAAATCTACTACTGTTCTTAAATTTTGATCTGTTTTAGCTTTATCAATATTTAAAAAGAAAATTGCTTCCATTGATTCTGGAAACTTTGTATTTGATTTTGTTTTTAACAATTTAATAGCCTCCGGTAATGCAAGTTCTTTTGTCTTATCGTGACCCTTGATTAAAGCTAAATATCTTTTTGAATTTTTTTTTGACATTAATCTTTTACCTCAATACCCATTGATCTTGCTGAACCAGCTATAATTTTTATCGCTTGCTCAATATCAAAAGCATTTAAATCTTTCATTTTAATTTCTGCAATTTTTTTAAGCTGAGCCTTACTAATAGATCCAGCTACAACTCTTCCTGGTTCTTTAGAGCCACTTTTAAGTTTAATAGCTTCTTTAATTAAAAAAGATGCAGGTGGAGTTTTAATTATAAAATCAAATTTTTTATCTTTATATATAGTAATAACAACTGGAACTGGCTGCCCCATTAAAGATTTGGTTTTATCATTAAATGATTTGCAAAATTCCATTATATTAACCCCTCTTTGTCCAAGAGCAGGTCCAACAGGAGGAGCTGGATTAGCTTGCCCGCCTTTGATTTGTAATTTTAAAATTCCAGAAATTTCTTTTGCCATACTTAAATCTTTTCTACCTGTCCGTATTCTAACTCTACGGGTGTGGGCCTACCAAATATCGAAACAGAAACCTTTAGTCTAGACTTTTCTTCATCAACACCCTCAACTAAACCACTAAATGATGCAAAAGGTCCGTCGCATACTCTAACTTGTTCCCCAATATCAAAACTTATACTAGTTGAGGGTTTAAGAGCTCCGTCCTCAATTTTTCCCATAATCTTTGTAACTTCAGCTTCTGAAATTGGAGTAGGTTTTCCTGGAACACCTAAAAACCCTGTAATTCTTTTTATAGATTTAATTAAATGATAAACTTGATCATTCATATCTAATTTTGCTAAAAAATAACCTGGAAAGTATTTTTTCTCAGAAGTCGTTCTCTTGCCTTTTTTTACTTCTGTAACTTCATGCGTTGGAACTAATGTCTCCTCAAAGTGATGTGCTAAACCTTCTTTTTCAAGTTTTTCAGGAATGAGACTAGCTACTTTCTTTTCTGCTCCTGAATGAGCCTGAATTATATACCATTTCATCATAAGTTAAATTCCGAGTAAATAATTTAGACCTAGTTTAAAAATTTGATCTAATAACAAAAAAAATAAAGCAGCTATTACAGACATAACAAAAACTGTGAATGCCCCAATGCTGGTTTCTTTTCTTGTTGGCCAAGATATTTTTAAAGCCTCCTGCTTAACAGATCTTAAAAATTGAATAGGGTTAAACATATTTAATAATCTGTGGCAGGAGTGGAGGGACTTGAACCCGCAACCTCCGGTTTTGGAGACCGGCGCTCTACCAATTGAGCTACACTCCTAAGATTTATTCTATAATCTTAGTAACTACTCCAGCTCCTACGGTTCTTCCTCCTTCTCTAATCGCAAATTTTAAATTATTATCCATCGCAATTGGAGTGATTAAAGTAACAGTCATTTTTGCATCATCACCAGGCATAATCATTTCAACACCAGCGGGCAATAAAACTTCTCCTGTAACGTCTGTAGTTCTAAAGTAAAACTGTGGACGATATTTAGTAAAGAATGGAGTGTGTCTTCCACCCTCTTCTTTTTTCAGAATATAAGCTTGAGCTTCAAATTTAGTGTGAGGCTTAATTGATCCTGGCTTAGCCAAAACTTGTCCTCTTTCTACTTGCTCACGCTCAATACCTCTTAAAAGAATACCAACATTATCTCCCGCTTCACCTGTGTCTAAAAGTTTTCTAAACATTTCAACACCAGTACATACAGATTTTTGTGTAGCTTTGATTCCGATGATTTCCATTTCTTCACCGGTCTTAATTACACCAGCTTCAATTCTGCCAGTAACAACTGTTCCTCGACCAGAAATCGAAAAAACATCCTCGATAGGCATTAAGAATGGTTTTTCTTTTGGTCTATTAGGTTGTGGAATAAATGAATCAACCGCTTCCATCAAAGCAAGGATTGGTTTATCTCCAAGTTCAACGTCGCCTTCAATTGCTTTTAATGCTGATCCTTTAATAATTGGAGTTTTGTCTCCTGGGTATCCATAAGAAGTTAATAATTCTCTGATCTCCATTTCAACAAGATCTAAAAGTTCTTTATCGTTAACAGTGTCAACTTTATTTAAGAAAACAACTAAAGCCGGAACTCCAACTTGTCTTGCTAAAAGAATATGTTCTCTAGTTTGTGGCATTGGACCGTCAGCTGCATTCACAACTAAAATAGCTCCATCCATTTGGGCAGCACCAGTAATCATATTTTTTACATAGTCAGCGTGTCCTGGACAATCAACGTGAGCATAGTGACGTTTTGCAGTTTCATATTCAACGTGAGCTGTAGAAATAGTAATACCTCTTGCTTTTTCTTCAGGTGTTTTGTCAATCTGATCGTAAGCAACAAATTTTGCTCCACCAGCTTTTGCAAGAACTTTTGTGATCGCGGCTGTTAAAGTTGTTTTACCATGATCGACGTGACCAATAGTACCAATATTACAATGTGGTTTCGTT
>AZOF01000014.1 GCA_000510845.1 alpha proteobacterium SCGC AAA028-D10 | reverse complement strand
GCCTAAAGATTCTCCATATAAAATAATTTTATTCTTTGAAATATTATTCTTTTGTAACCATTCTAAAGCACTTCTGGCATCACTATATAAGCCCTGTTCTGTTGGACTTCCTTTGTTACCGCTAAATCCTCGCCAAGAAATAATTAAATAATTCAAATTTAAATTTTTAAATTCATTTAACTTATAAATTCTTTTTTCTAGTCCCCCGGCATTTCCATGAAAAAATAAAACGGTATATTTATTCTTAGGGTTATTATAAAACCACGCTTTTAAGGTAATGTTCTCTGTTGAAGGGACAGATATTTCCTTGATTTCTAAGTTTAATTTCTCGCCACGCAAATTATTATTTTGCCCGGGAAGATATAAAAAATTTCTCTGAAAAATGTACATATATGTACAAACGCAAGCATAAAGAATGGTTAAGGATAAAAAGACGTATAAAAAAACTTGTCTTAATTTCATTATCTGCTGAGTGCTTTGATAAACAAATATAAAGCACTATGATCTAGATTAGCTCTTCCAGATTTTACTGTCTTTGCGTAAAGTTCTTGTACTTTTTTTGCAATTGGCAAATTAAGTTTATATTTTTTCGCAGTTGCAATTATATTATTCATGTCTTTTAGTTGAGTAGATGCTTTGCCACCAGGTTTAAAATTCTTAGTTAATATTCTTAATCCATGGTTTTGAAGAATTGGGCCTCCTGCAAACCCACGTAACATAATTTCTCTTACAGCTTTAGGGTCTGCTCCTGCTGCTTCTGCTAAAATTAAAGCCTCAGATACAGCTCCAATACTGATTCCAACTATTGTTTGGTTTGCCAATTTTGCAACTTGGCCACAACCAGTTTTTCCAACGTATATTGCTGTTCCCATGCTTTTAAATAATGGCAGAATAGTATTAAACATTTTTTTTTCTCCACCCACCATGATCGCAAGTGTTCCTTTTTCTGCTCCTATCGTTCCACCAGAAACAGGTGCGTCTAAAAAAATTGCTTTTTTCTTTTTTAAAGCTTTGCCAATTTCTAATGCTGTATTTTGAGTTGTTGAACTCATATCAATTACAATCTGCCCTTTTTTTAAATATGGATGAATTTTTTTTATAAGAATTGCTTTACAAACATTATCGTTTGCAAGCATTGAAATGATTACTTTAGAGTTTTGAACTAAATCTTTTATATCTTTAAAAATTTTTGCTCCTTTTTTTTGAAGCTCTAAAGTTTTTCCTGGGGTTCTGTTCCAAACATTTAATTTAAATTTTTTAGATAAAATATTTTTTGCCATAGGCAATCCCATTAAACCTGTGCCAATAAAGCCTACTGTTTTGATTGAACTACTCATTTAATTTTAAATAAATTTTTATTAGCTAAAATTATACCTGCTAATACAAATAAACCACCAAACCAATGAAAGCTTTGTAATTTTTCATTAAATAAAAAATAGCCATATAATGCACTATAAATTGGCATCAAATAAATCACTAATCCAGTTATAGAGGCACCAACAAATTTTTGTAATTTTGAATACATTAAAAAAGCAATAATGCCTGGAAAAATTGCGGCAACAACAGTCCAAAAAATAAAATCTTTATTAAACGAGGTGGTATAGAAAAAAGCTTCTTCAACATAATACATTGGCAACAAACAAATAACTCCAGCAATTGCCATAAGACCAAAACGAGTTAGTAGATCAAATTTACTTTTCCAGTTCATTAAAAATACTGAATAAACCGCCCAACTAATCATTGCTCCTGAAATCCAAAAATCTCCTTTAGTAAATTGCAGTCTCATTAATGTTTCAAGCTGACCTTTGCAGACCACAACCATAATTCCAGATAAACATAAAACTGTTCCAAATATCTGAAGTTTGCTTAACTTTTCTTTATAAATAAAAACTGAAAGTAAAATAATAAATATAGGAGAAGCAGAGTAAATAATTCCCATGTTTACAACGCTAGTTGTAAGTCCGCTGATGTAAGGAAAGGCTCCACAAAATGCAAAGCCGGTAAGACCTAAAACTAATAATTTAGGAAATTCAATTAATACATCCTTCCATTGCTTTTTAAGAGAAGGGTATATGAATGGTAATAGTATTAACGCAGCAAGAACCCATCGCCAAAAAGCAAGTGACACAGGTGGAACCAATCCTGCTGCACCACGTGCAACAGCAATATTTCCTGTCATAAATATAGGCTGAATAAATAAAAACAATAAAGGTAAAAAACTAACCTTGGATTCTTTCAAGATAATTTATAATTATAAAATATTATTTTTTCTTCACAAAAAATAACATTCTTTTGAAATCAAAAATTAACATTCCCACAGCTACAACTCCTACACATATAACTGGAATGGATGCTGAAAATGTTATAATCGGAGATTTTAAAACAGAATAAGTAATTGATCCCAAAAAGATTATAAACAAAATGGCTCCGATAAAAGCGGAAAATTTTCCAATCATAAATATATTATGTTAATTTTTTTAAAAGCCAATTTGCTGAACGTAAAAATCTAACATCATCAAACTTTTCTCCAACAACTTGAACTCCAATAGGCATTTTATTAGATCCATTTAAAATTGGCAATGAAATAGATGGCATTCCAAGGTAAGTCCAAATTGTGCAAAATTCAGGACTTCCTGTGTAGTCCAATCCTTTTGGAGCTTCGCCTGTAGTTGCGGGTGTAATAATTGCATGGAAATGATTAAACATCTCTGAAATATTTTCATAATAAACTTCCATATGATCAACTGCCTCTGCATAATCTTTGGATTTATAAGATTGTCCTCTCTCAATTGCTTCTCTTAATTTTTTTCCAATTTTATTTTTATGCTCGTTATAAAAGTAAGATAAATTATAAGCCATATCAGTTTCCATAATTATTTGCTGATATTCAAAAACTTTTTCAAAAAAAGAAGCGTCCTGAAAATCGACAACATTTTTTTGTAATTTTTTTCTCAACTTTTCAAATTCTTTCTTAGAATTGCTGTCTAAATTTTTCCATTTTGGAGTTTCTACAAAAAAAAATTTTGGCTCAAAAGGGTGATCTTTTAAAACGGATGACTCCATATTTTCTGTTGGATAAATCTTTGTTGATTTATCTTTGTGGTCTTTCTGCATTATAACTTTAGAAACTAATCCCATGTCCTCAATTGTTCTGCCAAAAATTCCAACTTGATCGAGTAAAAAAGATAGTCTTAAAGCTCCGCTTCTTGAGACTAATCCATAAGATGGCTTGTAGCCAATCACACCACAGTAAGATGCTGGTCTAATAACAGATCCATTTGTTTGAGAACCAATTGCTACTGGCGCCATAAATGATGCAACTGCTGCTGCAGAACCGCTTGAAGATCCTCCAGGTGTCCTTGAATAATCATAAGGGTTAGCAGTTTTTCCAGCATCAAAATAAGCAAGTTCAGTTGTTACGGTTTTTCCCATAATAATAGCGCCTGCATTTTTAAGAAGTCTTACTACCTCTGCTTCATCTCTTGTACGATGACCATCTTTTAAAGATGTTCCATAACCTGTCGGCATATCATCAGTTTTGAAAATATCTTTAATTGCAATTGGAAGACCATGCAGAGGACCCAACGGCTTCCCTGACAATCTCCAATCATCTGCTTCTTTAGATTTTTCTAAAAACGATTTTTTATCAAAAAAAGCCCAAGCATGAATTTTTTTTTCAAATTCTTCTATTCTTTCAATAAAACTATTTGCTAACTCTACTGATGAAAACTCACTATTCTTAATTTTATCAATAATTTGTTTGGCGGATAAAAAACATGGTTTCATTTGGAATTATTTTATTAAAAAAATTTAATCAAAAAGGTACTTTGGAAGCCAAGTTGAAAGGCCTTGGAAATTATATAATAAAAACATTGCGAAAATAACCATAAATATAAACGGATATCCGCCTTTGAAAATTTCTTGCAAGCTTACTTTGTCTCCTTGTACGCCTTTTAAATAAAAAGCTGCCATTGCCATAGGTGGAGACAAGAATGATGTTTGTAAATTAAGTCCAATTAAAATTCCAAAGAAATAAGGATCTATTCCGTAATATTTTACTAAAGGTAAAAAGATTGGAACAAAAATAATTATAATTTCTGTCCACTCCAATGGCCAACCTAAAACAAAAATTATAATTTGTGTTATTACTAAAAATTGCCAAGGTTTTAGATCAAGAGATTTAAAGAAAGCATCAAATATATCTTGTCCTCCTAAATAGGCAAAAACCGATGCAAAGGATGAAGATCCTACAAATAACCAAATGATCATAGTGCTTGATCTTGCAGTTAAATAAATTGAATCTTTAAACATATTCCAATTCATAGTTTTATAGAAAAATGCAAGACCTAAAGCACCAACCGCGCCAACGGCTGCTGCTTCTGAAGCGGTTGCAAGTCCACCAAGAATAGATCCTAGGACTAAAACTATAATTAAAAATAATGGTAAAAAAGATACTACAAGATCTTTATAAATTTTTGCTCTTGGAGGTATTTCGCTTAATTTTGGTTTTGGTGCAAGTTTTGGATTTAATGATGCAGCAACAATTACATAAATTATGTAAAGACCAGCCAACATAAGACCTGGTAGCATGGCAGCTGCAAATAATCTTAATGGAGATAATGCTGCTACAACAGCATAAACAATAAACATGATGCTAGGAGGTATTAAAATTCCCAAACATCCACCCGCAGTTACAACTCCTGAAGCAAATTGTTTGTTGTAGCCATTATTCACCATTGCTGGCCAAGCCAGTAAACCCATTAAAGTTACAACAGCGCCAACTATACCTGTAGCTGTTGAAAATATTGTACAAGTAATTAAGGACGCAACAGCTAACGAGCCTGGCAGTTTATAAGTTGCAACTCTAATTGCATTAAATAATCTTGCAACAATTCCAGCTTTTTCAACAATATATCCCATAAATAAAAACAGTGGGATTGCAATCAACACATGGTTCTCCATGGTCGAAAAAGCATTTTTAACAATTAAGTCGAATATTCTATTTCCAAAAACGCCTACCTCAGCAAACAACTTTGCATCAAAAAAAGCGTAATAACCAAATATCACGGACATCGCGAGTAGTGTGAATGCCATTGGGAAACCTAGAAGAATTATAAATACGAACAACGTTACTTGTAGTAAACCAACCCAGTTAGCTGTTGTAATATTTGCTGCCCACTCCATAATATTTTATTTAAACTAAACCTTTCACGCTCTCACCTTTTTGAATTTTTCTTAAAATCATTTTTTCTGTTTCTTCAACATCATTTATTCTCTCAGGCCACTTACCTTCTTTAATACAAATAATACATCTAAAGATTTCTGAAATTCCAATAATCACTAAAAGTAAACCTGCAATTGGTATTAAGCTTTTGCTAAAATAAACTTGGATTTGAGCTGGACTATTCCAGCTTTTTTCACCAACTATCCAAGCTTTTTGTGCATAAAAATATCCTGCATAAGTTAAAGCAAAAACACCCGGAACATAGAAAACAATATATAAAAATAAATCTAAAATTCCTTGACCTTTTTCAGATAGCTTATTGTAGTACATGTCTGCTCTAACGTGTGATTTAGTACTAATCGCGGATGCGCCACCCATCATAATTAAAGCTCCATACATCTGAATTGTAAAATCAAATGCCCAAAGAGTAGGAGCATTAAAAAAATATCTCATAATGACTTCATACATAACTGCAGCGGTAAGAACAAATACGCACCAAGCAAATGCTCTCCCAACCCAAACCACAAACTGATCTGCAAAATTAATATATGACTTCAATTAATCCTCCCTCTTATGACAAAAAAAAAGGGGCGCTAAGCACCCCTTTTTTAATTATATTTAAGTATTATACTTTTACGTTAGCTGGATCGCCAAAAGTATTTCTAAAAGCAATAGAATAATCTGGCTGATTAAGTAATAAATACTTGATCACAGATTTTGCATATGCTTTTTGAGAGTCAACGATTTTTTTGAATAAAGGATCTTTAGATGAGAAATCAGCTATGACTTTATCCCAGGACTTCATTTGCTCAGCCAAAATATCTTTTGGAGTTGCAAAAGGTTTAACGCCTGACTCGGTAACTAATTTATTTAAATCATCAGAGTATCTCTTAAGAGCATACCAATAATTATCAGTATTTGCAGCTTCTGCCGCTATTCTTAAAATATTCTGATGTTGTTTAGATAAACTATCAAATTTCTTTTTATTGAAAGTTATCTCAAACATTTCTTGTGATTGATGGAAACTACCTAATGAATAAAATTTAGAAACGTCTTGCATTCCAAAATTTCTGTCAGAAGATGGGTTATTGAATTCAGCTGCATCAATCAAACCTGTTTTCATTGCAGGCTGAATTTCTCCACCTGGCAACTGAAGAACAGTCATACCAATACCTTGAAGAACATTTGTAGCTAAACCAACAGTTCGGTATTTTAAACCCTTGATATCAGCTAAGCTCTTAAGTTCTTTTTTAAACCAACCAAATGGTTGAGCTGGCATTGGCATTGCAAAGAAGCCTACGTAGTCTAACTTTGTGGCCCTTAAAGTTTCTTCATATAGAGCTCTTCCTCCGCCGTACTCGATCCATCCCATTAACTCTTGAGATGAGAAACCGTAAGAAGGACCAGTTCCAAATAATGAAGACGCAGGGTTTTTACCGTACCAATAAGCTGTAACCGTATGACCAGCATCAACAACACCTGTGCTAACACCATCAGCGATTTCAGCAGTTTTTAATACTGCGTTTACTGCAAGAACTTCAATCTTTAATGTTCCTCCAGATAAAGCTTCAACTTTTTGAGCATACTGCTTATTCATAGTAAAGAATGGATCAGCGTCAGCCGGTCCCCAAGCAGATTGCATTTTTAAAGTCACTGCACTTTGCGCAACCGATATATTCGGCATTGCAAGAGAAGCAGCGGCAACAGCACCTGTGGCTGCAGCAGCTTTGAAAAACTTACGTCTTGAAGTTTTTTTAGACTCCAATGACGTAACTTCGTTTTTTAGTTTTGTCATTTATATTCCCTTATTTAGTTAATTAACTGGAAGCGATTAAAGCAAAAATAACCTATTCAGTCTTTAAAAAAAAAATGCGCAAATACATAAGAATCTTAAGTAAAAAACAACCGTTGATTGTAATAATTTAAAATAGTTTTATTTAATTTATTTTATTTAGATAAATGAATAGACAGATAAACAAAATTTTATGAGCGAAGAAATTATAATTTTAATTAAAATTATTTTAATTGATCTCGTGCTTTCTGCTGACAACGCGATCGTCATAGGTATGACTGCGTCGCAATTTAATGATCAAATTAGAAAAAAAGTATTAATTTACGGAACCATTGCCGCTGTAGTTTGTAGAATTATCTTTGCTGGTGCGACTGCTTTTTTATTAAAGATAAATGGAATAAAAACTTTTGGAGCTGTGCTGCTTCTTTGGGTCGTATACAAATTGTATGTAGATATTATAAAGTCAAAGGATGAAAATGAAGGAAGAATTGAACTTGATGAAAGAAAGAAAAATAAATTAAGTGCAGCAGTAATAACAATACTTCTTGCTGACATTTCCCTAAGTCTAGATAATGTAATAGCGGTTGCAGGTGCTGCCGGAGATCATTATGCGATGCTAGTTTTCGGTCTGGTATTATCAATAGTTTTAATGGCTACTATGGCCAATTTTATTTCACTTTATGTAAAAAAATATAAATGGATTGGTTGGTTAGGTCTGGCCGCAATATTATGGGTTGCAGGAGATCTGCTATATCAAGACTTTAATTATTTTTTTATTTAAATATTTTTTAATTAACCTGGTCTTTAGGTTTTTTATTATTAAAGAAGTTTTCTAGGTTATCGATTGCTCTATCACCCATATCAATTCTCGTTCTAAAAGTTGCGCTGCCAATATGAGGAAGTAAAAAAAGATTATTTAATTTTAAGTATTCAGGATTAATCTTTGGTTCTCCATTATAAACGTCTAGACCTAGAGCAAAAACTTTTCCACTCTTCATTGCTTTAATCATGGCAGTATCGTCAATAATGTCTCCTCTTGCTGCATTCGTAACAACAGCACCATCGGGTAAATAATTAATCGATTGTTCATTAACTAAATTGGTAGTCTCTTTAGTTGCGGGACAATTAATAGATAGGAATTCACTGTTATTAAATAACGATTTAACATTGTCGTGATAAATTGCCCCCTCTTCTAAGTGGGCCGCTAATTTAGTTCTGTTGTGATAATGAATTTCCATACCAAAGCCTCGAGCACGTTTTGCGACTTCTCTGCCAATTCTTCCCATACCAAGAATTCCTAATTTGCTATTAGACATTTGTTTGCCAAGTAAAAAATCAGTTCTCCAACTCCAACTTTGTTCTTCAGCAAATTTTCTTCCCTCATAAGCTCTTCTTGATGCTCCTAATAAAAGAAGAATAGAAATATCGGCGGTTGCTTCTGATAAAACTTCTGGAGTATTAGTTACAACTATTCCTTTTTTTGCTGCAGCATTAGTATCGATATTTCCAAACCCCACAGCATAGTTCGCAATAATTTTTACTTTATCTGATAATTTATTAATAGCTGCAGAATCTATTTTATCTGAACTAAAAGATAAAATTCCATCACAGTCCTTAGAAAGCTCAATAATATCTTCCGTTGTGTAAAGTTTTTCTTCTTTATTTAATTTTGTATCAAATAATTTCTGAACACGCTCTTCTGTCTCTTTTAATAAATTTTTAGTAACTAAAATCTTTTTTTTCATAATAAATTAATCGCTATGGGTTTTTCTCCACCTGTATACCAATTTAAAATTTCTATGGTATGAACAATCGGTATTTTTGTTCCTGATGAAATCTGTGTCATACATCCAATATTACCAGTTGAAATGAAATCAGGTTTTACTTTATCAATATTTGAAACTTTTCTCTTTAATAGTTCTGCGGCCATTTCATCTTGAAGCAAATTATAAGTCCCAGCCGATCCACAGCACAAATGACCATCCGGTATCTCAACTATTTCATTGCCAGTTTTTTTTAATAAATCCATTGGTTGACTATGTATTTTTTGTCCATGCTGCATTGAACATGCGGAGTGATAAGCAATTGTAAATTTTTTATCTTTTTTCACATAATTTAATTTAATATTTTTTCCTAAATATTCAGTTACATCTTTTGCAAGCGATGAGACCATTTTTGCTTTTCTTCTAAGTTCTTTGTCAGGATGATCCCTAAAAATATAACCATAATCTTTTAAAGTAGTTCCGCAGCCTGAAGTGGTTACTAAAATTGCATCAAGATTTTTTTCTTCATACCATTTAAACCATGAATTAATATTGTTTATGAAAGACTTATGAGCAAGCTCTTCTTTGCCTAAGTGATGGTTTAACGAACCACAACAATCCACTTTTTTTGGCACAATCACTTCAACGCCATGCCTGTTCAAAATATCAATTGTTGCATCATTAATTTGTGGCGAAATGACTCTTTGTACGCAGCCAGTAAGCAAAGCAACTCTTGCATAAGTCTTTCCGACTGATGAGTATATTTCTTTATTTTCTTGTCTAGATACAGGAAAAGAATTTGGCATATACTTCATCATATTTTTAATTTTTTTTGGAAATAAAAATCTAAATGGGTAAAATAATCTTGCAGAGTAACCAGCCATTCTAAATAAAGTTGGGCTTGGTAAAATTTTAGAAAGCAAATTTCTTATAAATCTATCAAAGAAAGGTCTAACAAAAGTTTTTTCTATATGATTTCGCGCGTGATCTACAAGGTGCATATAGTTAACACCTGAAGGACAAGTGGTCATGCAAGCATAACAAGATAAGCATCGATCAATGTGCTTTGCTATTTTTTCATTAGCTGGTTTGTCATTTTCCAGCATGTCTTTAATTAAATAAATTCTACCGCGCGGACCATCAAGTTCATCTCCTACGATCTGGTAGGTTGGACAAGTTGCATTACAAAATCCACAATGCACACATTTTCTTAAAATTCCATCTGCTGAACTAATGTTGCTGTCTTGTAATTGTTTTTTTGTAAAATTTGTTTGCATTATATTCCTGAATACATCTTTCCTGGATTTAAAATCTTCTTAGGATCAAAACTTTCTTTGATCTTTAAAGATAAAACTTTAATATTCTCATCAACAATTGTCAAAAAATCTTCTTTGATACGGACGTGATTTGGCGCCTTGATAATTGTCATGTGCCCACCAAGTTTTATGACTTCCATTCTTAATTGTCTTAGTAGCACGCTATCATTTTCAGGTATTTCAGCCCAAATTAAATTACCCGCCCAATCTACCACATATTTCAATTCTTCATTTTCAAATTTATTTATAAACTGATCAGTATTAACGGGTGGTAAAATTATTTTTACAACTACATTTGTACTATTATTAAAAAATTGCAGATCTGTTGTGTTTTGCCAAAAAATTCTTGATTGGTAATTTTCAAGAACTGAAATTGTTTTTTTATATTCATCAAATAATTTTTTTAGAGTGTTAACTCTTTCAACCACTGAAATTTTCGGTCCCTCAAGACGAATAGCGGTAATTGAAGTTGTCGTGTCTAGATCGTTTAATTTAAAAAACTTGGACATTTTTGCTGGATAAAAACATGCACCTGAAATTTCTACAGAAGTTTGCATTGATTTTGAAAAAATATTTAAAGCTTTTTTTAAGTTAATATTATTAACTAATAAAGTTTGGCTCTCTTCATTTTTTGGCTGAACTTTCAATACAATCTCAGTCAAGGCAACTAAGGTACCATATGCTCCAGTTATAAGTTTACTTACATCATAACCTGTTACATTTTTAACAACGGTTCCTCCTGATTTTACAATTTCACCTTTGCCATTTATTCCTCTAAATCCCAGAATATGATCTCTTAAAGCGCCCGCTCTAAATCTGCGTGATCCTGATAAATTGCACGCCACAGCTCCACCAACAGATCCTTTGTTGCTTTTACCATTATATAAAAATCCCATGTCGGAGGGTTCAAAAGATAATTCCTGATTTTTTTTATCTAACTCTTTCTCAATTAAATCAAGCGGCGTTCCTGATTTGACTTTAATGTAAAGTTCTTCAGGAAAATATTCGATAATTCCACTTAAGTTTTTTAAATTTAAAGATTTTGAACACTGAATTAATCTACCAATTGGTTTTGAATTATGTCCGGTAATTTCAATTGGAATCTCTTGTGAATTACAATTTTTTATAAAATCTGCAACTTCATGTTCGCTTGATGGCGAATAAATTTCTGACATTAAAATCTTGGAATGTCTTTAAACTTTGTGTCTCCTTTATGAACGTGCATTTTTCCGCCTTCTGCACAACGATGAAGGATTGGATATACCTTGCCTGGATTTAAAAGAGATTTCTCATCAAACGCTTGTTTAATGTTTAGTTGTTGTTGGATGTCTTCATCGTTAAACATTTCACACATTAAATCTCTTTTCTCAATTCCAACTCCATGTTCTCCTGTGAGTACGCCGCCTACTTTTACACAATATTTTAAAATATCAGCGCCGAATTTTTCTGCTTTTTTTAATTCACTTTTAATATTTGAATCAAACATAATCAGAGGATGTAAATTTCCATCTCCCGCATGAAAACAATTTGCAACTTTTAAACCGTGTTTTTGTGAAAGCTTAGTAATTTCTTTTAAAACTTCCGCTAATTTTTTTCTAGGAATTGTACCATCCATGCATAAATAATCAGGCGACATATCTCCAATTGCTGGGAATGCAGCTTTTCTTCCTAACCAAAATCTTAATCTTTCTTCATCATTTTTGCTTATGCGTAAATAAGTTGATTTATTTTTTTTAGCAATTTCTTCTACTCTTTTTATTAAAATATTTACTTCACTTTCTGTACCATCCAATTCCACAATTAAAATTGCCTCAACGTCTTTTGGATATCCAGCCTTGGCGTAATCGTCTGTTGCTTTTATTAAAGGCTTATCCATAATTTCCATTCCCGCAGGAATAATTCCGCCTGAAATAATATCTGAAACACACTGACCAGAATCTTCAACGCTTTGAAAACCTAAAAGTAGAGCTTTGACTGACTGTGGTTTTTTTAAAATTTTAACCGTTACCTCTGTTAAAACTCCAAGCAATCCTTCTGATCCTGTAATTAAACCTAATAAATCATAACCTTCAGATTCTAATTTTTTTCCACCAAATTTCATAACTGTTCCGTCCATCAAAACAATTTCAACACCAAGAACGTTATTAGTTGTGGTTCCATATTTTAAAGAATGAACACCTCCAGAGTTCTCAGCAATATTTCCGCCAATGGAGCAGGCAATTTGGCTTGAAGGATCAGGTGCATAATAAAAACCGTTGTGTTCAACTGCTTTAGTTAGAGATAAATTTGTAACTCCAGGCTGAGTTACAACGCATCTATTTTCAAAATCAATTTCTAGAATTTTATTAAACTTACTAAGACCCAACAAAACACCGTCCGCTAAAGGTAACGCTCCTCCAGAAAGACCTGTGCCAGATCCTCTTGGAACAATCTTAATATTATTTTCATGACAATATTTTAAAATATTACTAACTTCAGTTGTATTTTCAGGAAGTACAACAACCATTGGCTTTTGTTTATAAGCGCTCAATGCGTCTGTTTCATAAGGAATTATACCTTCAGGATCTGAAACAATATTAACTGGATTAGTAAATCTTTTTAAGTCACGAACAATTTTTTCTCTATCATTTAAAACTGATTGATCAATTTTTGGCATTAATAAAGTAGACATGGCTTAAACTTATATTATTTTGATTGATATATATAGGTCTTTGAGATTGAAAAAAAAACTTTATTTGACAACAGTTTTTTTAATTTTTTCTAAAGCTTTTTCTATATTCTCGTAAGAGTTGGCAAAACTAAATCTTACAAAATCTTTGGCAGATTTGCCAAAGCTTACGCCCGGAATAATTGCAACGCCCGCTTCATTTAAGCATTTATCTGCAAACTCATTACCATTCATTCCAGTCCCACTAATATTGGGAAATACGTAGAAAGCTCCTCCAGGATTATTACAAGTAATCCCTTTAATACTATTTAATCCATCAACAATTAATTTTCTTCTTCTATTAAATTGACTCATCATTTCATCTAAGAAATCATGGGGCCCATCTAATGCGGCGAGACCTGCAATTTGAGTTGAGGCACAAGGACATGAATGATCATTCACACATAATCTTGTAACATCTTCAATAATTTTTTCTGGCCAGACACTCCAACCCAAACGCCAGCCTGTCATTGCATATGTTTTACTCCAGCCATCTAAAACAATTAATCGATCAAAAAGTTCTGGATAATTAAAAAAAGAAGGCATTTTTTTATTATCGTAAATTTGTCTGCTATAAATTTCATCGCTTAAAATTGCTACTTCTGGAAATTTTTTTAGACCCACAACGAGTTTATCAATTTGTTCTCTTTCTATAAGACCCCCCGTTGGGTTTTGCGGATTATTAATTATAATTAAACGAGTTTTATCATTTATTAATTTTAAAACTTCTTCGGCTTTGAAAGAAAAATTATTTTTCTCACTTAAATACATTGGAACTGCTTTTGCTCCTGAATAATTAATCATAGACTCATAAATGGGAAATCCTGGTTCTGGATAAACAATTTCTGTGCCTGGCTGACCAAACATTAACATTGCAAAAAACATTGTAGGTTTTCCACCTGGCATGATTACTACTCTTGAAGCGTCTACATTTGCGTCATACATTTTTTTAATATGACGAGATACTCCTTGTCTTAATTCTAAAAGACCATTTGAAGGTGTGTAGCCATGAAAACCATCATCTAAGGCTTTTTTTGCAGCATCAACGATGTGTTTTGGTGTTCTAAAATCTGGCTGACCTATTCCTAAATTAATTATTTCTTTTCCTTGAGCTTCTAAAGCTTTTGCTTTTGCAAGAACAACAAAAGCATTTTCAGTACCAAGTTTAAAAACACTGTCTGCTAATTTCATTTCTTTCTGAAAATTACTTTGTCTCTAGTAATTTCTTTTACACTTCTGCAACCCATTAAAGTCATTCCTCTTTTGATTTCAGCATGCATAATTCTAAGTATTGCTTCAACACCAGGCTGACCACCCGCTGATAATGCGTATAAATAACCTTTTCCAAATGAGCATGCTTTTGCTCCAAGTGCTAAAGCTTTTAAAACGTGCGTTCCTCTTCTAACTCCACCATCTAAAATTACATCTACTTTATCTCCGACTGCATCAACAATATCTGCAAGAACATCAAATGGCGACATGGAGGCATCTAATTGTCTTCCGCCGTGGTTTGAAACCATGATTGCTGTTGCGCCTATATCCACTGCTTTTTTTGCATCCTCTACAGATACAATTCCTTTTATAGCAAAAGCACCTTTCCATTTTTTTGCAACATACTCCGCATCTTTCCAATTCATTGTAGGATCAAATTGACTATTAATATAATTGATCACTGAAGTTTCTATGGACTGTCCACCTTTCTCTGTGTGCGGAAGATTAGGTAGTTTAAATCTTTCATGCATTAAATAATTTAAAGTCCACTCGGGATGTAATGCAAAACTTATCAAGCTTGCCAAAGTTAATTTTGGCGGAGTTGTAAATCCAGTTCTATGATCTCGCTCTCTATTACCTGCAACAATAGTATCTACCGTTAAACATAATGCTTTGAAGTTAGCTCTTTGACATCGCTCAATTAAATTATCTGTTAAACCTCTGTCTTTATGTATGTAAAGTTGAAATAATTTTGGACCACCTGTTAAGTTTCCAACCTCTTCAATACTGGTTGTCGCAATTGTCGACATTCCAAAAAAAGTTCCAAATTTTTCTGCTGCTCTTGAAGTCGCTTTCTCCCCATCGTGATGATACAATCTATGCATTGCAGTTGGTGCAAGAAATAACGGCATGTCAATTTTTTGTCCAAATACAGTTGTGGACATATCGATAGAACTTACATCTCTCAGAACGCTTGGAAGTAAATCACAATCATTAAATGCAGAAGTATTTCTTTTTAAAGTAACTTCATCATCTGCACCGCCATCGATATAATTAAAAATTGGGGAAGGAAGTCTTTTTTTTGCTAACTTTCTAAAATCATCAACATTAAAACATCTAGCTAATGACATTATAAAGTTTTAGAAATTTTTTTGAAAACTGATGCTGT
>AZOF01000013.1 GCA_000510845.1 alpha proteobacterium SCGC AAA028-D10 | reverse complement strand
GTTTAATTAAATCCTCAACTACTTGATATTTTTCCTCATCTTTGCAGAATGGAGCCATAGTAGGTGTTTGATAAGTCTTAGGTAAATCATTAATTATTTCATTCATTTTTTTACCTTGATCATTAAGCAAATGACAAACTTGTAGGGCAGAATTAATTCCATCATCATAACCATATCCTAGTGGTTTATTAAAAAAGAAGTGGCCGCTTTTTTCAAATCCAGCAAGTGCTTTAATCTGATTAACTTTTCTCTTAATATGAGAATGTCCTGTTTTCCAATAGATAGTTTCGCAGTTATTTTCTTTTAGAATTTTATCTTTAGTAAATAAACCAGTAGATTTAACATCTACAATAAACCTAGATCCTTTATATTTTGGTGCAAGGTTCCGAGCTATTAAAAGTCCAATCTTATCTGAAAATATTTCTTCACCCTTATTATCAATTACCCCAACTCTATCTCCATCTCCATCAAAACCAAAACCAACATCCGCACTACTATCTTTAACAGCTTTTGCAATTGCATGTAACATTTCTAAGTCTTCAGGATTAGGATTGTATTTTGGAAAAGTAAAATCTAAATTACAGTCTAGTTCTACAACTTCACAACCAATTCCTCTTAAGATTTGCGGAGCAAACACTCCAGCAGTTCCATTTCCACATGCGACTACTGCTTTAATTTTTTTTTGTATTTTATTTTTTGATATTAAATTATTAATATATATTTCTTTAAATCCTTTGATTTCTTTATAAGATCCTTTATCAAATTTAAATTTCTGATTTAAAACAATATCTTTAAGTTCATTCATTTCTTCAGGCGCATGAGTTAATCCTTTTTCAATTCCCATCTTAACTCCAGTCCAGCCATTTTCATTATGACTAGCTGTAATCATAGCAACACCATCAGCATTTAGTTCAAATTGAGCAAAATAAACCATAGGCGAAAGAGACAGGCCCACATCCTCAACTTGACAGCCAGCTAACATTAATCCTTCCGTTAGTGATTTTTTTATTTCTTCACTATAAGATCGATAATCGTGTCCAACAATTACTCTTGGGTTTTTTTTAGTTCTATTCGTGATTTGAGTTCCAAGACCGATTCCTAAATTTTTTATACCTTCCAGATTAATGTCTTTTGGGTACAACCATCTCGCGTCGTATTCTCTAAAACCATTTTTGTTTATGTTAATATCTTTAGAATTCATTGAAAAAATTAATTGTTATTTTTTAATGGTTTATCAAAATTAAATTTTTTTAATTGACTTTTTTATAATGTTCTATTAATGTTCTATTGAACTATACTTATTAATGGTATATTCATGATTTTGTAACACAACATGTAGTTGTTTTACTATCAAAATCTAATAAAATTAGAATTATGCATGATAATTTGGCTTTAGCCATTAAGAATCTCGTTTTGGACAATGGAATCAGCATTCCAACATCAACTCCTAAATCTAACGTTCAGGATCTAAAAAAACCAGATCTTTTTTCCTTAACTAAAGAAACAGAATTATTTCAAAACGAAAAAGGGATCACAATTAAAATTGATCGTTCAAGAGATTCAAAATTAACAAATTTTGGTAAAGCAACTCTAGACGACAGATATTTAGCTGATGGTGAATCTTACCAAGATTTATTTGCTAGAGTTGCAGCAAATTATTCAGATAACAATTTACATGCACAAAGAATTTATAACTACATTAGTAATCTTTGGTTTATGCCAGCAACACCGGTTTTATCAAACGCAGGAACTGATAGAGGCTTACCAATATCTTGTTTCTTAAATGAAGCTAATGATAGCTTGGATGGAATTTTAGATCTTTGGTCTGAAAACGTTTGGCTTGCAGCAAGAGGCGGAGGAATAGGAAGCTACTGGGGAAATTTAAGATCTATTGGCGAAAAAATTGGAAGAGTTGGAAAAACTTCTGGAATTATTCCATTCATTAAAGTGATGGATTCTTTAACGTTAGCTATTAGCCAAGGATCTTTACGAAGAGGATCCGCTGCTTGTTATTTACAAATCGACCATCCAGAGATTGAAGAATTTATTGAAATGAGAAGACCAACTGGAGGAGATCCAAATAGAAAAGCATTAAATCTACACCACGGTGTTCTAGTGACAGATGCGTTTATGAGAGCTGTTGAGTTAGATGAGCAGTGGGCACTTAAGAGTCCTTATGACGGAGCAGTCCAAGCAACAATTTCTGCAAGAAATTTATGGATAAGACTTTTAACTGCAAGAGTTGAAACGGGTGAGCCTTATATTATTTTTATAGACACTGTTAACAGAATGATTCCGCAACATCATAAGCTTGCAGGATTGACTGTGAAAACTTCAAACTTATGTTCTGAAATTACTTTACCAACAGGAATTGATAAAAATGGAAAAGATAGAACAGCAGTTTGTTGTTTATCATCAATAAATTTAGAAACATACGAAGAGTGGAAAGACGACAAAAATTTTGTTGAAGATATTATGAGATTTTTAGATAATATTTTAAGTGAGTTTATAGAAAAAGCTCCAGACTCATTCAAAGATGCAAAATATTCAGCACATCGTGAAAGAAGTGTTGGCCTTGGTGTTATGGGATTTCATTCATTCCTACAAAAAAATTTAATTCCTTTCGAATCTGTGATGGCAAAAGTTTGGAATACAAAAATATTTAAATATATCGATCAAGAAGTTAATAAAGCTTCAAAAAAACTTGCTGAAGAAAGAGGACCGTGTCCTGATGCTAAAGATTATGGGATAATGGAGAGATTTTCTAATAAAACTGCAATAGCTCCTACAGCTTCAATTTCTATTATTTGTGGCGGTTCATCACCAGGAATTGAGCCTATTGCTGGAAATAGTTATACGCACAAAACATTGTCAGGTTCTTTTAATGTTAGAAATAAATTTTTAGAAGAAGTTCTTAACAAATACGGAAAAAATAATAATGAGACTTGGTCTTCTATTACTACAACTCAAGGTTCTGTTCAGCATTTAGACTTTTTAACTCAAGAAGAAAAAGATGTTTTCAAAACTGCGTTTGAACTTGATCAACGTTGGTTAATTGATCTTTCAGCAGATAGAACTCCTTATATTTCACAAGCTCAATCTTTAATTTCTATTTCATCATTTTCAGAAACTAAGTAACTAGAAATATTTACTTTTCTTCCATTCACTTTTACTTTTCCATGATTAATGATTTGTCTTGCAGCAAAAACGGTGATTGCAAATTTGGCTCTATATATAACTGCATCTAATCTTCTTTCTAACAAACCAACTAAGTTTTCTCCTGTGTCACCTTTGTTCTTATAAGCTTTTCTAAAAAGATTTCTAAATTGTCTTTCGCTTATATTGCCATAGTAACTTTTTAATTTTTGCTTAGCTTGTAATTGAATATTGTAATCTGAAGGCTTGCCTTTATTTCTTTGTCCATGTTGACCCGGACGATATGCTCTAGTGTTGAAGGGACTTTTTGGTCTTCCCCACAGGTTTACACCAAGTCGTCTATCAACTTTGTGAGTAGAATTAATTCTTTTTGTCATATTTTAAAGTGCCTTGTTATAATAACCCTCATTCTTTTAGTCAATGTTACTCTCATTCTTTATATTTAATTAAAGAACTAATAACTCCTGATAAAGTTCTTATTTCCTGCGTAGAAAGTGAACTTCGATGAAAAATATTTTTAACACTTCTAATCATTTGTTGTTTTTTTTCCGCTGGTTTCAAAAAACCTACCTTATCTAAATGAGATATTAAAAAATCTAAAAAAGCATTAACTTCTTTCTTTTTTGCATCCTGACTTCTGTATAAATTCTTAACAATAGGTTCAAATTTTTTTGAAGAAATAAATAATTCAAAAGCAAAAATAGTTACTGCATGGGATAAATTTAATGACTTAAATTTATTACTTGTTGGAATGTTAACTAAATAATTAGCATTAATAAGATCGTCATTACTCAATCCGGATGCTTCTGGTCCAAAAAAAATTCCGCTTTTTTTATGAAGAATACTTTGTTTTTTTATAATTTTTACAGCTTCATTTAAATCTATAATTTTTTTATTAACCGATCTACTTCTTGATGTGGTTGCAAAAATATAATCTAAATCAGAAACTGCTTGATCATTATTTGTAAATAATTTTGCTTTATGAACAATATCTTTGGCTTCTACGGCTGTATATACTGCACTTTTGTTTGGCCAGCTATCTCGTGGTGATACTAATCGTAAATTTTCAAAATTAAAATTTTTTAATGATCTTGCTGCTGCTCCTATATTTTCTCCAAGTTGAGGTCTAACTAAAATAAAATGAATATTTTTAAATAACATTAAAAATTTGCAGGCGCCTTGTCTTTATATAGTTTGTAATCAATGCTATCTATTAACGCTCTAAAGGAAGCTTCAATTATATTTGGAGAAACTCCAATGGTAAACCACACGTCGCCTGTATTATCCGTGCTCTCAATTGATACTCGGGTAATAGCATTAGTTCCAGTATTTAAAATTCTAACTTTATAATCTAATAATCTTAAATCATTTAAATATTCACTATATTTTCCAATTTTATTTACATTAGCTCTAATTGCATTATCAATCGCGTTTACAGGTCCATTACCTGAGCCTTCGCAAATAATATCTTTTTTATCAACCTGCAAAACGACTGTTGCATAAGAGTTAACAAGATCATTGTCATCACTTCTGCTAACTTTAACTTCATATTTTTTAATATTTAAATAATTAGGTACTTCACCTAATAATCTTCGTGTTAATAATTCAAATGAAGCATCAGCTCCGTCATAAGCATATCCAATAAATTCTCTATCCTTAACCTGTTCTAATAATTTTTGAACTTTTGGGTCGTCTTTATTAATTTTAATATTTAACTTTTCTAATCTTGATAAAATATTTGATCTTCCTGACTGATCGGAAACAACAATATTTCTATTATTACCAACAGATTCTGGAACAATGTGTTCGTAAGTTTTTGGATTTTTCTCAACGGCAGAGACATGAAGTCCTCCCTTATGTGAGAAAGCTGAAGCCCCAACATAAGCTGCATGATTATTAGGCTTTCTGTTTAATATTTCATCTAATAATCTAGAACATTCAGTTAAATATTTAATTTTTGTTTCTTCCACTGAGATATCAAATTTATCTTTAAAATATTTCTTAAATAACAAAGTTGGAATAATCGATACAATATTTGCATTTCCACATCTCTCACCTAAGCCGTTCAACGTTCCTTGAACTTGCCTTGCTCCAGACTTAATAGCAGCGAGTGTATTTGCTACCGCATTTTCAGTGTCATTATGGGTGTGAATTCCTAAATTCTTTCCGGGAATGATTTTTGCAACATCGCTTACAATTTCTTCAATTTCAGATGGTAATGTTCCACCATTGGTATCGCATAGGACAACCCATCTAGCTCCATTATCATAAGCTGAACGAATGCATTTAAGTGCATAGTCTTTATTATTTTTATACCCATCAAAAAAATGTTCAGCATCAAACATATATTCTCTATTATTTTTTACAAAATGCTTTGTAGTATCAATAATATTTTCTAAATTTTCATCCTTTGAAATTCCTAAAGCTACATCTACGTGAAAGTCCCAAGTCTTTCCTACAATACAAACAGACTTGGTATTAGAGTTTAAAATAGCAGAGAGACCCGGATCGTTTTCCGCGCTTCTACCAGATTTCTTTGTCATTCCAAAAGCAACTAAAGTTGAATTCGATAGTTTTGGAGGTTTGTTAAAAAAATTAGTGTCGGTTGGATTTGCTCCTGGCCATCCTGCTTCAATATAATCAACTCCTAATTTAGATAATGCAATAGCAATCCGATTTTTTTCATCCATAGAAAAATCTACGCCCTGCGTTTGAGCTCCATCTCTTAAGGTAGTATCAAATATAAAGATTTTTTCTTTACTCATTATTTATGTTTCCAATGAGTCTTATCATTAAGATCTTCAATTAAAATTCCATTTTTTTCAAGATCCAATCTAATTATATCAGCTTTTTTAAAATCTTTATCTTTTCTAGCGAAATTTCTTTGCTCTATTAACTTTTCAATCTCTCTTACATCTAGTTTTGATTTTTTTCTTAAAACATTAAACTGTTCTTGATTTTCATTAAATAGACCAAGAAATTTAAGAGCAGAATTTAAATCTCTTTTAGCAGTAGCATCTCCAGTTTTGGCTTTGTTATAAAGACTATGGATGCTTGTTATAAATTTCGGTGTATTTAAATCGTCTAATAAAATATTTAAGAGTTCATTGCTAATTTCATCATCATTAGGAGAATATAAACTATACCAATTCTCTAATATTTTTTTATTTATTTCTAAAATTTTTAAATTCCAATCTAAGGGCTGTCTATAGTGAGTACCTAAAATAGACAATCTAATGACCTGACCATTAATATTATTCTTTAAATTATTAATAGTGATGAAATTTCCATCAGATTTTGACATTTTTTTCCCATCAACAGTTACATAGCCATTGTGCATCCAATACTTTGCAAAAATACTAGAATCATTTGCGCAAATTGATTGTGCTATCTCATTTTCATGATGAGGAAAAATGAGGTCTAAACCTCCACAATGTAAATCAAATTCTTTGCCTAAATACTTTTCTGACATTACAGAGCATTCTATATGCCAACCAGGCCTTCCTTTTCCCCAGGGAGATTCCCAAAAGGGTTCTTTGTCTTTAGAGGGTTTCCATAGTACAAAATCCAAAGGGTTATTTTTTAATTCTGAAATTTCTACTCTTGATCCAGAGATTAATTCTTTTGGATTCTTATTAGATAATTTTCCGTAATCTTTAAATTTATTTACATTAAAATAAACATTGCCATCTTTGATATATGCAAATTTTTTAACTATTAAATTTTCAATCATTTGAATCATACCTTTTATATTTTGAGTAGCTTTCGGCTGATTATTTGGAATTAAACAATTTAAATATTTGCAATCTGCTAAAAAAATATCAGTAACGTTTTTAGTAAGCTCATTAATATCAATTTTTAACTCATTAGCTCTTTGTATGATTTTATCATCTATATCAGTGATATTTCTAACGTAGTTAACTTTATTCTTTCCAAAATTTTTTATTAAAATTCTATATACAAGATCAAAAATAATTAATGGTCTAGCGTTACCAATATGTGGCTCATCATAAACTGTTGGACCGCAGACATACATTCCAACTGAATTTTTATTCAAAGGGATAAATTCTTCTTTTTTTCTACTTAAGGTATTGTAAATTTTTAAACTATTCATTGTTTTCAAATTTACAAATTGGAATTAAGTTCATTTTATGAAGATTTCTTTTTCTAATTTTTAAATATTTTTCATAATTTTTATCTTTTGAATTAAGCATAGCTTTTTCTAAATCATCATAGGACATTCCTAATTGACGTTCATCAGTTCTTCCATCGGCCCACAATCCATCCGTAGGAGCTGCATTAATAATATCTTCTAATATTTTAAGTTCTTTACCCATCTCCCATACTTGAGATTTTAAACAATCTGCAATTGGTGAAATATCAACACCACCATCTCCATATTTTGTATAAAAACCAACGCCAAAATCTTCTACTTTATTTCCAGTTCCAACAACAATTCCGTTATTTGCACCCGCTACCTGATAAAGAGTCGCCATACGCAACCTTGCTTTGGAGTTAGCAAAAGCATGTTCATTATTAAATTGGCCTAATGATTTTTCAAAACTATTAAAAACTTCATCTAAATTAATAATTATTTCATCTACATTGGAAAACTTACTCTTTAACCATTTTAAATGAGCTCTGCTTAGATCATCTTGAAATTTTAATTGCCTTATAGGCATAGACAAAGCTTTGACCTTCATTCCTGTCATTGCAGAAATAGTACTTACTACTGCTGAGTCAATTCCTCCTGAAACCCCGACTACTAAACTGTCAGGTTTTTTTTCCATTGAATTACAATAGTTTTTAATCCAGTTTCTAATAAATTGAATTCTATCTGCTGCTGTCATCATAATATTTTTACTTTTTTTTAAGTTTGAAGCAAAAAAATTATTAAAAAATAATTTTTAAGAAGCTTTTCTAATGGAATTTATTGAGTATTTTGAATTTTTTTTAATTTCTTCAGAAATAAGGAAGGCTAACTCAATAGCTTGATTTGCATTCAATCTAGGATCACAATGTGTGTGGTATCTACTTGATAAATCTTTATCAGTAATATTTTGTGCACCCCCAATACATTCTGTAACATTTTTTCCTGTCATTTCAATATGAAGTCCTCCAGCGTACGTTCCTTCACCTTGATGAACATCGAAGAAACTTTTAACTTCTGAAATTATATCTTTGAATGGTCTAGTTTTAAATCCAGTGGTAGATTTAATAGTATTGCCATGCATTGGGTCACATGACCAGATTACTTTTTTATTTGATTTTTTAACAGCCTGAATAAGCTTTGGTAAAAACTTTTCAACTTTATCATGACCAAATCTAGCTATTAAAGTTATTCTTCCAGCTTCATCTTCTGGATTTAATACTTCTATTAACTTAATCAAATCTTTTGAATCTAAACTAGGCCCGCACTTAATTCCTATTGGATTTTTAATTCCTTTGCAAAACTCCACGTGAGCGCCATCTATTTGTCTAGTACGATCTCCAATCCATAAAAAATGTGCTGAAGTATCATGATGTTCGCCTGTTGTTGAGTCTACTCGAGTCATTGCTTCTTCGTATGGAAGATGTAAAGCCTCATGGCTTGTATAAAAATTAACAGTTCTTAATCTTCTATTTTGTTCAATAGTTATACCGCAAGCATGCATAAAATTTAATGCTTCCATAACTTTATTTTGAATCTCTTTAAATTTTTTATCAGCACTTTTATTTACGAAGTCCATATTCCATAAGTGAACTTTGCTTAAATCTGCAAACCCCCCTTGAGAAAAAGCTCTTAATAAATTTAATGTTGAGGCAGATTGTGAATAAGATTTTAATAATCTTGCAGGATCTGGCCTTCTAGATTGCTCATCAAATTTCATGCCATTAATATTATCTCCTAAGTAACTAGGGAGTTCTTTACCATTTATAACTTCTGTGGAAGAACTTCTCGGTTTAGAGAATTGACCTGCAACTCTACCTATTTTTACTATTGGTAAATGTGATGAAACAGTAAGTATTAAAGAAACCTGCAAAATAACTTTAAATAAATCTCTAATATTATCTGGATGAAATTCTTCAAAACTCTCGGCACAATCTCCTCCTTGAAATAAAAAAGCCTTTCCTTCGCTCACTTCTCCTAACATATGTTTAAGTGTGCGCGTTTCCCCTGCAAAAACAAGTGGAGGAAATTTAGAAATTTCCCTCAAAGCTTCATTTAATTTACCTTCGTTTTCGTAAACCGGTAAATGCTTTGCAGTTTTAGCTCTCCAAGAATTTGGTTTCCAATTTTTCATATTCAACCTACAGTATATATAGAGTGTTCTAAGCCTACAAGAATAAATTATTCGACTGTAACAGATTTAGCTAAATTTCTTGGCTTATCTATGTCGTTACCTTTTTTTAAAGCAACATAATATGCAAGTAATTGCAAAGGAATGTTACTTAAAAAAGGAGAAAGAAATTTATGTATTTTTGGAATTCTAATTTCTGACCAAATATTTTCACTGGTTGCAACCTCATCTGCATGATCTGAAATTAATAAAATTTTTCCTCCACGGGCAATAACTTCCTGCATATTCGAAATTGTTTTTTCATAAAATCGATCTTTTGGAGCAATAACAATCACTGGCATTCCATTTTCAACTAAAGCTAAAGGGCCATGTTTCATTTCTCCAGCTGGATAACCTTCTGCGTGCAGATAAGTCAGTTCTTTAAATTTGAGAGCACCTTCTAATGCAACTGGATAAGAAAGTCCTCGACCTAAAAATATCGAACCTTTAATATCTATAAAATCAACGGCTAAATCTTCAATAATTTTTTTATTATTTAAAATTAATGAAACTTTGGAATGAATATTTTCTAAATCTTTAATAATATTTAAATATTCTTCTTCTTTTATTTCATTTCTATTTCTTGCAATTTTTAAAATGAATAACAAAAGAACTAAAATCTGTCCTGTAAAAGCTTTTGTTGAAGCAACACCAACTTCTGGTCCAACATGAATTGGTAAAACTAAGTCTGCCAGTCTTGATAATGAACTTTCAGTAACATTTATGATTGCGCACGTTTTTGCACCTTTTTTCTTACAAAAATCTAAAGCTGCAATCGTATCTGCTGTTTCTCCTGATTGAGAAACAAAAATATAAAGTTCGTTTGTTTTTATTTTATTATTTCTATATCTAAATTCAGACGCAACATCTACGCTTACGTCTATATTAGTGAACTCTTCAAACCAATATTTTCCAATTGCGCAGGCATGATATGCTGTTCCGCAAGCTATTAAATTAACTTTTGTAATTTTTTTTGGATCTACTGGAAAATTAACTATATTTATTTCTTTTCTTATTTTATCGAGATATTCATTAATACATTTTTTAATAACTTCTGGTTGCTCAGAAATTTCTTTGGACATAAAATCTTTAAAATTTCCTTTGCTATAAACAGCTTCATCATTAGCTAATTTATGTATTTTTTTTTCAATTTTTTTCTTATTTTTGTCAAAAAATTCAATTTTATCTTTGGTTAAAACACACACATCTCCATCATCAAGATAAGAGACTTCTTTTGTCATAGAATTTAAAGCATAAGAATCTGAACCTATGTATTTTTCTTTATCTGTATAGCCAACCGCAAGTGGACTTCCTCTTCTGGCGCCTACAATTAAATTATTAAATTTTTTAAAAATAATTCCTAATGCAAAACTTCCTTCTAATTTTTTTAAAGTTTCAAATACAGATTCTAAATAATTCATTTTTTTTAAATTCTCTGTAATAAGATGAGTTACAACTTCAGTATCTGTTTGAGATTTAAAAATATGTCCTTTATCTATCAGTTCTTTTTTAATAATTGCTGAATTTTCAATAATACCATTGTGCACAACCGATACTTCTTCTGAAGAATGTGGATGGGCATTTGCCTGGTTTGGAGCGCCATGAGTTGCCCAACGAACGTGGCCAATTCCAATATTGCCGGACAATGAAGTTTTTTTAATTAATTTTTCTAAATCGGAAACTTTACCGGCACATTTATTCTCAACTATTTCTCCATTGTTAATTGTCGATATACCAGCAGAGTCATAACCTCGATATTCAAGTTTTTTTAATGATTCTAAAATTTCTTTAGAAATATCTTTATAACTAGCAATTCCAATAATACCGCACATTGATTTTTTTTATTTTTTTATTTTTTTAAATTCTCTTTGAGAAACTCTGCTTAATGCAAGAGTGCTATCTTTTACATCTTTGGTAATAGTGGAGCCTGCTCCAATTACTGTATTCTTTCCTATTTTAACTGGAGCAACTAAAGAACTGTTTGATCCAATAAAAGCATTATCTAAAATTTTAGTTTTATATTTATTTTTACCATCATAGTTACAAGTAATTGTTCCTGCGCCTACATTGACATTTTTTCCTAATACAGAATCTCCAATATAACTTAGGTGATTAACTTTAGAATTTTTTCCTACTCTAGATTTTTTAATTTCAACAAAATTTCCAATTTTAGAATTATCGTCTAAAACTGTATCGGGTCTTAATCTTGCAAATGGTCCAATCGTTACATTGTTACCGATTTTTGTTTTTTCTATATAAGAAAAACTTAAAATTTTTACATTGTTACCGATTTTAACGCCCTTACCAATGACAACGTAAGGTTCAATTAAAACATTCTTTCCAAATTTTGTATCTGAGGATAAATAAATTGAGTCTGGAGAAATTAATTTAACTCCTTTTTTAATTGCTGCTTTTTTAATTTTATTTTGTAATAATTTTTCAGATTCAATCATAATGAAATTTTAAATAACTTTAATTCAAGTTTATGACTTATTGCTATTTGAGCACTGTTACTATAGTAATGATTTTAATAATTTAACTCACAAATTATTTCTTTTAACTACTAATTTTTTTCAATTAATTTATGAGTAAAGCAATAGTTTTTGATCTGGATGGAACTCTTGTAGATTCTGCTCCTGATTTAATGGATGCTCATAATTATGTGATGCAAAAATTTGGCTATCACCAAAAACCACTTACAGACATAAGACATTTAGCTGGCAGAGGTGCTGCTAATATGATTTTGAGCTCCTTAAAAAAAGAAGATAAAAAATTCGATCAGAATATTCATAAAAAAATGACTGATGAATTTATAAATTATTACAGAGAAAATATTTCAAAAAAATCACAAATCATTAAAGGAGTTAATGAGTTTCTTGCTTGGGGAAAATCTAAAAAGATTATTTTTGCTATTTGTACAAATAAAATGGAATCTTTAGCTAAAAAACTTCTTAAAGAAATTAATCTTATCGAATTTTTTGATTACATTGCAGGGGCTGATACTTTTGAATATAAAAAACCAGATCCAAGACATCTAACAAATATACTAGAAATTTTAGATGTTAAAAAAGAAGATAGTATTATGGTTGGCGATAGCGAAACCGATGCCGAAACAGCAAGAATAGCAAAGGTAAATTTTATTCTAGTAAAAGGCGGTTATACTGAAAAAGATCAAAATAGCATTTATCATAATCATTTTATTAATGACTTTACTGAAATGAATGAAATATTATCTAAAATGAAATTTTTAAATTAATTATGTATTTTGTAAAAAAAACACCTGCAGAAAAAAGAGCTAATTTACAAAAAAAATTAAAAACAGGAAAACTCATTCGCTTTCCAGGAGCCTACAATCCTCTAGTTGCAAAATTAATTGAAGAAATTGGCTATGATGGTGTTTATATATCAGGCGCTGTGATAGCTAATGATTTAGGAATTCCCGATATTGGACTTACAACTCTAACTGAAGTTTCTTATAGAGCAGAACAAATCGCAAGGGTTACTAATTTACCTTCAATTGTTGATGCTGACACTGGTTTTGGGGAACCAATGAATTGTGCGCGAACGATTGAAACGTTCGAAAATTTTGGAGTTTCAGGTTGCCACATTGAAGATCAGGTTAATCCTAAAAGATGTGGCCACCTAGATAATAAAGATGTTGTTAGTGCGGCCGAGATGGTTAAGAAAATTAAATCAGCGGTTAAGGCTAGAAAAGATAAAAACTTTTTAATTATAGCAAGAACAGATGCTAACGCTACTGAAGGTTTAGATAAAACAATTTCAAGAATAAAAGCTTATGTTGATGCTGGCGCAGATATGATTTTTCCTGAGGCTTTAAAAGATGAAAAAGAATTTGAAAAAATGAGAAAAGCTACAAAAGCTTATTTGCTTGCTAACATGACTGAATTTGGAAAGTCAAAATTACTTTCTGTTAAAGAACTTGATAATCTTGGTTATAATTTGGTTATTTATCCAGTAACAACGCAAAGATTAGCATTAAAAAATGTTGAAGATGGATTGAGACAAATATTCAAGGATGGTCATCAAAATAATGTAATTGATAAAATGCAGACTAGAAAAAGATTATATGAGTTAGTTGAGTATGAAAAATATGCTGAATTTGACAGTTCTATATTTAATTTTTCTAAAAAAGGACATGAATAATAATGGCCGAAGTAGAGATTAAGAAAGGTTTAGTTGGCGTTATTGCTGATGAAACTAAAGTTTCAGAAGTAATGCCAGATATCAATTCTTTAACCTACAGAGGTTATGCCGTTCAAGATCTCGCTGAAGCATGTGTATTTGAGGAAGTTGCTTATTTGTTATTAAATGGTGAACTTCCTAGCAAATCACAGCTAGCTAAATTTCAAGAAGAAGAAAGAAGTAATAGAGAAATTAGCTCTAATTTAAAAAAAATTATTCAAAGCTATCCTAATAATGCGCATCCAATGGATACAACTAGAACTTCTGTTAGTCATTTAGGTTTGGAAGACTCTGAAGCCTCAACAAATACTATCGAAGCTAATTATAAAAAATTTATAAGAATTTTTGCAAAAACGCCAACAGCTGTTGCTGCAAATTTTAGAACTAGAAAAGGATTAGATATAATAGATCCAAAAAAAGACTTAAGCTTTAGTGAAAACTTTTTTCACATGTGTTTTGGTAAAGTGCCAAGTAAAGACGTTGTTAAAGCATTTGATGTGTCTTTAATTTTATACGCTGAACATAGTTTTAACGCTTCAACTTTTACATCACGAGTTATAGCAAGCACTCTTGCTGATATACACAGCGCAATTGTTGGAGGAATTAGTGCATTAAAAGGACCGTTGCATGGCGGGGCAAACGAAGCTGTAATGGAAATGTTTCTTGAGATTAAGGAACCTGAAAATGCTGAAAAATATATTCTAAATAAAATAAAAAATAAGGATTTAATTATCGGTTTTGGTCATCGTGTTTATAAAAAAGGAGATTCTAGAGTGCCTACAATGACTAAATATTATTACAAAACAGCAGAGTTTTATAAAAATGAAAAATTTCCTAAAATTTCTAGAATATTAGAACAAACAATGATTAAAGAAAAAAATATATTTCCGAACTTAGATTTTCCATCTGGTCCTACTTATTACTTAATGGGATTTGATGTAAATTTTTTTACTCCAATTTTTGTAATGTCAAGAATTACAGGATGGTCAGCTCACGTAAATGAACAATTAAAAGACAATAGATTAATTAGACCCCTTTCAAAATACACAGGATCTGGTCATCGAAAAGTTCTATTGATAGATAAAAGATAATTTTAAATTATTTTGTAAATTCAAAGGCTTCAACCCAAGAACCTTTTGTAGAAGCTTTAGAGTATTCTGTTGCTCTACCTTCAAAGAAATTCATGTGTTCAACGCCATTTAACATGTCATCTAACCAAGTTAACGGGTTCTCTTTAACTTCGTAAATCTCATTTAAACGCAATTGAGATAATCTACGATTTGCAATCCATCTAATATATTCTTTAACTTGCTGAGCGGTTAATCCCTCGATGTTACCCATCTCAAATGCTAAATCGATAAAAGCATCTTCATGGTGAACGATTGTTCTGCAGGCATCATAAATTTCTTTTTTTAAACTCTCATCTAATAATCCTGGATTTTCATCACAAAAAGTATTAAAAATTTTTATCATTGAATTACAATGAAGAGTTTCGTCTCTTACAGACCAAGTAACAATTTGACCCATGCCTTTCATTTTATTAAATCTAGGAAAATTAAGTAAGATTGCAAAACTTGCAAACAACTGAAGACCTTCTGTAAAGGCGCTGAATACTGCTACAGTTTTAGCAATTTCACGTTTGTTGTTTGTATTAAAATTTTTCATATAATCGTACTTATCTTTCATTTCTTTATATTTAAGAAATGCTGAATATTCAGAATCTGGCATTCCAATTGTGTCTAATAAATGAGAATAAGCAGCGATATGAATTGTTTCCATTGCTGAAAACGCAGTCATCATCATTAAAACTTCTGTTGGTTTAAATACGCTTGTATAGTGTCTAAGATAACAATTGTTTACCTCAACATCTGCTTGAGTAAAAAATCTAAAAATTTGTGTAAGTAAGTTTTTTTCACCTTGTGTTAATTTTTTTTGCCAGTCTCTGATATCTTCTGATAATGGAACCTCTTCTGGTAACCAATGAATTCTTTGTTGAGTTAACCACGCATCGTAGCACCACGGATATCTAAAAGGCTTATAAACAGGATTATCTTTTAACAGTCCGTGTGTATCGCAATAATTTTTATCAATAATTTTTTCTTGAATTTTAACTGCTACTGACATGATAGACATTCCTCGTAATTTTTAGGTTCCTCATTTTTATTTTTTTCTGCTGGGATTGCAACAAAACTTTTACTTATAACTTCTGCCCTCTGGATAGATTTCGATCTACAGTAGTAAAGACTCTTTAATCCTTTTTTCCAAGACTGAAAGTGGATTTGATGCAGATCTTTTTTATGAACGTCTGCTGGAAGAAATATATTTAAAGATTGAGCTTGTGAAATATAAGGAGTTCTATCTGCTGAAAGATCAATTAACCAACGTTGATCAAGTTCAAACGCAGTTTTGAAAACATCT
>AZOF01000012.1 GCA_000510845.1 alpha proteobacterium SCGC AAA028-D10 | reverse complement strand
ATTATATAGAAAATTATAAAATAAAAGAAATAAAAGGAGATGCTTCTTTTAGAAAATATTTTAGAATTTACTATAAAAATAAATCTTATATTCTTGCTTCCGCAGAGCAGGATAAGAAGTCTAATATTTTAAATTATGTTTTAATTAATAATTTTTTAAGCAAACAAGCGATTAATGCGCCAAAAGCAATAAATTATGATTATAAAAATGGCTTGGCTTTATTGCAGGATTTTGGAGATAAAACTTATCTTCAGTTAATTAAAAAATCCAAAAACAAATATAGTATTTACCAATCATTAATTAAATATTTAATTAAATTACAAAGAATAAATTTTAAAAATAATATATTTCGATTTAAAAAATATAATTTTAGAATATTAAAAAAAGAAATAGATTTATTTTTTATTTGGTATTTGCCACATATACTTAATATAAAAAATAATCCTAAAATTAAAAAATTAAGAAAATTGTTACTATTAATTTTAAAGAATAATCTTATTAAGAATAATTATTTTGTTCATAGAGACTTTCACGTCTCAAATATGATGCAATATAAAGAAGGATCAAAAAATAAAATCGGTATTATTGATACCCAAGATGCCCTGATTGGTTCAAGAGCTTACGACATACTTTCCCTGATAGATGACGTTAGGATCAAAACTAGTCCTGAGTTGAAGCAAAAGTTATTCAATTATTATTTATTATTAGTTAAGAAAGAAAAAAATTTTAATATTGAACAATTTAAGAAAGAATTTTCTATTCTTTCGGTGCAAAGAGCTATGAAAATTATAGGAATATTTTCAAGGCTTTTTAAGAGAGACAAAAAAAGCAGATATTTAAAACTAATTCCTTACACTTGGACAATACTTAATAAAAGGTTAGAAGATCCAATATTTAAAGAGGTAAGAATTATCATTAATCAGCAAATTAAATTAAGATCTAAGAATGTTAATTGATAAAAAATTTTTTGAAGATTCAGAATCTTGGCCTTTTGCCGAATCCAGAGAAATATTAAAAAAAAGATTAAAAATAATAGAGAAAAAAGGTTACGTTTTATTTCAAACTGGTTATGGACCAAGTGGACTCCCTCATATTGGAACTTTTGGAGAGGTTTGTAGAACCACTATGGTTATGAATGCTTTCCAAAGATTATCGAATATACCCGTTAAATTATATACATTTTCAGATGATATGGATGGACTTAGAAAAGTTCCAGATAACATTCCAAACAAATCAATCTTAGAAGATAATTTAAATAAGCCACTAACAGCAATTCCTGATCCGTTTAAAAAATTTAAGAGTTTCGGAGAGCATAATAACAATATGTTAAAAAAATTTTTAGATGAATTTAATTTTAAATATGAATTTAAAAGTTCAACTGAACTTTATACTAAAGGTGAATTTGATAACGCTCTTACTGCAGTATTAAAAAATTACGATAAAATTATGGACATTGTTTTGCCAACACTTGGTCCAGAAAGAAGAAAAACTTACAGTCCATTTTTACCCATCTGTCCTGAAACAGGAAAAGTATTAGAAGTTGCTATAGTTGAAAAGAATCTAGATAACAAAACTATTGTTTATCAAAATGGAAATAAAAAAGTTGAAACAAAAATTACAGGAGGTGCATGTAAATTACAGTGGAAAGTAGACTGGGCTATGCGCTGGTTTGCTCTTGGAGTTGATTTTGAAATGTATGGAAAAGACTTAACCCCAAGCGCAGAACTATCCAGTAAAATTTGTAAAATTTTAGGAGGTATACCACCAGCTGGATTTGCTTATGAGTTATTTTTAGACGAGAACGGAGAAAAGATTTCTAAATCAAAAGGCAATGGAATTACAATTGAACAATGGCTTAAGTATGCATCTCCTGAAAGTTTGTCTTTGTATATGTATCAAAATCCAACAAGAGCTAAAAAATTATATTTCCAAGTTATTCCAAAAGCAGTCGATGAATATCTTTCTTTCCTAGAAAAATTTGACAAGCAAGAAGCAAAAGAAAAATTAGGAAATCCGGTTTGGCATGTTCACAGTGGCAATCCACCAAAAGAAGAAATAATTATCTCTTTTAATATTTTGCTTAATTTAGTGAGCGTTAGCAATACAGATAAAGAAGAAGTTATTTGGAAATTTATCAAGAATTTCAGTCCAAATTTAGTTAAAGAAAATCATCCTATTCTTGCAAAACTTATCTTAAATGCCATTAATTATTTTAATGACGTTGTAAAAGTTAACAAAAAATTTAGAAAACCAGACGCAACTGAGAAAAAAGCATTGCAAGATCTTGCTGAGCAAATTTCTAAAATGAGTCCATCCCTACAGCCAGAAGAAATGCAAACTATAGTTTATTCAGTTGGCAAAATTCATTATTCAAAAGAGAGATTAAGAGAGTGGTTTAAAATGATTTATGAAGTACTTTTCGGAGACGAACAAGGACCTAGAATGGGATCTTTTATAAGTTTTTATGGTATTAAAGAAACAGTGAATTTAATTAATAAGTCTATTAATGATTAGTCATAAAAATGAATTATCAGATTATTAATTCTTTTATTAATAAGCTTGATCCCGAACTTGCCCATTCTTTAGCCATTCAGTTTTTAAAGAATTTTTATATTCCACTCTTCCCATCAAAAGATGATGAGATTTTAAAGACTACTGTTTTAGGAAAAGAATTTTTAAACCCAATAGGACTAGCAGCAGGTTTTGACAAGAATGCAGAAGTATATGATAAAATGCTTGCACTTGGATTTGGTTTTGCAGAAGTTGGAACTATTACTCCAAAGCCACAAGAAGGAAATTTAAAGCCAAGAGTTTTTAGATTAATCGAAGATGAGGCGATTATTAATCGTTTAGGTTTTCCAAATCAGGGTCTAGCTAAAATCAAAAGTAGGATTGAAACTAAAAAAGCAGATGGAATTTTAGGAATTAATATAGGGCCTAATAAAGACAGTACATCCCGTATTGATGATTATGTAGAGTGTTTTAAAAATTTTCATAATTTATGTAGTTATATATGCATAAATATTTCATCACCTAATACTGAAAATTTAAGAAATTTTCATGAACAAGAAAATTTAAAAAAATTATTAAGTGAAATTTTAAATACAAAAAAATATTTAAGCAGCAATACACCAGTTATTTTAAAGATATCACCCGACATCAATGATGCTGATATTGATATGATTTGTAAAAATATTTTAGAATTTAATTTAGATGGATTGGTTTTAACTAATACATCAGTAAAACTAAGAGAAAATTTAGTAAATAAAAAAAAAAACGAAATGGGCGGAGTGTCAGGCACTCCAATAAAAGATACTTCTAATTTAATTATCAAAAAATTTTTTAAAATTCTTAAAAAAAAAGTACCAATAATTGGCGTAGGCGGAATTAATTCAGGAATTTCTGCTTATGAAAAGATAAGAGCTGGAGCTTCTTTATTACAGCTTTATACAGGTTTAGTTTACAAAGGACCTTTTGTTGTAAGAGCTATAAAACAAGAATTGGGCGAGCTCTTGAGAAGAGATGGTTTCTCTTCTTTACAAAAAGCGGTAGGCGTTGACAGCGAATAAATTAATTACCAAAGTCAAAATTACTAAAAAAGTTAGCCGTTTCCTAAGATTTAAATACCAAATATTACTAGGTTCAGAAAATATTTTTCCATCTATAATATTAGTTGAAAAGAACAAGATTATATAGACTGCAATTTTTATATCTTGGTTTGAAAAAAAATCTAAAATAAAAGAAAAAACTGGAACTACAACGCTTAAGGTTAATAGTAAATTTCTGTTATTAGAAATATTACTATTTAGAATTTTGCTCCACTGACTACCACAAAGAAAAGCTAGAATTATATTTGAATAGAATAAATATACATCGACAACATAGTTATTAAAATTTGAAATAAAAAAAATAATTGTAAATGTAAAAAAAGGAATGAGGCCAAGATATCCTAATATTGTTGCTAATTTTTTTTTCTCTATTGGCATAATTAATATTTTAGTTTTTTAAAAATAAAAGAACTGAAGTATCCTATTAATATAGCCAGTCCCACCGCAGTTAAGGCATATAATATTGGGCTAGTATTTACAAATTGATAAATAAAATCTTGAAAGAAATTTAAGTGATCTTGATTTTCTATTTTTTTAAAAATTTTAAACTTTAATTCTTCTACGAATAAAGAATAACCAAACTTTAATCCAAAAATAGTAATGATAATTGACATTAAAATTCTAAGTTCTTCATTTTTTAAATTCATTCCAAGTCTTGTTCCTAATTGAACTCCAATTACTGATCCCAACATAAGAATAGAAACTAAAATAAGATCAATATTATGATTAGTGATAGCATGAAAAAAAGTTACAAATGTCATAACAAAAATCATCACAAATAAAGATGTTCCCGGAACAAGCTTAGAAGGCATTCCAAGAACATAAATCATCACTGGAATTAGAATAAATGCTCCACCGACACCCATCATCGATGAAATAATTCCAGTTAAGAATCCAAAAAATATTGGCGGAATAATACTGATGTAAAGTCTTGAAGAATTCATTCTAACTTTAAAAGGGAGTCCATGTATCCATGTGTGTTTACGAAATTTCTGTCTTATAAATTTTTTATTTTTTATTCTGCGATACTCCGCAAGGCTTTCAATGAACATTAAAAGTCCAAAACTAGTTAATAAAACAAAATATAAGATTGAAGTTATCGTATTAATCTTTCCAGCTTGAATTAATAATTTAATAAAATAAATACCAATAGTCGCACCAAAAAACCCCCCGCCTAAAATATAAAAACCCATCTTAATATCGACTTGTTTTTTGTACCAATGTGCAAATGTTCCGGAAACAGAAGACGCTAAAATATTGTTCGATCCGTTTGCTATGGCATGCATTGGGGGGATACCAAAAAAAATTAAAACAGGCGTCATTAAAAACCCACCACCAATACCAAGCAAACCACTTAAGAAACCTATAAAGCCGCTGATTGATAATAAATATAAAATGTTAATATGAACCTCTACGATTGGAAGGTAAACTTGGAACATGAAAATTTTAGGTTAACTAATAATTATTGGACTAATCTTCTAAAAACAAGAAATCAATTACTACAAATAATTCAGGATTTATAAGAAATACCTTGACGTAAATTCATCATCTAACTATATCCCTTGCAGGAGAAAATATGTCTAAACTTTGCGAACTGACAGGTAAGAGACCACAAACAGGTCATAACGTCAGCCATGCTAATAACAAAACTAAAAGAAGATTTTTCCCAAATCTTAAGAAAGTTTCTTTTAAAAGCGAAAAATTAAATCGTGATATTCGTATTAAAATTTGTACTCGTGCAATTAAGGCCGTAGATTTTAGAGGAGGCATTGATGAGTTTTTGTTAAGAGCTAAAAATAAGAATTTATCTCACAGAGTTAAAAAAATAAGAAAACTTTTATTAACAATCGTTCCTCACGTTAAAAAACCTAAAAAAGAAATTAAAGCTAAAAAAGAAACAAAAGCTAAAGTTAATTAGTTTTCTTGGTATATTCAAAAAAGATATTTTTATACTCGGCCATTATGGCTGTTGTTATTTGCTCTTCGAATTATTTAGTACAATTCTCTTTTCCATATTTTGGAATGCAAGAAATCTTAACTTGGGGTGCTTTTACCTATCCAGTTACTTTTTTAGTTACTGATCTTGCAAATAGATTCTTTGGCAAAGAATTTGCTAAAAAGGTTGTTATTTTTGGACTTATACTTGGGATTTTTTTTTCATTTATTTTAACTTTTGAAGGATTTAACCTAATCGTTTTAAGAATAGTTATTGCATCAGGAGTTGCTTTTTTAGCCGGTCAGCTTTTAGATATTAGAGTATTTAATGTTTTAAGAAATAAACTGTGGTTTATTCCGCCACTTGTTTCCTCAATTCTCAGCTCGATATTAGATACTGTACTATTTTTTAGTATAGCTTTTTACGGAACAGGTTCTCCTTGGATTATATTAGCAGCTGGAGATTTAGCAGTTAAATTATTTGTAGATCTTGCAATGTTACTGCCATTTAGAATTGCAATTGCTAGATTTAGTTAATTGTTCTTTTTCTTTTTGGTTCTTCAATAAATAAATCTGCGAGCTGGTCAATTAAAGCATCTCCAAGTTCTTGCACATCTGCAATCTTTAAAGCTTTGCTATAATAGCTTGTTACGTCATGACCAATTCCAATTGCGTTAATCTCAACATCGTTTTTATTCTCGATCCATTTTACGGTATTTTTTAAGTGTCTTTCCAAATAATTGCCTGGATTTACAGAAAGAGTTGAGTCGTCGACAGGAGCTCCATCAGAAATTACCATTAAAATTTTTCTTTCCTCGCTTCTTTTTTTTAATCTTTGGTACGCCCATAAGATTGCTTCTCCATCAATATTTTCTTTTAAGATCCCTTCTTTTAACATTAATCCTAAATTGTTTTTTCCTCGTCTCCATGGGGTATCGGCAGATTTATAAATGATGTGTGATAAATCATTTAATCTTCCAGGATTTTTCATTTTATTTTTTAACCACAGTTCTCTACTTTTCCCACCTTTCCAATTTAATGTTGTAAATCCTAATACCTCAACTTTTACAGAGCACCTTTCTAATGTGCGGGATAAAATGTCAGCGCAAATAGCCGCAATAGAGATAGGTCTGCCACGCATTGATCCGGAATTATCAATTAACAAAGTTACTACCGTATCTTTAAAATTTGTATTTTTTTCCTTTTTATAAGAAAGCGAGTTGTGAGGATCGATGATAACTCTGGTTAGTTTTGCGGTATCAAGCATCCCCTCTTCAAGATCAAACTCCCAAGATCTATTTTGAAACGCTAACAGCTTTCTTTGTAATTTATTTGCAAGCCTTGAAATGAAGTTGTGAAAAGATTTTAATTGATTGTCTAAATTTTCTCTAAATTTAATCATTTCATTAGGATCAACCATTTCTTCAGCGTTAATAGTTTTGTCAAATTTATTTGTAAAAATTTTATATTTAACTTCGCTGTTATTTTTTTTTACATTAGAAGATTTGATTTCATCATTTGAGTTATTTTCATCTTCAATTAGGGACTCCTGTTCACTCTGGTTTGCATCAATCTCTACATCAGGAATTATGCTTTCAATATTAAAGTCTTGCTTATCAGATGTTTTATCTTGGTTAATTTGATTATCATTCCTGAACCTTTTGCAATACCCGCTATATTTATAAAATCTTTATTAGTTTGCACTACAGCACAGCTCATTTTTCCAAATGTATCTGTAGTCATAATAGATAAGGCCTGTTTAATCCAAGTTAACTTTATAGGTCTTTTTAATTTTTCAATTAAATTTGGAAGAGCGTTCTTAACTTTTGCAAGTGGAAATGGTTGACCAATAACACCTGTGGATGCAAATAAAATTTGTTTGTTTGAAATTTTTTTCTTATCTAAAAAAAATTTTGATAATTCAATAATACTATTTAATCCTTGTTTGCCTGTGTATGCATTAGCATTTCTAGTATTAACTAATAAAGCTCTAACATCTTTTTTATTCGCCTTAACATTCCAATCAATACAAACAGATCTTGTTGAAGACTTTGTATAGACTCCTGAAAATATAGCGCCATCTGGAAAATAAAATAAACTCACGTCATCTCTATTTGTATTATACAAACCTGCACTTACCGTTGAAATCTCCAGTCCATCAATACTTGGCATCTCAGGGAAATCTTTGGTCACTCTATTAAGTTGTTTTCTCTTAAAAAAGTTTTGAAATAGCGTAGTCATGTGTATTTTATTTAGTATTTTTTCAGTTATAAGGTAGTTGCTAAATTTATACTATTTAATTTATCTGTAGTAATATCTCAAAATGATACCTGGTTTTAACATTTTAAAAAAAATATTCAAAACATCTAACGAGCGTAAGCTTATTGAAATACGGCCGTTAGTTCAGAAAATTAATTCATTAGAACCACAAATCCAAAAGCTTTCAGATCAAGAGTTGAAGGATAAAACACAAGAATTTAAAAAAAGAATTAAAAATGGAGAAAATTTAATTAAAATTTTACCAGAAGCATTTGCCTGTGTTCGTGAAGCAAGCGTTAGAACTACAGGACAGAGACATTTTGATGTGCAGTTACTTGGTGGAATTATTCTTCATCAAGGTAATATTTCAGAAATGAAGACTGGGGAGGGAAAAACATTAGTTGCAACTCTGCCCGCTTATTTAAATAGCTTAACAGAAAAAGGTGTTCATGTTGTAACTGTGAATGACTATCTTGCAAAACGTGACTCTGAATGGATGTCAAAAATTTATAATTTTTTAGGAGTTAGTGTTGGCTGTATCGTAAATGGTATCGAAGATGCTAGTAGAAAAGCCCAATATGAATGCGACATTACTTATGGAACAAATAATGAATTTGGATTTGATTATTTAAGAGATAACATGAAATATTCAATTGCAGAAATGGTACAGCGAAAACATTATTTCTGTATTGTTGATGAGGTAGATAGTATTTTAATTGATGAAGCCAGAACCCCTTTAATTATTTCCGGACCTACAGAAGATAATTCTTCACAATATTTTTTATGTAACAAATTAGTTAATCAATTAAGTAAGGAGCATTATGACACTGATGAAAAAGATCGCAGTGCTCTGCTAACGGAAAAAGGAATAGATTTTATTGAAGATAAATTAAGAAAAATAAATTTATTAAAAGGTGCTAGTTTTTACGATCCACAAAATTTATCTATCGTTCATCACATTAATCAGTCTTTAAGAGCAAATATGCTTTTCACTAAAGACAAGGACTACATCGTCAAAGATAATCAAATTTATATTATTGATGAGTTTACCGGTCGTATTATGGACGGCAGACGATATTCTGATGGTCTACATCAAGCAATTGAAGCAAAAGAAGGAGTTCAAATTCAAAATGAGAATCAAACCTTAGCTTCAATTACATTCCAAAATTATTTTAGATTGTATGAAAAACTTTCAGGAATGACTGGAACTGCGATGACAGAAGCTGAAGAATTTTACGAAATTTATAAATTAGATGTAGTTGAATTGCCAACTAATAGACCCATGATTAGAAAAGATTTTAATGATAAAATTTTTAGAACCGAAAAAGAAAAATTTAATGCAATTATAAAGCAAATTGTAGAAGCTAATGAAAAAAAACAACCTGTTTTAATTGGAACTACTAGTATTGAAAAATCTGAAAGAATTTCAAAAATTTTAAAAGAAGAATCTATAAAACATAATGTTTTAAATGCAAAGTTTCATGAACAAGAAGCAAGTATCATTGCCCAAGCAGGAAGAATTGGTGCCGTTACCATTGCAACAAACATGGCGGGTAGAGGAACTGACATTCAGCTTGGTGGGAATTTAGATCTTAAAATTAAAGAAGGCGGAACTAATGATAAAGTTTTAGTTGAGAAAACTAAACAAGAGCATGAAGAAGAGAAAGCAAAAGTATTAGCTAGTGGCGGGTTATTCGTTGTTGGAACTGAACGTCATGAAAGTAGAAGAATAGACAATCAATTACGAGGTCGAACTGGAAGACAAGGCGATATGGGCGCTTCCATTTTTTATTTAAGTTTACAAGATGATCTGATGAGAATTTTTGGATCTGAAAAAATTGATTTTATGTTGCAAAAACTAGGTCTTAAAGAAGGAGAATCTATTGATCACCCTTGGATCAATAAAGCCTTAGAGAAGGCACAGCAAAGAGTTGAAGGAAGAAATTTTGATATTAGAAAAACATTACTGCAATTCGATGATGTAATGAATGATCAGCGAAAAGTAATTTTTGAACAAAGATTAGGAGTAATAAAAAATCAAAATATTTACAATGTAGTAAACGATATCTTTGATGAGATGATAGAAAATTTAATTAGTGAAATACGTAACTACAGGGACAGTGCTGATATTAATTCAAAAAAATTAATTAAAACAAAAACAGAACGTTTAAGCGGAACTAAAATTGATGATAATGATTTTGATGCTTGGCTCTCAAAAAGCAGTTCTGAGCAAAAAGAATTCTTAAAAAATCACTTTGATCAAAGAAGAAATGCAAGAATTACTACTGCTGGAGATGAAATTAACAAAGATGTTGAAAAGAGAATTTTTCTACAAAACCTTGATTATGAATGGAGAAGTCACTTACAATATCTTGAACAATTAAGACAAGTAATCGGTCTTAGAGGTTATGGTCAAAAAAATCCATTAGATGAATATAAGAGAGAGAGTTTTAATTTATTTAAAGATTTACTTTCAAAAATTAAAGAAAATTTAATTATGTTCTTAATTAATATTCAAGTAACAAAAGAAGATAGACTGCCCCAATCACAACAACCTCCTGTTCAAGAAAAGATCTCAAGAAATGCTTCTTGCAATTGTGGATCTGGTAAAAAATATAAAAATTGCTGCGGCGCTTTAAGCAAAAATTAAAGCTAAAATAAATAAAATCAGTATAACAACAACTGTTGCAACTAATCTACGATTATTCTGAAGTAATAATTTCCAATTAAACGGATTAAAGGTAACGGTATTGATATGTGTATCTTTGTAGAATTCTTCTTTAGTAATCATCACGTCTCTTCCTATGCTTAAAAATCTATTTTTTCGTTGATAAATAAGCTCTTCAGGAGATATTTGCATTAGTTCATTTAAATTTTTTTTAATACTCGATGTAACATTTGCAACCATTTCATCGTGATTTCGATGAGCTCCGCCTTTTGGCTCTTTAATAATTTCATCAATAATTTTATTTTCAAATAAATCTTGTGAAGAAATTTTCATAGCTTCTGCTGCTTCTTTTGCTTTTTTAGGGTCACGCCAAAGAATAGACGCACATCCCTCTGGAGATATTACTGAATAGACAGAATATTCTAACATTAAAACTTTATTGGCAGTTGCAAGTGCTATAGCGCCTCCTGAGCCGCCTTCTCCTATAACAACAGAAATCATTGGAACTTTTACATTAAGACAACACTCAATACATTTGGCAATGGCCTCTGCTTGTCCTCTCTCTTCTGCTCCTTTTCCAGGATAAGCTCCTGGCGTATCTATAAATGTAATAATTGGAATATTAAGTCTATCCGCCAGATTCATTAAACGCATGCTCTTGCGGTACCCTTCTGGTCTCATCATTCCAAAATTTCTTTGGATTCGAGACTGAGTATCATTTCCCTTTTCTTGACCAATAACTAAAACAGAAATCCCATCAAGGGTTGCAAATCCTGCTAATACAGATTGGTCTTCTCCATATAATCGATCTCCGGATAGATTTGTAAAATCTGGAAAAATCTTTTGAATATAATTAATAGAACGTGGTCTAAATTCATGTCTTGCAACTTTTGTTTTTTGCCAGCGATTAAGATTTCCATAAGCTCTCTCTAGCGCTTCATTTAATCTTCTTTCAGCATCAACAACTGAAGGATTTTCAATGATAGTAATTCCCTTTGCAAGATAAGGGGCTTTTAGTTCCTGAACTCTTTGATCTAATACTTTAATATCGTCTTCAAAATCTAAGTAATTCATTAAATAATCTTATTTTTATACATATTGAGTTACAATAAAGTTTATATATAAATTGTGCGGTATATGAAATCTTTTCCAAAAAATACCTCTATTACAGGAAAAATTTCTAAAGAATTCGAAGAAATTTTAACTTTAGATTGTTTGGAGTTTATAGCTGATTTACATAGAAAATTTAACTCTCGAAGACTTGACCTATTAAAGCATAGACAAGAAGTTCAAAAAAAAATTGACGGAGGTTGGCGTCCTAATTTCTTAGAAGAAACAAAATCTATTAGAGAAAAAGATTGGAAAATTTTGGGCGTACCAAAAGATTTACAAGATCGTAGAGTTGAAATTACAGGTCCTACTAATCAAAAAATGATTATCAATGCTCTTAATTCGGGGGCCAGTTGTTTCATGGCGGATCTTGAAGATTCTGCAACTCCAGCGTGGAATAATGTCATAGAAGGTCAAATTAATTTGAAGAATGCAGTTAGTAAAAAAATTAATTTTACAGATAAGACCACAGGTAAAGAATATAAACTAAATGAAAAGCATGCGGTGCTTATTGTAAGACCAAGAGGATGGCACTTAGATGAGGCACATTTCTTAGTTGATAATCAAAAATGTTCTGGTGGTATATTTGATTTTGCTGCTTATTTTTATCATAACGCAAAACAACTTTTACAAAATGGAACAGGTCCTTATTTCTATTTACCAAAGATGGAAAGTCATCTTGAAGCAAGACTTTGGAACGATGTATTTACAGAAGCACAAAAAAAATTAGGGATCAAGCATGGAACAATCAAAGTAACAGTTCTGATTGAAACAATTCTTGCATCCTTTGAGATGGATGAAATTTTATTTGAGTTAAAAGATCACATCGTAGGTCTTAACTGTGGAAGATGGGATTATATTTTCAGCTACATTAAAAAATTTAAAAACTTTAAAGATTTTTTATTACCAGACCGATCTATTGTTAAAATGACTTCTCATTTTTTAAGATCATATAGTTTATTGTTAATTAAAACATGTCATCGTAGAGGTGCTCACGCAATGGGCGGGATGGCTGCTCAAATTCCAATTAAAGATAACGAAGCTTTAAATCAAAAAGCAATGGACGCTGTAAAACAAGATAAATTAAGAGAAGCTAATGACGGTCATGATGGCACTTGGGTTGCTCACCCTGGTTTAGTAAAAATTGCAAAAGATATATTCGATGAAAAAATGCCACAAGCAAATCAAGTAAATAAAGTTCCTAGCGATATAAAAATTGAAGCTAAAGATTTATTATTAGCTGAAAAAGGAGATATTACAGAAGAAGGTCTTAGAAAAAATATTTCTGTAGGAATTCAATATTTAGCTGCATGGCTTGGTGGAAATGGTTGTGTTCCCCTTTATAATTTAATGGAAGATGCTGCTACTGCTGAAATTTCAAGAGCACAGGTTTGGCAATGGAACAGACATCAATGTAAAACTATTGGTGGTAAAACAATTGACCCTGCCTACGTAAAAAATATAGTTAAAGAAGAAATGGCCCAGATTAAAAAAGAAGTTGGAGAACAGAAATTTGAAAAAGGCAATTACGAACGTGCTGCAAAAATGTTTGAAGAGATGTCAATTGCTAATCAATTTGAAGATTTTTTAACTGTTCCTGCTTACAATGAAATTGTTAGATCGGAAGCTCGATAAGACTGTTATTTAACTATATTTAATTTCTCTACTGGAATCTTTTCAATAATTTTTGTTTTTTCTAAAACAATATCTTTTGAACCAAAGTAATAAAGAATACAAAGGATAGCTATCAAGACAGCGATTGTAGCTAAGATAATTTGTATTGAGGTTCTAAAAGGCATAACAAATTAATTATATAATATTTCAATTAGAATTATGTTAATAAATTATTCATTCAATAATGGCAACGCATAAAAGTTTAGTATTGGTTGGAATGATGGGCACAGGCAAAAGTACCATTGGAAAAGAGGTTGCAAAAAAATTAAAAATTGAATTCGTAGATACTGACACATTAATAGAAAATGATGAAAATCTCACTATTGCTGAAATTTTCAAAAAAAATGGAGAAAAGTATTTTAGAGAATTAGAAGAAAAAATTTTCTTAAAAATTAAAAATGATAAAGAAAAAATAATTTCTGTGGGCGGAGGTGCATTTATTAATGATGTTATCAGAAAAAAGATTTTAAAAGAATATTTATCTATTTGGCTTAATATGAATGAAGATTTGATTATTAACCGCATTAAGCGTAATGCTAAAAAAAGACCAATGGTAGATCAAAATAATATTGAAAAAAGTATTAAAAATTTAAAAAAAAATAGAGATCCAATATATAAATTGGCCAACTATGAAATAAATTGTAATTTAAATAGTAAGAATAAGATTATTGAAAAAGTTATAGATTTTTATGAAAAAAATAACAATTAAAGTTAATTTAAATAATAACAGTTACCCAATTATTATTGGTAAAAATTTATTAAATAATACAGGTACTGAAATAAAAAAAATTATACCAAAGGCAAAAAAATTTTTATTAATTACTGATAAAAATATTCCAAAGTCTTACATTCGTTCAATCTTATCTTCTATAAAATCAAAAAATAAATACCTATTTACTTTAAGTGCTGGTGAAAAATCAAAAAATATGAATTTTACCAACGCAATAATAAAAAAATTATTTAAATATAATTTTAATCGTGATGATTGTGTGATTGCCTTGGGAGGAGGTGTAATTGGAGATTTATCAGGATTTGCAAGCAGTATATTTAAAAGAGGTATTAGCCTGGTTCAAGTTCCAACTACTTTATTAGCTCAAGTAGATTCTTCAATTGGTGGGAAGACTGGTATTAATTCTAGCGAAGGCAAGAATATGATTGGAACATTTTATCAGCCCAAACTTGTGTTAATTGATCCAACAACATTAAAAAGTTTACCTCATAGACATTTAGTTGCGGGTTACGCTGAAATTCTAAAATATTCTTTAATTATGAATGCAAAATTCTTTTCTTGGTTAGAAAAAAATTCTCATAAAATAATCAATTTAACCGACATGAATCTAGTGATGTATGCAATTAAAGAAAGCTGTAGAAGCAAAGCAATCATTGTTCAAAAAGATGAAAAAGAAAAAGATCTACGTGCAATACTCAACTTTGGGCACACTTTTGCTCATGCCTTTGAGGCAGTAAAAAAATATTCAAATGATCTTATTCATGGTGAGGCGGTTTTATATGGAATGATGATTGCATCTTCTTTATCCGTAAAAATGAAAATGCTTAATATTAATGAGTATCAACGAATAAAAAATTTATATAGAAAATTAAATATTAATTATCAAATTAAAAATATTTTTAATAAAAAAGATATAAATAAAATATTTAATTACATGCAACATGATAAAAAAATATCAGGTCAAAAAATTAACCTAATTTTATTAAGTAAAATTGGAAAGGCTAAAATTTTTCCTTCTGATTTAAATAAAAATATCAAACCTATCTTGGCTCAACAATTTAATTAATTTTTATTTCAAGAGAGTGGATAATATTTTTCATCTCTTCATTTAAAATTATGTAAATTTTTTTATGAGCATCTACTATCTTTAATTTTTTAAGTTCTGCAGAAGAAATTATCACTTCAAAATGACTATTATTGTTTTTTGGGGACTGAGCGTGATGCTGATGCAAATGTGATTTATTATTCACTTCTACATTCTCGCATACGATATTTTGTTTAATTTTATCTAAGATAATATATTTTAGATCGGACATAAAATAATTTTAATCAATTTAAAAAATTACGCAAATGAGAAAGATCTGTGAATGGAGTAAATGTAAAGAGATAGCTTCAGGTGAGGGTCTTATAAAGAAAGATATCAATAAACAATACAAATGGTTTTGTGGTGATCATTTAAAAATCCACAACAAGACCAACGATAATTCGTGTGATTGGAAAAGATGCAAACAGGCAGGAGAATTTAAAGCTCCTTCAAAGACTGTAGGCGAATATAAATGGTTCTGCTCAGAACACATAAAAATTTATAACCATGAGTGGGATTTTTTCTCTGAAATGTCACAAGATAAAATTGAAGAATTTATTCATTCAGATATTACCTGGCACAAGCCAACTTCTAAACTTGGTTCAAAAGATAATTTTTTTAATAAAGTATGGAGAAACATTTTAGAAGAACAAGATATTTTTCCTGCAAATTATTTTAAACAATTTGAAAAAAAAACAATTTATAGCTCAAAAGAAATAGAAGCTTTAAAAAAACTAGATTTAAAAAGTAATGTAAAATGGAGCGAAATTAGAGAGCAATTTAAAAAACTTGTAAAAAAATATCACCCAGATACAAATTCTGGAGATAAAAAATTTGAAAATAAATTAAAAGAAATAACAATTGCTTACACTCTTTTAAGGAATAATCAAAAAAACGTAAATCATGGACAATAATATTTTTGAAAGCACACCCGATATAAAGATTTCTGTAAAACAAACATTTAATATCGATACAGATATGACTGTTGAAGGTTTTTCAAAAAAAAATCAGTTTGTTCCTGAACTAGATAACGCTTACAAATTTGATCGTGATACAACTCTTGCAATTCTTGCTGGCTTTGTTTTTAATAAAAGAGTTTTAATTCAAGGGTTTCATGGCACAGGAAAATCAACTCACATCGAACAAGTAGCAGCAAGATTAAATTGGCCCTGCATAAGAGTAAATTTAGATAGTCACATTAGTAGAATTGATCTTTTAGGAAAAGATGCAATCGTAATAAAAGATAATAAACAAATTACTGAGTTTAGAGAAGGAATCTTGCCTTGGGCACTGCAAAATCCTGTAGCATTAGTATTTGATGAATATGATGCTGGTAGACCAGACGTCATGTTTGTTATCCAAAGATTACTTGAAAGCGAAGGAAAACTAACTTTACTCGATAAAAATAAAGTAATTAAACAGAATAAATATTTTAGATTATTTGCAACAGCAAATACAATTGGTCTTGGTGATACTTCAGGACTTTACCATGGAACGCAGCAAATTAATCAAGGACAGATGGATCGATGGAATATTGTAACGACTCTGAACTATCTAAAACAAGAGAATGAACTTGAAATCATATTATCAAAATGCCCTCATTTAAATGATGCTGAAGGGAAAAAAATTGCACAAAAAATGATTCAAGTTGCTGATCTAACAAGATCTGGCCTTGCTAATGGAGACATTTCAACCGTTATGAGCCCTAGAACAGTAATGACATGGGCAGATAATTATAAAATTTTTAATGATATTGGTTATTCTTTTAGAATATCATTTTTAAATCGTTGTGATGAATTAGAAAGAACAATTATTGGTGAATATTTTCAAAGATGTTTTGCTAAGGAACTGACAGAAACATCTGCAAGTGTTAAAATAAATCTTAAAAATGGAAAATGAAAAACAGGCTGAAAATTTTAAAATAGCCATCTCATCAACCATTAAAGCATTAGCTAAAAAACAAGATCTTAATATTCTTTTTTCAGACGCACCTACTAAAGAAAGTAATGTTATAAATCTTCCCAAAATTGCTTTTGATTCTATAGACGAATATCAAAATATTAGAGCTCTTGCGGATTCTGAGGCTTTAAAAATAAAATATAGTAATTCAGAACTTTTAAAAAAATTTGAACCAAGAGGAATGATTGCAAAGAATATTTATAAAAGTGCTGAAAAAATTCGTTATGAAAAACTAGGATCAGAAAATTTTGCAGGAATAAATTTGAACTTTAAAAACTACTACCAAAAGAAATTTAAAGAGCAAAATGAAGATACCTATAATAGCATTGAAAAAGCTTTTGATATTATTTTAGCAAATCACCTGCTTAATCTTGACTTAAATATTGAAGAAAAGAAGAGTTTAAAAAATTGGAATAAGAATATTGATGAGCAGATTAAAGATAAATTAGATTTGTTAAAAAAAAATATTTCCGATCAAGAAAAATTTTCTACTATTTTAAACTCTATTATTCAGGATCTAAAATTAGAAGAAAAATTAAGTCCTAATGATAGTGATAACGATAACGAAAAAAATAACGAAAATAAACTTAAAGATCAGAACGATAATCAAATTAACCAAGATAAAACATCTGATAAGCAAGACTTTAATATTGAAAGCATAATTCCTGATGTAGAGATTGATGCAAACCAGAGTG
>AZOF01000011.1 GCA_000510845.1 alpha proteobacterium SCGC AAA028-D10 | reverse complement strand
CAGCACCTGCAACCGCTATTACATTATCTAGACTTAGGGAAATGTCAGCAAGAAGTATTGTTATTACTGCTGCACTTAATTTATTTTTCTTTCTTGAAGTTGAAGGGGATCTAAATCGGCGATTAAATGTCCTCTTATTCTGTAAGCTCTAATCATCATTATTGCTCTAACAGAATCAATAGTGGACCTTTCTACGTCTACTCTTTCATCGCTGGATAAAGTTTTGTTTGCTTCTGTTATTTTTTCTTTAATTGATTTTCCATTTAAGTTTGCAGGAAGGTATTTTTCATAAACATCTAAATCTCCATTAGAAATATATTTAATATTTGATGGAGCCCAACTAGGTCCTTGATTTTCTATAATATTATCTTTTTGATCACCAAGACCCTCAAAAAATTGTCTCCAACTATCTGGAATACTTGCAGGATTTTCTACATATTTAGCGTAAAGTTTTTCAATATAAGAAGAATTTGTTCCTGATAAAAAAGATGTTTTTTGAAAAACAATATTATTTTCTTGTGACGACATATAATCTTATATTGGTAATAAAATATTAAGTCTTAAGTTTGTCAAATAAAGTTTTTCCAATATCTGCTGGAGAATTTGCAACTGTTATGCCGCAAGATTTCATTATTTCTATCTTGTCTTTGGCAAGTCCTTTTCCACCGGAAATAATAGCTCCTGCATGTCCCATTCTTCTTCCCGGAGGGGCTGTTACTCCAGCAATAAATCCAACTATTGGTTTTTTAATTTTTGAAGATTTTATAAATTCAGCGCCTTCTTCCTCTGCGCTTCCACCGATTTCTCCTATCATGATAATTGATTTAGTTTCATTGTCTTTTAAAAATAAGTCTAAACAATCAATGAAGTTAGTTCCGTTAATAGGATCTCCACCAATTCCAATACATGTCGATTGCCCCAATCCTAATGCTGTAGTTTGCGCAACAGCCTCGTAAGTTAAAGTACCTGATCTTGATACGATACCAACTGATCCTTTTTTATGAATGTGCCCTGGCATAATTCCAATCTTACATTCATCTGGCGTAATAATTCCTGGACAATTAGGTCCTATTAATCTGCTTTTAGACTTCATTAATTTTTCTTTAACTCTAACCATATCTAAAACTGGGATGCCCTCTGTAATGCAAACAATTAAAGGTATTTCACTATCTAATGCTTCAATAATAGCCGCCGCTGCGAATGCTGCAGGAACATAAATCATAGTTGCATCAGGCTTTACCTTGTCTACTGCCTCAGCAACTGTATTAAAAACTGGAAGACCTAAATGAGTTTGTCCACCTTTTTTAGGGGTAATCCCTCCAACTAAATTTGTTCCATATGCAAGCGCCTGCTCAGAATGAAATGTTCCATGTTTTCCTGTAAAGCCCTGACAAATAACTTTTGTTTTTTTATTTACTAAAACAGACATATTAAGATGTGGCCTCCACAATTTTCTTTGCTGCCTCTGATAAATTATCAGCAGAAATAATTGTTAAACCGGATTTTTTTAAAATTTCTTTACCTTCGTCAACTTTTGTTCCTGCTAATCTGACAACAAGAGGAACTTTAAGATCAACTTCCTTTGCCGCCTCAATAACCCCTTGTGCAATAATATCGCAACGCATAATTCCGCCAAATATATTTATTAAAATTCCTTCAACATTTTTATCTGATAAAATAATTTTAAATGCAGCTGATACTTTTTCTTTCGTAGCGCCACCCCCTACATCTAAAAAATTTGCAGGCTCTGAACCATAAAGTTTGATGATATCCATAGTTGCCATTGCAAGACCTGCTCCATTAACCATGCAGCCAATTTTCCCATCTAATTTAATATAAGCTAATTCATATTTACTAGCTTCAATTTCCATTGGATCTTCTTCGTTTAGATCCCTAAGTTCTTTAATTTCTGAATGTCTAAAAAGAGCGTTGTCATCAAAACTTATTTTTGCATCTAGACACTTAATTTGGTCTTCTGTTGTAAGAATTAAAGGATTAATTTCAATCAAACTTCCGTCAGTATTAATCAACGTATCATATAAAGCCTGAGCAACTTTCTTTGCCTGATTTTTTTGATCTCCACTCAAATTGTAAGGTTTTACAATTGATTCTAAATCTTCATCTCTTAATTTTGCTGATAACGATACACGCGTTGTAATAATTTTCTCAGGAGTTTTGTCTGCAACTTCTTCAACGTCCATTCCTCCTTCAGCACTAGAAATAAATGCAATTTTTGAAGATGCTCTATCTACTAAACATGATAAATAAAATTCTTTTTTAATATCCGATGCTTCTTCTATATATAGTCTTTTTACTTCTCTTCCTTGAGGTCCTGTTTGATGCGTAATAAGTACTTTTCCAAGTAAATCTTTGCATTTTTGCTTTAATTCATCGATATTTTTAACTAATTTTACACCTCCAGCCTTTCCTCTTCCGCCAGCATGTATTTGGGCTTTAACCACATACATTTTGCTATTTAGCTGTTTAATTTTTTCATCAATTTCATTTAAATTAAAAATAACAACACCCTTTGAAACTGGTGCGCCAAATTTCTTTATTAAGTCTTTTGCCTGATGTTCGTGAATATTCATGAAAAATTAATACTTTGGCTTAGTAGTTTTAATTTTTGCAACTTCTGGATCAAGTTTAAAAAGATCTTGAGTTAATTTTTTAACTGAATCAACTGATTTTAAAAACATCTCTTTTTCTTCAGGATTAAATTTAATCTCAATAATTTTTTCAACTCCCTTTGCGCCAATTATAACAGGTACGCCAACATAAAGATCATCAACTCCATATTCACCATCTAAATAAACAGCACACGGTAAAATTTTCTTTTTATCTTTTAAAAAAGCCTCTGCCATTTCAATAGCTGCGCTTGCTGGAGCATAATAGGCAGAACCTGTTTTTAATAATTTTACTATTTCAGCTCCTCCGTCTCTAGTTCTTTGTATAATTTTATCTATTCTTTCTTTAGTAGACCACTTCATATCTATTAAATCTGGGATTGGTATTCCTGCAACTGTCGAATATCTAGAAAGTGGAACCATTGTATCTCCATGACCTCCTAAAACAAAAGCAGTTACATCTTCGATAGAAACCTTAAATTCTTCAGACAAAAACAATCTAAAACGAGAAGAATCTAAAACTCCTGCCATACCGACTACTTTTTCAGCAGGTAGACCTGAATATTTCTGTAATGCTAAAACCATAACATCTAAAGGATTTGTTATACAAATCACAAATGAGTTTGGAGAATATTTTTTAATTCCTTCACCAACTTGTTTCATTACTTTTGAATTAATTCCTAAAAGATCATCTCTACTCATTCCTTCTTTTCTCGGAACGCCTGCAGTTACAATAATTACATCTGAACTTGCAATATCAGCATAACTTGTTGTGCCTTTAAGATTTGCATTAAAACGTTCAACAGCCCCTGACTGAGCGATGTCTAAAGATTTTCCATCGGGCAATCCTGCAGCAATATCAAAAATAACTACATCTCCTAATTCTTTTAAAGAAACTAAATGTGCTAGAGTTCCTCCGATTTGTCCTGATCCTATAAGTGATATTTTTTTTCTCATTTAATTAACTCATTGTTGGCATTGTAAAACTTGAGTTGGCTTTTATACCAGAAGGCCATCTTGAAGTAATAGTTTTTAATTTAGTATAAAATCTAACTCCTTCCATTCCATGAACATGTTGATCACCAAATAAAGATCTTTTCCATCCACCAAAACTATGAAAGGCCATTGGTACTGGTATTGGAATATTTATACCAACCATTCCAACCTTAATATGACTCGAAAACGTTCTTGCGCTATCACCATCTCGTGTAAAAATACTTACTCCATTACCGAATTCATGTTTATTAATTAAATCCATAGCTTCATTAAAATCTTTGGCTCTTACAACGGAAAGTACCGGTCCAAATATTTCTTCTTTATAAATTCTCATATTTTCTTTTACGTGATCAAATAAACAGCCTCCCAAATAAAAGCCTTTTTCATGACCCTGTGGTTTATTAATTTTTCTTCCATCCACAATTAATTTAGCGCCTTCTTTCACTCCAATATCAATATAACTTGTAACTTTTTCTAAATGTTGAGCCGTAACCAGTGGTCCCATATCCATTCCTTTATCAAGTCCAGGACCTACTTTTAAATTATTAACCTCTTTTGTAAGTTTATTTACTAACTCATCTCCAATATTTCCAACTGCAACTGCAACCGATTGAGCCATACATCTCTCGCCAGCTGATCCATAAGCAGCACCCATAAGTCCTGCAACAGCTTGGTCTAAATCTGCATCTGGCATTACGACACAATGATTTTTAGCGCCTCCTAGTGCTTGAACTCTTTTTTCAAATTTTGCTGCGCTTTCATAAATATATTTAGCTATAGGAGTTGAGCCAACAAAACTAATAGCGCTAACATTTGGATTTGAAAGCAATGCATCCACAGATTCTTTATCCCCATTTACAACATTAAAGACTCCATCTGGCAAACCTGCTTCTTTTAGTAATTCCGCTAATCTTAAAGAACAACTTGGATTTTTCTCCGACGGTTTTAAAATAAAAGTATTTCCACATGCGATTGCTAAAGGAAACATCCACATTGGAACCATTGCTGGAAAATTAAAAGGAGTAATTCCAGCGCAAACTCCGAGGGGTTGTCTTATCGACCAACTATCAACATTAGTTCCCACATTTTCTGTAAACTCACCTTTTAACAAATGTGGGATGCCACATGCAAATTCAACAACCTCTAAACCTCTAGTCAGAGATCCTTTGGCATCGTCATAAACTTTACCATGTTCCGAAACAATTATTTTTGTAAGTTCGTCTGAATTTTTTTCTATTAAATCTTTAAATTTGAATAAGATTCTTGCTCTTTGTAATGGTGGAACTTGAGACCATTTTATAAATGCTTTACTTGCAATCTCTACTGCATCATCAACATCTTTTTTTGAAGCTAAATTTACTTTTGCAGAAACTTCTCCTGTGGCTGGATTGAATACATCGGAGGTTCTTTTTGAAGTGCCTGAAAAGGATTTTCCGTTAACAAAATGTTCTATAGTTTTCATTTAAATTAATAGGAAAATATAGGGACAGAATTAAGCTGTCAAATAATGAAGTTAAAAAACTACAGATCTTTACTATGCTGAACTAACATTTTTTTTATTGAACCGATTGCTTTTGCTGGATTCAATCCTTTTGGACAGCTGTTGGTACAGTTCATGATTGTATGGCATCTAAAAAGTTTAAGTTCATCTGCAACTTTTTTTAATCTTTTTACTCTATCTTCATCTCTGCTATCAATAATCCATCTATAAGCCTGCAATAAAACAGCAGGTCCTAAATATTTTTCACCATTCCACCAATAGCTTGGGCAAGAAGTTGAGCAACATGCACACATAATGCATTCGTAAAGCCCATCTAGTTTTTCTCTATCTTGTTTTGACTGAATGGTTTCTTTATCACCCACCTCACTTTTTTTCTCAATCTGTAGCCAAGGCTCAATAGATTGATATTGTTTATAAAGTTGATTTAAATTTGGAACTAAATCTTTAATCACTGGCATATGAGGAAGGGGATAAACTTTTATTTCGTCTTTAATATCAGATGCCGATTTTGTGCAAGCAAGTCCGTTAACTCCATCAATATTCATAGCACAAGAGCCGCAAACACCTTCTCTGCAAGATCTTCTAAACGTTAATGTAGTATCAATTTCGTTTTTAATTTTAATAAGAACATCAAGAACCATTGGCCCACATTCATCCATGTTAACTTCATAAGTATCTAGTCTTGGATTTTGTTTTGTCTCAGGATCCCATCTATAAACTTTGATTTTTTTTAGATTTTTTCCATTTGTTTTGTCTTTAAAATATTTTCCTTCAATAACTTTTGAATCTTTTGGCAATGCAAACTGAACCATTAATATACTCTCGCTTTCGGTGGAAAATATTGCACTTCATTAGTTAAAGTAAAATTATGTACATTTCTGTAATCTATTTTTACTTTCTCACCATCTTGCCAAGCTAGTGTATGTTTCATCCAATTCTCATCATTTCTCTCTTTAAAATCTTCTCTAGAATGTGCGCCTCTACTTTCTTTTCTATTTTCAGCAGATGCCATTGTAACAAGAGATTGTCTTATTAAATTATCAAACTCTAAAGTTTCAATTAAATCTGTATTAAAGATTAAAGATTTGTCTGAAACTGAAATGTCGTCCATTCCTTGCCATGGTTTTCTAATTTCTTCCATGCCTTCTTTTAAAATTTTAGCATCTCTAAATACTGCACAATTTTTTTGCATTGTTCTTTGCATTTTATCTCTAAGTACAGAAGTTGGTGTTCCACCGTTTGAATTTCTCAATTTATCAAATCTTGAAATTGATTTTTGTGTTTCACTTTCAGGAATTACCTCGTGTTTAGAATTTGGTTTTACTATTGTGGCAGCTCTCATAGCTGCGGCTCTGCCGAATACCACAAGATCAATTAATGAATTAGATCCTAATCTATTAGCGCCGTGAACTGAAACGCAGGCTGCTTCTCCAACTGCCATTAAACCAGGCACAGTTACATCTTTTCCATTTTCAGTTTTCGATATTACTTCACCATAATAATTAGTTGGAATTCCTCCCATGTTGTAATGAACTGTTGGAACAACTGGTATTGGTTCCTTTGTTACATCTACGCCAGCGAAAATTTTTGCAGATTCAGAAATTCCAGGAAGTCTTTCATGTAAAACTTTGGGATCTAAATGATTTAAATGTAGATAAATATGATCTTTATTTTTACCAACTCCTCTACCTTCGTTAATTTCAATTGTCATAGATCTTGAAACTACATCTCTTGATGCAAGATCTTTTGCTGAAGGCGCATATCGTTCCATGAATCTTTCGCCTTCAGAATTAACTAAAAATCCACCTTCTCCTCGAGAACCTTCAGTAATTAAACATCCAGCTCCATAAATTCCTGTTGGATGAAATTGAATAAATTCCATGTCTTGTAACGGTAAACCAGCTCTTAAAACCATCGCATTACCATCTCCTGTGCAAGTGTGTGCTGATGTTGCTGAAAAATATGCTCTTCCATACCCACCTGTTGCTAAAATTGTCATATTGGCTCTGAAGCGATGAATGGTTCCATCTTGCAGATTCCAAGCAGTAACTCCGTGACATTTTCCATTATGCATTAATAAATCTAATGCAAAATATTCTATAAAAAATTCAGTATTTTTTTTTAGCGCCTGACCGTAAAGCGTATGAAGAATTGCATGTCCGGTTCTATCTGCAGCGGCACAAGTTCTTTGAGCAATACCATTTCCATAATTAGCGGTCATTCCTCCAAAAGGTCTTTGGTAAATTTTTCCCTCTTCAGTTCTGCTAAAGGGAACTCCGTATTTTTCAAGTTCAATAACTGCTCTTGGAGCTTCCTTACATAAATATTCAATTGCATCTTGATCGCCTAACCAATCAGCCCCTTTTACCGTGTCATACATATGCCAGCGCCAATCATCCTCCGACATGTTTCCTAATGCAGCAGAGATTCCGCCTTGCGCTGCAGCAGTGTGACTTCTTGTTGGAAATACTTTTGAAATACAAGCTGTCTTGAGTCCAGCCTCAGCTAAACCAACGGCTGCTCTTAATCCCGAGCCACCAGCTCCTACAACAATAACATCATATTCGTGATCAATAATTGGATAGGTGCTCATAAAATAATTATAATCAATGATATAATGCCAACAACGGGAAGTACAGCCGAGTATAACATTATGATTTTATTTAAAACTCCCTTCAAACGTTCGTCCTGAATATAATCTTCAATAATCTCACCTAAACCTAATTTTAAATGCAAACCTGCAAATATTAAAAATAAAGTAAAAATAATTATTGAGAGATAATTATCAAAAAAATCTAGTGCACCTGTGTAATCCTTGTTAACTAAATCGACTAAAGAATATAAAAAAAATAATAACAAAGGCATTAATACAACTGCACTGACTCTTTGTATTATCCATTTATTTAAAGCATGATTTTTCATTATATAATCCAAATAAAAAATGTTGTTAAAATAGATAGAAATAAAACAATTATTCCAGAAAGATTTGCGGTCTTAATTTCGTAACCATAACCAAAATCCCAAGCAAGATGTCTAATGCCATTAAACATGTGATAAACAAATGACCAAGTAAAACCTACAAGAATAAATTTACCTATAAAACTTCTTAGAAATGTTTGATAAAAATTATAATATTCAGGTCCCAAAGCTAAAAATAAAATCCACAGAACAATTACAAAAAATCCTACAGTATTAATTGTGCCGGTAAGTCTATGCGTAATTGATAATAAAGATGAAAACTGCCACTTATAAATCTGGAGATGAGGAGATAGTGGACCAGAATTTTTTTCCATAAAAAATATTTAATTATTTCTTATATACTTTTTAACTAAAACCTCCGCGATTTGCACTGCATTAAACGCCGCTCCTTTTAATAAATTGTCAGAAACGATCCACATATTTACAGCATTTTTTGTAGGATCTCTTCTAATTCTAGAAATGTAAGTTAAAAAGCTTCCGGCAGACTCAACGGGGGTTGCATAGCCTCCGTTCTTTTTTTGATCAATAACTTTACAGCTAGGTGCTTTCATTAAAGTTGAACGTATTTGCTTAATATCGAATTTCTTTTTAAGTTCAACGTTCACAGTTTCTGAATGAGAAACAAGCACTGGAACACGTACGCATGTTGCTGTTAATTTAATATTCTTATCTAATATCTTTTTAGTCTCATTTTCCATTTTCCACTCTTCTTTTGTAGATCCATCTTTCATGAAAACATCAATGTGAGGAATAACGTTAAATGCTATTTGTTTTGTAAATTTCTTGGGTCTAATTTTCTTATTATTTAAATAATCTTTTGTCTGAGAAATTAGTTCATCCATAGCAGCTTTTCCTGCTCCTGATACTGACTGATAAGTCGATGTTACGACTCTTTTTATCTTAAATTTATCGTGGAGAGGTTTTAAAGCCACAACTAATTGCGCTGTTGAACAGTTTGGGTTGGCAATAATATTTGTCTTTTTATAATCTTTAATTGCATGTTCATTTACTTCAGGAACAATCAATGGGATGTTTTTGAATGATCTAAAATAACTTGAATATTCAATTACAATTGAATCTTTTGCAATCTTTGGTGCCCAAGTTTTTGCAAGTTTAGATCCTGCGCAAAAAAAAGTAATATCTGCTTTTCTAAAATCAAAATCTTCTAAGCTTTTAACTTCAATATTTTTATTTCTAAATTTTATAAATTTTCCAACACTTTTTTTTGAAGCTAATAAATAAAGTATATTTACTGGAAACTTTCGTCTTTCTAAAACTTCGATTGTTTTTCTGCCTGCGTTTCCTGTGCTTCCTACGATTGCAATATTTGCTCTCATTATTTTAGTTTGGATATAACCAAATCACCCATTTCTGAAGTTGAAACTTTTTTCTGACCTTTTTCCATTATATCTTGCGTTCTGTGACCATCTTTAAGAACATCTTTAACTGCCTGATCGAGCATATCCGCTTCTTTATCCATATCAAAAGAATAACGTAAAGCCATAGAAAAACTCAAGATTGATGCAAGTGGATTTGCAATATTTTTACCCGCTATGTCAGGTGCAGAGCCATGACAAGGTTCATACATTGATTTAAATTTTCCTTCTTTATTCTTTCCGCTTAATGATGCTGAAGGCAACATTCCAAGTGAACCTGTTAACATTCCAGCCTCATCTGAAAGCATATCTCCAAACAAGTTATCAGTTACGATCACATCAAATTGTTTAGGATTTCTAACTAATTGCATAGCGCAATTATCTGCTAGCATATGGCTTAGTTCTACATCTTTAAATTCTTTCTTATGCAACTCTTCTACTTCTTCTCTCCATAATAAACCGGCTTCCATAACATTAGATTTTTCACAAGAAGTAACTTTATTGCTTCTTTTTCTTGCAAGTTCAAAAGCAACCCTTGCAACTCTTTGAATTTCGCTTGATGTGTAAGTATGAGTATTGGTTCCTTTTTTTTCACCATTAGGTAATCTTTCAACTCCTCTTGGAGTTCCAAAATAAATACCTCCCGTAAGCTCTCGCACAATCATAATATCTAAATCAGAAACAATTTCTGGCTTTAAAGTAGATGCATTAGCAAGTTCTTTAAAACAAATTGCGGGTCTTAAATTTGCAAATAATTCTAAATCTTTTCTAAGTCTTAATAAAGCTCTCTCAGGTCTTTTAGAAAATTCTAATTTATCCCACTTTGGGCCACCCACGGCTCCTAACAAAACTGCGTCACTTGCCATTGCAACTTCCATTACTTTGTCAGTAATTGGAGTGCCATGCTTATCAAAGGATATTCCTCCTGCTAATTCTTCGGTAATATTAAAATCAGTAGATTTATTTTTATTAAACCAAGCAATAATTTTTTTAACCTCATTCATTACCTCCGGTCCAATTCCATCTCCAGCAAGAATAAGAAGTTTTTTTTTCATTAATATAACCAAGGAGTTAGATTTTTTTTATTTTGTTCAAAGATATTAATTTTAGCATCTTTTTTTAGAGTAAGAGCAATGTCGTCATAACCATTTAATAAACATTCTTTTCTAAATGATTCAATTTCAAAATCGAAAGGTCTATTGTCCCCTTTATGAATTTTTTGATCAATCAAATCAATTTCTATTTCTTTATTTTTTTTTTGCAGCCTCAGATAATTCTTTAACCTGATTTTCTGGAAGAACGATTGGTAAAATTCCATTTTTAAAACAGTTGTTATAGAAAATATCTGCAAAGCTTTCGGCAATGATACATTTAATACCAAAATCTAATAATGCCCAGGGCGCATGCTCTCTAGATGATCCGCAACCAAAATTTTTACCTGAAATCAAAATTTTTGCTTTATTGAAAGGGGCATTATTTAAAATAAAACTTTTTATTGCGTTGCCTTTTTCATCATAACGCATTTCATAAAACAAAGCAGAACCAAGGCCTGTTCTTTTGATTGTCTTTAAAAATTGTTTTGGAATAATCATATCCGTATCAATATTTGAGATCTGAAGATCGGCAGCAATACTTTTAACTTTTGCAAACTTTTCCATTAAATAATCTTTCTAATATCTACAAATTTACCCTCAATTGCAGCAGCGGCTGCCATAACTGGGCTCACAAGATGTGTTCTTCCACCTCTTCCTTGTCTTCCTTCAAAATTTCTATTTGAAGTAGAGGCGCATCTTTCTTTTGGTTTTAATTGATCCGGATTCATTCCAAGACACATTGAACATCCAGGTTCTCTCCATTCAAATCCCGATTCTTTGAATATTTTATCTAAGCCTTCTTTTTCAGCTTGTAATTTTACAAGTCCAGAACCTGGAACAACAATTGCATCAACGTTTTTATTTACTTTTTTTCCTTTAACTATTTTTGCAACTTCTCTTAAATCTTCAATTCTTCCATTGGTGCAAGAGCCTATAAAAACCTTATCAATTTTAATATCCTGAATGGCAGTATTGGGCTCTAAGCCCATATAATCCAAAGATCTTAGAATAGATTTTTTTCTATCTTCATTTTTTTCTAAATTTGGATCAGGAACTTTTCCATTAATGGACGCTGTATCTTGAGGACTTGTTCCCCAAGTAACTGTTGGCTCAATATCTTTTCCTTGCAAATGAAGTTCTCTATCAAATTTTGCGTCTTTATCAGTATATAAGGCGCTCCAATATTTAAGTGCTTTTTCCCAATTGTCTCCCTTTGGAGCTAATGGTCTTCCTTTAATATAATCAAATGTTTTTTGATCAGGGGCAACAAGTCCAGCTCGAGCACCTGCTTCGATACTCATATTACAAACCGTCATTCTTTCTTCCATAGAAAAGTTTCTAAAAACTTCTCCACAGTATTCAATAACGTAACCGGTTCCACCTGCTGTTCCAATTTTTCCAATAATAGATAGGATTACATCTTTAGCAGTAACACCCAATGGCAATTTTCCATCAACACTAATTTTAAAATTTTTGGCTCTGCTTTGGATTAAAGTTTGCGTTGCAAGAACATGCTCTACTTCTGAAGTTCCGATTCCAAAAGCTAATGCACCAAATGCGCCATGCGTTGAAGTATGACTATCTCCACAAACAATTGTCATTCCAGGCTGAGTTAATCCTTGTTCAGGACCAATAACATGAACAATGCCTTGTCTTTTGTCTGTTAAACCAAAAAATTCTATACCAAAATCTTTACAATTTTTAGAAAGAGTCTCAACTTGAATTGCAGATTCTTTATCTGCTATTCCTTTTGATCTATCTGTTGTTGGAACGTTGTGATCTACAACTGCTAATGTTGAACCAGGTAATTTTACTTTTCTATTAGATAAACGTAATCCCTCAAATGCCTGTGGACTCGTTACTTCGTGAACTAAATGCCTATCAATGTACAATAGTGATGTTCCGTCATTTTGTTCATCAACTAAATGACTTTCCCATATTTTGTCGTAAATTGTCTTTGCCATTAAATAAAAACTAGTATTACTTCTTTTTATTCTGAGCTTCTGTCTTTGGCGCTGAAGCTTTTTCCGTATTTTTTGGAGCCTGTTCGGCAGCTACGGCTGCTTGTGCTTCAATATTTTGGACTGCCTCTTTTTTTGGTAAAGGTTGAATAATATCTACACCAATTTTTTTTCTAATTTTTTCTGTAATTCTAGCTGATTTACCAGTTCTTTCTCTTAAATAATAAAGTTTTGCTCTTCTTACTTTTCCGCTTCTAATTACTTCAACAGACTCTACGTTTGGACTATGAACTGGAAATAATCTTTCAACACCTTCACCAAAAGAAATTTTTCTAACTGTAAAAGTAGAATTAATTCCTCTATTTTTTTTAGCAATACAAACTCCTTCGTAAGCTTGTATTCTTTGTCTTTTTCCTTCGATAATTCGAACGTTTACTTTTAAAGTATCTCCAGGAGAAAATTCTGGTAATTTTTTTTCACCAATTTTCTTAATATGAAGTTTATCTAATTCGTCTATTCTCATTGTAGAAATTTGCATTAAAATTTAGTTATTTGTGATATTTTTCCCATAAGTCTTGTCTCTGGCGTCGTGTTATATCCTCGGATTGTGCTAAGCGCCAGTCCTTAATTTTAGCGTGATTCCCAGACAAAAGTACTTCCGGAACAGTTCTTCCTTTCCACTCTTGGGGTTTTGTATATTGAGGATATTCTAATAAATTATTTTCAAAACTCTCTTCATTTAATGAAGAAGAATTGCCAAGAACGCCTGGCAACAATCTAAGTATGGAATCTAAAAAAACAAACGCTGCTGTTTCACCGCCGGATAAAATAAAATCACCAATACTTATTTCTCTAATCTTTCTTTCTTCTATAACTCTTTGATCAATTCCTTCAAAGTGTCCACAGATAAGATCTACTCCATTTTTTTGTGATAATTGTTTTGCAATTTTTTGCGTTAACAATTCGCCTCTAGGACTTAGATAAATAAGTTCATTTTTAGAGTTTTTAATATTTTTATCCAAACAACTATCTATTACATCGGCACGCATAACCATTCCGCTTCCTCCTCCAAAAGGAGTATCATCCACACTTCCATGCTTATCTAAAGCAGAGTCCCTGATGTTAATGACATCGAGTGACCAGATTTTATTTTCTCTAGCTCTTTTATAAAGCCCGATATCTAAAATCCCTGGAAAAAATTCTGGATATAAAGTGAATATTTTTGCAGACCACATAATAGTTAATTTGTTTTTGGTGCCTCCGCTTCTGGTGCTTTTTCTTCAACCTTTGGAGCTTCTACAGGAGCTGGTTCAGCTGCTGGAGCCGCTGCTTCTGCTGCTGGTGCTTCTTTTGGTGCTTGGGCAGCTTTTAATCTTTCTTGAGCTTTCTTTTTAGGTAAAGCTTTAATTGGATTATTTCTTTTTTCAGGAACTGGGGCAAGATTTGCAGCACCTAAAAATTTTGCAACTCTTAGAGTAGGCTGAGCTCCCATTTTAATCCAATGAGTTATTCTTTCTGACTCTAAGCTTAATCTTTCTGGTTTGCTTTTTGGTAATAACGGATTGAAGTATCCAAGTTTTTCAATAAATTTTCCATCTCTTGGATTTCTAGAATCTGCAACTACGATTTGATAGAAGGGTCTTTTTTTTGTTCCCCCTCTTGATAGTCTTATTTTTAACATTTATTTGCCTTTCTATTTTAGATTGTTAAATAATTCGGGAGGTATTCCGTCTAAACCTCCAAAATTTCTTCCGCCACCTTGAGACATTCTTTTCATCATTCCTGTCATCATTTTATGTTGTTTTAGAAGCTTGTTTACTAAAGCGATGTCGGTTCCTGAACCATTCGCTATTCTTTTTTTTCTCGATCCATCAATAATTTTTGGATTATCTCTTTCTTTAGGAGTCATCGATAAAATAACCGCTTCTTGTTTTCCAAGAAGACTCTCATCAATATCAGCCTCATCTATTTGTTTTTTAATTTTTGAAATTCCAGGAATCATTCCTAAAACTTTTCCCATGCCACCAATTTTTTTCATTTGTCTAATCTGTTTTAAATAATCATTAAAAGTAAATTGTCCTTTTTTAAAATTCTCTTCTAGCTCTTCAACTTCTTCTTTTTTTAAATTTTCAGATACTTTTTCAACAAGGGAAACAACATCTCCCATTCCTAAAATTCTATTTGCAATTCTTTCTGGATGGAATATTTCAAAATCATCAATTTTTTCACCAACCCCTAAAAATTTAATTGGACAATTGGCAACGGACTTCATGCTAAGGGCTGCACCACCTTTTCCATCTCCATCTATTCTTGTTAATATTATTCCTGTTAAATCGACTGTTTTTTTAAATTCACTAGCGATATTTACGGCGTCTTGTCCTGTTAAAGAGTCAGCAACTAAAAAAGTTTCGATTGGATTAATTATCTTTTTAAGATTATTTAATTCACTCATCATCACGCTATCAATTTGTGTTCGTCCCGCAGTATCAAAAATAATTACATCAGAGCCAGATAAGGAAGCAGCCGCTAAAGTCCTTTGAGTAATTTCTATTGGAAGTTGTCCTTCTATAATTGGAATTGTTTGAATATTATTTTGACTACCTAATAACTCTAATTGTTTTTGAGCTGCTGGACGGTAAACGTCTAAGCTCGATAACATTACTTTTTTATTAAAATTCTTTTCAATAAATTTTGCAATCTTTGCTGAAGTTGTTGTTTTTCCTGAGCCTTGCAAACCAACAACTAATATTTTTGCTGGCGGAACTGTATTAAGATTAATTTCTGATTTTTCGCTACCTAAAATTTTAACAAGTTCATCGTATACAATTTTAACAAGTAACTGCCCTGGAGTTATAGATTTTAAAACTTCTTGGCCGATTGCTTTTGGTTTAACATTTGCAATAAATTCTTTAGCAACAGAAAGAGCAACGTCGGACTCAAGAAGAGCCTGGCGGATCTTTCGCAATCCTTCATCAACCTGTTTTTCATCTAATTGAGTGCTTTTATTAAAAAAAGAAAAGGCAGACTCAATTTTACTTGTTAAATTTTCAAACATTTTTTTTCTCCAGCAGCAATCGCACTAGTGGGCGAATATCGCTGACTAGTGTTGATCTCCTTCATTAGAAGGACACCACAAAACCTGCTTATTTTTGTGGAAAATTTTCTTAAAAGTATATTTTACTATTTTAAAAGTCAATAATTGAGAATATTTGTAAGATACAACAATAAAATAGATGATCGAAATACAAGCTTATAAAATGGATGGCCTAGGCAATGACTTTATCATCATTGATAGAAGAAAAGATAAAATCGATCTCTCAAAACAACAAATTATAAATATTGCGGACAGAAAAAAAGGTCCAGGTTGTGATCAAATTATTATTATAGACAAAGATAAAGAAAAAAAAACAAACGCTAAAATAACTTTTTATAATTCAGACGGCGGAGAAACAGGTGCATGCGGCAACGGTTCAAGATGTATTTCATATTTTTTAATGAGTGAGAAAAAATTAAATAAATCTAAAATTAATACTGAAAGTGGAATTCTTAAAGCAAAACTTACTGGAAAAACTGAAGTATCTGTTGATATGGGAATTCCAAATTTTGATTGGAAAAAAATTCCTTTGATGAAAAAAATGAACCATGCAAATGTTAAGATTAAAACTAAACATTTTGGAATTTTACATGGATATACTTTGAGTGTTGGCAATCCTCATATTATTTTTTTTAAAGATATAACATTTGAATTACTTAAAAAAATTGGCCCTCAAATAGAACATCACGAATTTTTTCCAGAAAGATGCAACGTTACATTTGCTAAAATAATGAATAAACAAAATATTGCAGTAAAAGTTTGGGAAAGAGGTGCTGGTTTAACGCTTGCGTGCGGTACAGCTGCTTGCGCCACAGCTGTGGCTGCAAGTAAATTAGGTCTGACTGGAAAAAAAGTTAACATTCATTTTAAAAATGGAACGCTTCATATTGAATGGGCTAAAGACAAACATATTATTATGACAGGATCTGTCTCAAATATTAAAAATATCATTCTTAAAATATAATTCTTAATGAATTTTTTTAAAAAACTACAAGACAGTCTAAAAAAAACTTCAGAAAAATTCACAAAAGGAATTGACGAAATTTTTAATAAATCCAAACCACAGGTAGAAATTCTTCAAGATATAGAAGATATTCTAATTCAGGCAGATGTTGGTATTGGCTTTGTAGAAGAATTTAGAAAAAATATAGCCAATAAAAAATACAGCAAAGAAGAATTAACAAAGGAAAATTTTTTTCATGCTATTTCTAAAGAAATAGAAGAAATTTTAATACCTCTACAAAAAGATTTTTTTACGAAAAAGCATAATAAACCCACAGTGGTATTAGTTTGTGGAGTTAATGGAGTTGGCAAAACAACAACTATTGGCAAATTATGTAAAAAACTCAAGGTCCAAGGAAATAAAGTTATTGTTGGAGCTGGCGATACTTTTAGAGCTGCAGCAATTGATCAATTAGAACTTTGGTGTAAAAAAATTAATGTAGAAATAATAAAATCAGATATTGGCTCAGATCCAGCCTCTGTTGCATTTAAAAGTTTTGAATATGCAAGACAAAACAATGCTGATTACTGTGTAATTGATACGGCAGGACGACTTCAAAACAAAAAGAACTTAATGGAAGAATTCTCAAAAATTATTAGAGTTTTAAAAAAAATTGATGCAGACGCTCCTCATGAAACTATTTTAGTCCTTGATGCAACCACAGGACAGAATGCAATTAATCAAATTGAAGAATTTAAAAAAATTACACCTATCTCTGGAATTATTATGACTAAATTAGATGGAACTGCAAAGGGAGGCATTCTGGTTGCTATTGCAAAACAATTTCAAATTCCAATCTATGCAATTGGCATAGGTGAAAAAGAAGAAGATTTAGACAACTTTATTGCAAAAGACTTTGTGCAAGCCTTTATTAAAAACTAATTTAAAGTTTTTATAAATTTCTGTAATTCTAACTTAAGCTCGGAATTATAAGTCATCATATGACGATCAAATTGTGGGAAGTATCCATATTTTTTTGACTGAACTTCATCAAACAATTTTTTTCCCATAGCAATAGGTATTATTATATCTGCTCCGCCATGCATTATAAGAATTGGTGAATTAATATTTTTAATTTTTTTTAAACTTAAATATTTATCTTTTAATATTAGATCTACAGGTAAATAAGGATAATAAATCTTGGCGGCATCAACGATAGAAGTGTAGGGAGACTCTAAAATAATTCCTGCAAATTTTTGATTTTGAGCAACTTCAACCGCAACGCCTGTG